>JBHGAX010000450.1:0-2714 GCA_041946635.1 Methylomirabilales bacterium (SeqCode)
TCCAGGACAAGCTGGACGCCGCGGGCGCCTGGGACCTCGACAGCCGGCTGGAGCTGGCCATGGACGCCCTCCGCTGCCCGCCGGGCGACACGCCGGTCCGGGTCCTCTCCGGCGGCGAGCTGCGTCGCGTGGCGCTCTGCCGGCTCCTGCTCCGCAAGCCGGATATCCTCCTGCTCGACGAGCCGACCAACCACCTGGACGCGGAGTCGGTGGCCTGGCTGGAGCGCCACCTCCGGGAGTACGCGGGCACGGTGATCGCCGTGACGCACGACCGCTACTTCCTGGACAACGTGGCCGGGTGGATCCTGGAGCTGGATCGCGGCCACGGCATCCCCTGGAAAGGCAACTACTCCTCGTGGCTGGCGCAGAAGCGGGAGCGGCTGGCCCGCGAGGAGAAGGCCGAGACGGAGCGGCAGCGGACCCTCCAGCGCGAGCTGGAGTGGATCAGCATGTCGCCCAAGGGGCGGCACGCCAAGGGCCGGGCGCGCATCAACGCCTACCAGAGCCTGCTGCAGCAGGAGCACGAGCGGCTGGCGCGCGAGCTGGAGATCTTCATCCCGCCCGGGCCGCGGCTGGGCGACCTGGTGGTCCAGGCGGAGGGCGCGAGCAAGGCCTACGGCGACCGGGTGCTGTTCGAGGACATGACCTTCAGCATCCCGCCGGCCGCGGTGGTCGGCATCGTGGGGCCGAACGGCGCCGGCAAGACCACGCTCTTCCGGATGCTCACCGGGGAGGAGCGCCCCGACAAGGGCAGGCTCACGCTCGGCCAGACCGTCAAGCTGGCCTACGTCGACCAGGCGCGCAGCGACCTGGACCCCGAGCAGACGGTCTGGCAGTCCATCTCCGGCGGCCAGGACGTGATCCCGCTGGGCAAGGCCAGCGTGAACTCGCGGGCCTATGCGGCGCGCTTCAACTTCCTGGGCCCGGACCAGCAGAAGAAGGTGGGGGCGCTCTCGGGCGGCGAGCGCAACCGGCTGCACCTGGCGCGCATGCTGCGCCGCGAGGCGAACGTCCTGCTGCTGGACGAGCCGACCAACGACCTGGACGTCAATACCATGCGCGCGCTGGAGGACGCCATCGATCGGTACGCCGGCTGCGCGCTGGTGATCTCCCACGACCGGTGGTTCCTGGACCGCATCGCCACCCACATCCTGGCCTTCGAGGGCGACAGCAAGGTCTACTTCTTCGAGGGCAACTGGAGCGAGTACGACGCCGACCGCAAGCGCCGGCTCGGCGCGGCCGCCGATCGCCCCCACCGCATCAAGTACCGTTCCCTGACGCGGGCGTGACCGCCGAAGCCCGGTGGATGCCGCGACGGTCATGCCTCGGACCCGAACGTCCCCCCGGCCGCGGGCGCTCGCGGGCCTGGCGCTCGCCGGCGAGTGGGCCTTGGCGGGCTACCGGCCGGTGCCGCAGTAGGGTGGGGCCGGGGATCGGGGAGCGGGGGACCGCGTGGCGGCCGGCCTTCAGACCTGCACGAACTCGCCCTCCAGCGCCCCGCAGATCGGGCAGCGGTCCGGCGGCTGGCCCAGCTCGATGTGCCCGCACACGGGGCAGAGGTAGATCCGGGTCTCGGCCAGGTCCTTCCCTTGCTGCACGGCGTCCAGGGCCACCTGGTAGAGCTTCGCGTGCACGCCCTCGGCCTTCAGCGCGTAGCCGAACATGCGACGCGCCTTGTGCTTGTCCTCGATAGCCTGCTTGAGCATGGGCGGGTACATCTCGCTGTACTCGTACGTCTCCCCGCCGACCGCCGCTTCCAGATTCTGGGCTGTCGAGCCGATCGCGCCCAGCGCCTCCAGGTGGGCGTGAGCGTGGATGGTCTCGGCCTCGGCCGTGGTGCGGAACAGGCGGGCGACGTTCGGGAAGCCGTCCTGCTCGGCCTTTCTCGCAAAGGCCAGATACTTCCGGTTGGCCTGGCTTTCCCCGGCAAACGCATCCTTCAAGTTCTTCTCGGTGTTCGGCATGGCGGGCTCCTGGTGCGACGATGTTGAGGACCGACTGCCTGGCGCGGTTATGGGTAGGGCGGGAAGAGGCTGAGGTCAATGCGGGGCAGCCGTCGGGGACCGGTGTGTGCCGGAAACCGAATGACCCGGCGAGACGACCCGCGTCTTGCCCGCAGCGCTACACCTGCTCCATCTTGGTGTAGACCACCATCCCGCCCTCCTGCCGCAGGTCCTCGGGGTGGTAGCGGGGGATCGGGAACTCGAGCTGCTTGACGCTGATGGGCGCGACCTTCTTGTCCACGAGGCCGGCCGCCACGGCGATACCCCAGAGGATGGCTTCCGGGCGGGGCGGGCATCCGGGAATGTAGAAGTTGACCGGGAGGACCTTCTCCACCGGACCCAGGACGCTGTACGTGTCGTACCAGAGCCCGCCCCCGCAGGCGCAGGAGCCGATGGCGAAGACCAGCTTGGGCGCCGGCATCGCCTCGTAGGCCCGCCGCAGGGCGGCGGCCGTGGAGCGCATGGCCGGCCCCTGGCAGAGCATCACGTCGGCGTGCCGCGGCGAGCCGACCAGCTTGATGCCGAACCGCTCCACGTCGTAGTAGGGCGTGAGCACGTTCAGCACCTCGATGTCGCAGCCGTTGCACCCGCCGCTGTTCGCATGGTAGACCCACAGCGACTTCAGCAGCATCTTCTGGCACAGCGCCTTGAGGAGCACGGCGTCCTCCGGTGGGAGAGCCGAGAGCCGAGAGCCGAGTGCCGAGTGCCGAG
>JBHGAX010000451.1:0-2708 GCA_041946635.1 Methylomirabilales bacterium (SeqCode)
TGGTGGGCCCAGGAGGACTCGAACCTCCGACCATCCGGTTATGAGCCGGCGGCTCTGACCAGCTGAGCTATGGGCCCTGGTCGGCTGGTGAAAACGGCCCATCTGCGACGTTGCGCCGACTCGCGCACGGGCTGCGGCGTACCTGTACGCCTCGCCCGGCCTCCGGCGCGCCGCCTTGCCGCTCGACATGCTCGCGGCCCCGAGCGAAGTCGAGGGGCGTCTGGGCCTTTTTGACCAGCCTCTGCCTTCAGCATGCGCGAGACACCGGCAACTGCCGTGCAGGTAATTCCGAATCGCCCTCACCCTGCCCCTCTCCCCGAGAGAGAGGGAAGAGAAAAGGGCGGGCGCCTCTGCGCCCCGGCGCCTCCGCGCCCCGGCTCCCCTGCGGTCCTACCCCTCCACGAAGCTCTTCAGCTTCTTGCTCCGCGTCGGGTGCCGCAGCTTGCGCAGGGCCTTGGCCTCGATCTGGCGGATGCGCTCGCGCGTGACGTCGAACTGCTGGCCGACCTCCTCCAGGGTGTGGTCGCAGCCGTCGCCGATGCCGAAGCGCAGGCGCAGGACCTTCTCCTCGCGCGGCGTGAGGGTCTTCAGGACCTCCTCGGTCTGGCCGCTGAGGTTGATGCCGATCACCGCCTCCAGCGGCGAGACGGCGGCCTTGTCCTCGATGAAGTCGCCCAGGTGCGAGTCCTCTTCCTCGCCGATGGGCGTCTCCAGCGAGATCGGCTCCTGGGCGATCTTCAGCACCTTGCGCACCTTGTCCACCGGCAGGTCGATCTTCTGCGCGATCTCCTCGGGGGTCGGCTCGCGCCCGTACTCCTGCACCAGGTGGCGCGACGCCCGGATCAGCTTGTTGATCGTCTCGATCATGTGCACGGGGATGCGGATGGTGCGGGCCTGGTCCGCGATGGCGCGCGTGATGGCCTGCCGGATCCACCAGGTGGCGTAGGTGCTGAACTTGTAACCCCGCTGGTACTCGAACTTGTCCACCGCCCGCATCAGGCCGATGTTCCCCTCCTGGATCAGGTCCAGGAACTGGAGGCCGCGGTTGGTGTACTTCTTGGCGATGCTGATGACCAGGCGGAGGTTCGCCTCCACCATCTCCTTCTTGGCCTGCAGGGCCTTGCGCTCGCCCTGGGTGATGGCGGTGAGCAGCGTGCGCAGCTCCTTGGCCGAGGCCTCGGCCTCCTGCTCCACCTTGTGGATCTTGTCCACCAGGCCGCCGATCTGCTGCTTCAGGATGTCCCCGTCGCGCTTCACCAGCTTGGCGCGGCGCAGGAGCAGCCGCACGGCGCCCGGCTCGATGCCGTCGCCGTTGCCCAGCCGCTTCAGGTCGGCCTGGCTGAGGCGCACCTGGCGCCCCATCTCCTGCAGCTCGCGCTCGGCGCTCTCGATCCGCTCCAGGAAGCGCCGCATGCGGGCGACGATGCGGTCCACCACGCGCTGGCTCAGCGTGAGCTTCCGGAGCAGCTCGGCCTGCTTGTCCTTGTGCTGCTGGATCTCGGCCTCGAAGCGCTTCCGGCCCGCGTCGGTCAGGCGCGACTCGGCCTTCTCCACGCGCCGGCGCAGGTCGTCGATCTTGGCCTGCTCGTTCTTCAGCACGCGGAGCACCGGCTTCGCCTCGGCCAGCAGCTCGCGCTCCTTCTGCTCGGACAGCTCCTCGAACTCGTTCAGCGCCAGGAAGTCGCTGACCCGCAGGCGCCCCTGCTCCAGCCGCTCGCCGAGGTAGAGCACCTCGCGCACCGCGATGCTGGACCGGCAGACGGCGTCCGCCACCTCCTTGCGGCCCTCCTCGATGCGCTTGGCGATCCGGATCTCGCCCTCGCGCGTGAGGAGCGGCGTGCGGCCCATCTCGCGCAGGTACATGCGGACCGGGTCGTCCGTGCGCCCCATGGGGGCCGGGGTGAGGTCCAGCTCCGGCTCGGCGGACGCCTCTTCCTGGCCGTCCTCGCCGTCGCGCTTGTGCCGCTCGGGGATCTCCACCACCTCGATGTCCATCTCCCCCAGCGCCCGGAAGATCTCGTCGAAGCGCTCGGGCGAGGACTCGTCTTCCGGCAGGTGGCTCATGATCTCGTCGTAGGTGAGATAGCCCTTCTTCTTGCCGAGGGCCACCAGGGCCTTCACGTCCTCCACGCGCGGCCCGCCGCCGGGCTTGGTGGCCACGGCGGCCCCGGGACCGGCCGGGGCGGCCTTCTTCTCGGGGGCGGCCGGACGGGTCGCCGGCTCGGCCTTGGCCGGCGGCTTCGTCGCCTTGACGGGCTTGACGGGGGCCTTGGCCGCGCGCGCGGATTCCGCGGCTGCCGCGCGGCGCGGCTGGGGTCGGGACTTGGTCTCACGTCGCTCTGGCTTGGCCATGCAGTGTGCTCCTATTCGGTGGAATGACGACCCTTCGCCTTGGGATGATTCGCAAGAATGCGGAGACTCTCCACCGCGTCGCCGCTCTCGGCGGCGGCGAGCATGGCCCGGCGGAGCGATTCCCGCTCCCGGCGGGCATGCCGCTCATGAATGCGCGCCAGGCAGTCCTCCACGGTCCGGGCCAGCGTCTGCTCCGCGGCCGCCGGGTCCCCCGCCTCGCTCTCGGCCGCGGCCACGGCGGCCCCGCGGGCGGCCAGGGCCGCGGCGCGCTGCTGCACCTCGGGGGGCTGCAGGCTGAGCGGCCGGCGCTCCTTGCCCTGCACCAGGCCCACGAAGATGCGGCGGAGCAGCGGATC
>JBHGAX010000452.1:0-2704 GCA_041946635.1 Methylomirabilales bacterium (SeqCode)
ACCGGCCGCTCCGAGAGCCTGCTGCACCACGTGAAGGACCGCCCCGGCCACGACCGCCGCTACGCGCTGGACCACGGCAAGCTCCAGCGCGAGCTGGGCTGGACGGCCCGCGTGCCCTTCGAGGCGGGGCTCGAGCAGGCCGTGGCCTGGTACCGGGAGCATGACGCCTGGTGGCGGGAAATCCTCTCCGGCGAGTACCGGCGCTACTACGAGCGCCAGTACGGGGAGCGGGTCTGAGGCCTCCCGGCCCACGGCTGGAGTCTTGATGCGCAACGCCCAGTCCCCGCAGGCATCCGCCCGGGTCCGCGGCTGGAAGGACCGGCCGGTCCTGGTCACGGGCGGAGCCGGGTTCGTCGGGTCCCACCTGGTCGCGCTCATGCGCCGGCACGGCTACCGGCAGGTGGTGGTGCCGCGAAGCCGGGAGTGCGATCTCACCCGGGAAGGGGACGTTCAGCGGCTGTACCAGGCCGTGCGGCCGGCGCTGGTGATTCATCTGGCGGCGCGCGTGGGCGGCATCGGGGCCAACCGGGCGGAGCCCGGGCGCTTCTTCTACGACAACCTGATGATGGGCGCCCTGCTCATGGAGCACGCCCGCCGCTTCGCGGTGGAGAAGTTCGTGGCGGTGGGCACCATCTGCGCCTACCCGAAGCACACGCCGATTCCCTTCCGGGAAGCGGACCTGTGGAACGGCTACCCCGAGGAGACGAACGCGCCGTACGGGCTGGCCAAGAAGATGCTGCTGGTGCAGGCGCAGGCCTACCGGCGCCAGTACGGCTTCAACGCCATCTACCTGCTGCCCGTCAACCTGTACGGCCCCGGCGACAACCTGGACCCCGCCGCGTCGCACGTGATCCCCGCCCTGGTGCGCAAGTGCCTGGAGGCCAGGCGCGCGGGCCGCCCGGCCATCACCCTGTGGGGCGACGGCAGCCCGACCCGGGAGTTCCTCTACGTCGAGGACGCGGCCGAGGGCATGCTCCTCGCGGCAGAGCGCTACGACGGCGACGAGCCCGTCAACCTCGGCTCGGGGGCCGAGATCAGCATCAAGGACCTGGCGCAGCTCGTCTGCCGCCTGACGGGCTTCCGCGGCGAGATCCGCTGGGACGCCAGCCAGCCCAACGGCCAGCCGCGCCGCTGCCTGGACACCTCGCGGGCGGAGCGGCTCTTCGGCTTCCGCGCCCGGACGCCCTTCGAGGAGGGGCTGCGGCGCACGGTGGCCTGGGTCGAGGAGGCCCTGCGTGCCTCGCCCGGCGGGGATCGGACGTGAGCCAGTCGCGCGATGCCGCGTTCGCGGGCCCTGGCGGCGAGCCTTCCCCGCCCGCGCAGGTGCCGGCGGTGCGGATCCGGCCCAGTCGGGGCTGGGTGCCGCTGCGGCTGCACGACCTCTGGGAGTACCGCGAGCTGCTCTACTTCCTGGCCTGGCGCACCATTCGCGTCCGCTACAAGCAGACCCTCCTGGGCGCCGGCTGGGCGATCGCGCAGCCGCTCTTCACCATGGGCGTGTTCACGCTCGTCTTCGCCCGGTTTGCCGGCGTTCCCTCCGACGGCGTTCCGTATCCGCTGTTTGCGTTCTGCGGCCTGCTGCCCTGGCAGCTGTTTGCACAGTCGCTCGGGGACTCCAGCAACAGCCTGGTGAACAGCGGGCAGCTCATCGCGAAGGTGTACTTCCCCCGGCTCGTGATCCCGTGCTCCACCGCGCTGATCGCCCTGCTGGATTTCGCCGTCGCCGGGACGGTGCTGGCCGCCATGATGGCCTTCTATCGCGTCGTTCCCACCGGGAGGCTGCTGCTCCTGCCGCTCCTGATCGCCCTGGCCCTGGCCCTGGCGATCGGGGCGGGACTCTGGCTGTCGGCGTTGAACGTCCGGTACAAGGACGTGCGGCATCTCCTCCCGCTGCTCACGCAGATCTGGCTCCTCGCCACGCCCGTCGCCTATCCGGGCAGCCTGGTGCCGGAGCGCTGGCGGTTCCTTCTCAGCCTGAATCCGCTCGCCGGAGTGGTCGAGGGCTTTCGTTGGGCGTTGCTCGGGACGCCGACCGCCGTCGGCAGCCTGCTGCCTCCGTCGTGTGTTATGGCCGCGGTCCTGCTGCTGAGCGGCGCGGCCTACTTTCGGCGCATGGAACGGACCTTCGCCGACATGCTGTGACGATGGGCCACCTCGCAATCCGGGTCGAGCGACTGGGCAAGCAGTACCGGCTGGGGGGCGCCGCGGCCCGCGATACGATCTACGAGACGCTCGGGTCGGCGCTCGCCGCGCCCTTCCGCCGAGCGGCCGGCCACGCCGGCCGCGCCGCCCCTCGGACATTCTGGGCGCTGCGGGACGTCACCTTCGACCTGCATCGCGGCGAGGTGCTCGGCGTCATCGGACGAAACGGGGCGGGCAAGAGCACGCTGCTGAAGATCCTGTCGCGCGTCATCGAGCCCGACGAGGGGGCGGCGGACCTGTACGGCAGGGTCGGATCGCTGCTGGAAGTGGGGACGGGCTTCCACCCGGAGCTGAGCGGGCGCGAGAACATCCTGCTGAACGGGGCCATCCTCGGGATGCGCCGGGCGGAGATCCTGCGACGGTTCGACGAGATCGTGGCCTTCGCGGAGGTGGACACCTTCCTGGATACGCCGGTGAAGTACTACTCCACCGGCATGTACCTCCGGCTTGCCTTCGCCGTGGCAGCCCATCTCGAGCCGGACATCCTGCTGGTGGACGAGGT
>JBHGAX010000453.1:0-2696 GCA_041946635.1 Methylomirabilales bacterium (SeqCode)
CCGTGTCGGACGCCGAGCCGTCGGTGCAGTGGCGGGCGGTCTGCGCCCTGGAGATGTTCGGCGAGGACGTCGCGCCGGCGCACGAGGCCGTGCAGGCCTTCATCGCCGCCCGCCGGCTGGACCTCGCGGCCCTGGCCGCGGATCGGCGGGGCGCGCTGAAGCGGGGGCAGGAGTGGCCGCTCATCCTGGCGCTGGAGCGCCACGGCACCCGGGAGATGGCGGAGGAGCTGCTGGCTGCCGGGAGCCCGCGAGTGCGGGCGGCGGCGGAACGCTGGGCCCGCATGCGAGGGTACGCCATCGCGCCGGCGCCCAAGCGGGCCCCCGCCCCGGGAAAGGCCCGTCCCCCGCGTCGCGCCCCCCGTTAGGCTCATGGCTCCTGGCACGGCCGGGAGCCACACCGGGACGCCGCACCTACGCCCCGTGCCCCTGGGGCGCCCGGCACGCCGAGATAATGGTTGAACCGCTCAAAATCGGCGTGTTACAGTAATTCCTTCAAGGGGCACCATGCGTATTGAAGGCATTCTCGATCGGATCCACGAGTACCATCCCGGCACCGACGTCGATCCGGTGATGCGGGCCTACGTCTTCGCCGCCAAGGCCCACAAGGGACAGGAACGCGTCTCGGGCGAGCCGTACCTCTCCCACCCCCTGGAAGTTGCCGGCGTCCTCACCGATCTCCGCCTGGACACCGCCGCCGTGGCCGCCGGGCTGCTGCACGACGTGGTGGAGGACACCCGCGCCACGCTGGACGAGCTGAAGACCCACTTCGGCGCGGAGATCGCCGCCATCGTGGATGGCGTCACCAAGCTGTCCCGCATCCCCTTCAGCACCCGGGAGGAGGCCCAGGCCGAGAACATCCGGAAGATGGTCCTGGCCATGTCCAAGGACATCCGGGTGATCCTGGTGAAGCTGGCCGACCGGCTCCACAACATGCGCACGCTGGAGCCCCTGGCCGAGGAGAAGCGCCGCCACATCGCCCGCGAGACGCTGGACATCTACGCGCCGCTGGCCCACCGGCTGGGCATCTACTGGATGAAGTCCGAACTGGAGGACCTCTGCCTCCGCCACCTGGATCCGGAAGCCTACAAGGACCTCGCGGTGCGCATCGCCCGCAAGCGGCAGCAGCGCGAGGGGGACATCAACGAGGTCATCCGCCTGCTGGAGCGCAAGCTCACGGAGGTCGAGGTCAAGGCCGAGATCACCGGGCGCCCGAAGCACTTCTACAGCATCTACAAGAAGATGCGGGACCAGCGCAAGGAGTTCGACGAGATCTACGACCTGACCGCCATCCGCGTGATCACCGACTCGCTGAAGGACTGCTACGGCGCGCTGGGCGTCATCCATACCCTCTGGAAGCCCATCTCCCACCGCTTCAAGGACTTCATCGCCGTCCCCAAGAGCAACGGCTACCAGTCGCTCCACACCACGGTGATCGGCCCGAAGGGCGACCCGATCGAGATCCAGATCCGGACGCGCGAGATGCACCGCGTGGCGGAGGAGGGGATCGCGGCCCACTGGCGCTACAAGGAGGGCCGGACCGCCATCGACCCCATGGACCAGAACTTCGTCTGGCTCCGCCAGCTCATGGAGTGGCAGCGCGAGCTGAAGGACTCCAAGGAGTTCCTGGACACCCTGCGGGTCGACCTCTTCCCGGACGAGGTCTACGTCTTCACCCCGCGGGGGGACGTGCGTCCCTTCCCGAAGGGGGCCACGCCCATCGACTTCGCCTTCTCGGTCCACACCGACGTGGGCCTGCACTGCGTGGGCGCCAAGGTGAACAACCGGCTGGTGCCGCTCCGGACCGAGCTGCAGAACGGCGACATCGTGGAGATCATGACCTCGCCCACGCACACGCCCAGCCGCGACTGGCTGAAGCTGGTCAAGACCCCGCGGGCGCGGAGCAAGATCCGCCAGTGGATCCAGAAGGAGGAGCGGGCGCGCAGCCTGGCCCTGGGCAAGGACCTGCTGGAGAAGGAGATCCGCCGGCTGGGCAAGAGCCCGGCGCAGCTGTTCAAGCCGGAGGCCATGGCCCTGGCGCTGCAGCGCTACGGGTT
The DNA here is from genome assembly GCA_041946635.1 of Methylomirabilales bacterium (SeqCode). Lineage (GTDB taxonomy): Bacteria > Methylomirabilota > Methylomirabilia > Methylomirabilales > 2-02-FULL-66-22 > 2-02-FULL-66-22. The sequence continues at coordinate 2,055 of JBHGAX010000453.1, forward strand.
CGGCAACGAGGAGGAGCTGTTCGCCGCCGTGGGCTACGGCAAGGTGTCGCCGCGCCAGGCCGTGGGCCGGCTGCTGCCGCCCGAGGAGTTCGCGGCGCTCACGGCGGCCGAGGAGGCGCGCGACAAGAAGGCCGAGCGGAAGCCCGCGCGGCCGCGCGCGGCGGAGGACGGCGTCAGCATCCTGGGGATCGACGACGTGCTGGTCCGCTTCTCCAAGTGCTGCAACCCCGTCCCCGGCGACGAGATCGTGGGCTTCATCACGCGGGGGCGGGGGATCACGGTGCACACCCCGGACTGCCCGAACGCCGTGAGCCTCATGTCCGACCCGGAGCGCCGCATCGCCGTGCAGTGGGACGGCCAGCGGCAGGTGGCCCCGCACCAGGTCAAGATCCGCGTGGAGATCGGGAAGGATCGGCCCGGCATCCTGGCGGAGATCACGGCGGCCATCTCGAACACCAACACCAACATCGCCCACGCCGAGGTGCGCGTGACCGAGCAGCGCACGGGCGTGAACACGTTCGTGCTGGAGGTGACGGACCTCCGCCAGCTCCAGTCCGTGATGCAGGCCATCGGGAAGGTGGACGGCGTGGTGGGCGTGGAGCGCGTCCGCGCCGCCTAGCGTCGCGGACGCGCGGCACTCGG
>JBHGAX010000454.1:0-2688 GCA_041946635.1 Methylomirabilales bacterium (SeqCode)
CTTGGCGCTCTTGGCGTCTTGGCGGTGCGCGCCCATGCTCCTCGTCGGCTTGACGGGCGGGATCGCGTCGGGGAAGTCCACCGTGGCGTCCATGTTCGCGGCGCGCGGGGCCGCCGTGGTGGACGCGGACCGCATCACCCGCGAGCTGCAGGCCCCGGGCACGGCCTGCCACCGGGCCATCCTGGAGACGTTCGGCGAGGCGGTGCGCGACGCCCAGGGCGGCCTGGATCGGCGCCGGCTGGCGTCGCGGGTGTTCGGCGACGCCGCGGAGCGGGCGCGCCTCGAGGCGCTCATGCACCCCGCCATCTGGGCGCGGGTGACCGCCGAGGCGGCCGCCGCCGCGGGGGCGGGCCACCGGGTCTGCCTGGTGGACGCGGCGGTCATCTTCGAGGCGGGCTGGGCGGAGCGTTTCCCCGTGCTGATCGTGGTCACGGCGCCCGCGGACGTGCAGCTCGCGCGCCTCCGCGCGCGCGGGCTCGAGCCGGCGGAGGCGTCCAGGCGCCTCCGCGCGCAGTGGCCCAGCGCCGACAAGGCGGCGCGCGCCGACTTCGTCATCCGCACCGAGGGGACGCTCGCGGAGACCGAGGCCCAGGTGGCGCGCATCCACGCCGCGCTCCTGGCCGATCCGCGCAGCCGGTAGCCCGCGGTCCACCCGCCCAGGGATCCGGGGCCGGGCCTGCAAAACTCCTTTGGCATTCCCGCTGTTTCGGCTATCCTGACCGGCCTCGGGCGGGAGAACTCTTCGGCGAAAGGAGCGACCATGCTGCGAAGGATGCGGCTGGCCGCGGCGGCCACGACGGCCGCCTGGTTGGCCGCGAGTCTTGCGGGTCTGGCCGGCGCGGCGGAGCCGGGCGCGCGCGCCGAGCGGCAGGCCGTCATCGACCGGATCGTGGCCGCCACGGCGCGGGTCAGCGTGGAGAGGGGCGGCAAGGTCGTGAACTCGGGGTCGGGCGTGGCCATCGCGGCCGGCCGGGACGCCGGCGGCGCAGAGGTCTCCTACCTCCTCACCGCGGCCCACGCGCTGGAAGGCGCCGAGGGCGGCGAGGTGGTGGTGCGCTTCACGGGCGAGCATGCCGGCCGGAAGCTCCTGGCCACCATCGTGAAGCGCGGGCGCCCCGAGCAGCTGGACCTGGCGCTGCTCCGGGTGACCGGCCTGGCGGCGCCGGTGGTGCCGCTCGGCAGCGAACGCGAGCCGCGCCTGGGCGAGGAGATCTTCGTGGTGGGCTTCCCCTGGGGCAAGCGGCTCGGCCTCTACAGCGGCGTGGTGAGCCAGATCCCGCTGGACGCGGCATGGCCGCCGGCGCCCGGCGACGCGAGCGCGGCCAGCCTCATGGTGGACGCCGCGGTGGCCAAGGGCGTCTCCGGCGGCGGGGTCTTCCGCCTGGACGGCGGGGAGCTGATCGGCATCGTGGAGGCCTCGCAGACCACGACGGTCTCCGTGCGGGGCCGCACCGAGAGCTACTCGGTCAAGGTGCCCATGCCCGGCGAGACCTTCGTGGTGCCGCTCCAGCGCATCGGTCCCTTCCTGGACGAGGCGGCACCGGACCTCGCCACCGTGCTCTCGACGCGCTGAGCGGCCCGCCCGCGGCGCGGCCGCGGGCGGCCAGAAAAGACTTGACACGGCCGAGGCCCTCCCGTACACTCAGGCCAACTTCGCGGCAGTCCTCGCACCATCCCACGGCAACCAATCCACCTCGGGGCTTCGACGGTCAGCGATTCGCCCACTTCGCCATCGGGCCCATAAGGTGATTTCGAGCCAGCGAACGGCAAGCATTCGTGCGGCCCTCCCGCATCGCGTTGCCACCCGTCGCGGCGTGCCAGCCTGAAACACTCCTTTTCGAGGAACCCCATGCCATCGCTTGATGCGGAGCGGACCGTGCGTGCCGCCCGTGAAGACCAACCCGACGCCCCCAGAAGGATTTCCATGAACCTCGCCGAGCTGAAAGAAAAGACGATCGCCGAGCTGACCGCCATTGCCCGCGGCCTGAACGTGGTGGGAGCCAGCGGCCTGCGCAAGCAGGAGATGATCTTCAAGATCCTGGAAGCCCAGACCGAGAAGAACGGCCTCATCTTCGCCGAGGGCGTCCTGGAGATCCTGCCCGACGGCTTCGGCTTCCTGCGGGCGCCCGACTACAACTACCTGCCGGGCCCGGACGACATCTACGTCTCGCCCTCGCAGATCCGGCGCTTCGACCTGCGGACGGGCGACACGGTCTCCGGCCAGGTCCGGCCGCCCAAGGAGGGCGAGCGCTACTTCGCCCTGCTGAAGGTCGAGGCGGTCAACTTCGAGAACCCGGAATCCATCAAGGAGAAGATCCTCTTCGACAACCTCACCCCGCTCTTCCCGAACCAGCGCTTCCGGCTGGAGACCGCGGGGGACGAGATCTCGATGCGGATCATGGATCTCATCACCCCGCTGGGCAAGGGCCAGCGCGGGCTCCTGGTGGCGCCGCCCCGTACCGGCAAGACGGTCCTCCTGCAGAAGATCGCCAACAGCATCACCAAGAACCATCCCGAAGTCATCCTGATCGTCCTGCTCATCGACGAGCGCCCCGAGGAGGTCACCGACTTCCAGCGCTCGGTGAAGGCCGAGGTGGTCAGCTCCACCTTCGACGAGCCGGCGACCCGCCACGTGCAGGTGGCCGAGATGGTGATCGAGAAGGCCAAGCGGCTGGTGGAGCACAAGCG
>JBHGAX010000455.1:0-2687 GCA_041946635.1 Methylomirabilales bacterium (SeqCode)
GGGGAGGGCGGGCGGCGGGGCGGGCGCCGCCCCCGCGGCCCCGTCGCGGGTCCGGGTCAGGGCCTGGCCGGCGTCCTGCCACGCGGCCAGGCCGCCCGCCAGCACGGCCACCCGGGTGTAGCCGTGGGCCAGCAGCGCCGCCGCGGCGCGGCGGCTCGCCTCCTCGCCGGGCGAGTCGCAGTAGCAGACGATGGCCTGATCCCGCGGCAGGTCCGCGCAGCCTGCCAGGACCGCGTCGGGGGCGACCCGGCGGGCGCCCTTGATCTGCACGCCGCTCTCGGCGTACGCGTCGTGGGGTCGCACGTCCAGGACCACCACGGGCAGCCGCTCCGCCAGGGCGCGCGCCAGATCCGGCGCGGACAGGCGCACCGGCGCGGGCGCGGCCGCCGGCGGCGCGAGCGCGACGGCGGGAGCGGGGCGGGCGCGCCTCCGGCGCCGGCGCAGCAGCCAGCCGCCCCCGACGGCAAGCGCCGCCAGGCCCGCGGCCAGCGCGCCCAGCGCGCGGGCCGGCGACCGGGGGCGCGGGCGCAGCAGGTTGACCTCCACCTCGGCGCGCAGGCGCTTCACGTCGGGCAGGCCCCCCACCAGCCGGTCCGCCGCGTCCAGGCTGGCCCGCGCGCCCGGCCAGTCGCCCCGGGCCACGCGGTCCACCGCGTCGTGCCAGGCGGTGTTGAAGGCGCTGGCGCGGCCGGCGGCGCCCGCCGCGCGGGCGAACTCCCGGACCACGTTCGCCGGGACGAGGAAGTTGAACCCCTGCACCGCCTGGGTCTCGTCCGCGGTGAGCGAGATGAACGTCAGCATGCCGATGACCTCGCCCCGCTCGTTGAGCGCCGGACCGCCGCTGTTGCCCCAGGAGGCGGCCGCATCCGTCTGGATGACGGGGGTCCCGCGCGCATCCCGCTTCAGGCTGGAGACCAGGCCCGACGTGACGGTCACCTCCAGGGCGGTGCCCCGGTCCAGATAGTCGTGCTCCAGGACCACGCCCGGATAGCCGAGGATGCGCACCGGCTCGCCGACCGCCACCCGATCGGAGTCCGCCAGCGTCAGCGCCGGCAGGTTCGCGGCCTCGATCTTCAGGATGGCGACGTCCTTGCCGGACTCGCGGGTGGCACGGCCCAGGCGGGTGGCGGGCACCAGCGCCCCGCCGGACAGCGGCGGGCTGTAGGCGGCCACCTCGGGGGTGAAGCGCTCGCCGTTCGCCAGGACCACCCTCAGGGTCCGCCGCAGCTCCACCTCCGCCGTGGGCGCCACCCGCGCCAGCAGGCGCTCGAGCAGGGCCGCCCGCCGCGCCGCCGGCACGCCGGACTCCAGGCACGCCCGCTGGACCGCCTGGCGGACGAACTCCTCGCGGATCTCGCGGTCGTCCTCACCCAGGTAGGTCCCGAGCACGTGGGCGTTGGTGGCCAGGTAGCCGTCCGGGCTGAGGAGGTAGCCGCTCCCGTTCGCGCGCTGCGGCGGCGGGCTCAGGCGCGCCGCCGGACGCCCGGGGCAGGCGAGGCGCACCTCGGCCGAGACCTCGCTGGTGATCAGGACGACGGCGGGCTTGGCCTTCAGCAGGGTGGTCGATCCGGAGCGGGCGTCGGCCGCCCAGCCGGCGCCGACGAGCAGTGCGGCCGCCAGGCCCGCCGCCGGGACGAGCGCCAGCCCCGGGCCCCTTCGCCCTTGACTTGGCCTCCTGCCACAGTAAGCTGTCACGACCGACACGTCGGGACGGGGGGAGCATGACTGCATCGCGACACAAGCTCCTGCTGGTGGACGACACCGAGACCAACATCAAGCTGCTGCGCGCGCTGCTCGCGGGGGCGGGCTACGAGGTCGTGGCCGCCCGCTCGGGCGTCGAGGCGCTCGCGGCCGCCGAGCGCGAGGACCCGGACCTGATCCTGCTCGACATCATGATGCCCGACCTCACCGGCTTCGAGGTCTGCCAGCGGCTCCGCGCGGCCGAGCGCACGCGGCAGACCCCCATCCTCTTCCTGACGGCGCTGCACGAGCTGGAGGACCACGTGAAGGGCATGGACGTGGGCGGCGACGACGTGCTGACCAAGCCCGTCAACAAGCTGGAGCTGCTCACCCGCGTGCGCTCGCTCCTGCGCCTGCGCACCCTGGCCGCCGAGGTCGAGAGGCAGCGCCGGCTCATCCACGACCTGCTGCAGCGCCACGTCTCCCCCGAGGCCGCCGCCCGCTACCTGCAAGATCCCGCGTCGGCGGAAGTCCCATGGGACGCATAGGACTTATGCCGCCTTCCGCTCGCCCAGGGCCCGGGCCACGGTTTCCAGGAACAGCCGCTTGTCTATCGGCTTGGTGACGTAGCCGTCGCAGCCGGCCTCGGCCGCCTTGGTCTCGTCGCCCTTCATGGCGTAGGAGGTCACCGCGACGACCGGGATCTCCCGGGTCCGCGGATCCCCCTTCAGGTGCCGCGTCGCCGCCAGGCCGTCCATCTCCGGCAGCTGGATGTCCATCAGGATCAGGTCCGGACGCTTCTCCTCGAGCAGGGTGAAGGCCTCCGCCGCGCTTCCCACGTCCCAGACCTCGTAGCCCTGCGACTTGAGCAGAAACTGCGCCAGCCGCCGGTTCACGGCGTTGTCCTCGATCAGCAGGATCCGCTTTCCGCCCATCCCTGGCTCCTCTCCGCATGCCCCTGTCCGGCCTCCTCCTCGCGGACCGGGGCGGCTGGAATCGTGAAGGCG
>JBHGAX010000456.1:0-2680 GCA_041946635.1 Methylomirabilales bacterium (SeqCode)
CGGGATGTCCCGCACCGTGGGGTCGCTCTCCAGGTACGCCTGCGAGCGGTAGATCCACCGCTGGTCCCGCAGCTCGTCCATCCGGTAGCCCCGCATCATCAACTGCTCGAGCGGGGTCGGGCTCGTGAAGCAGCGGCCGCAGCGCTGGCAGGTTCCCATGAACAGCTCCAGCCGCTGGTGCATGTCCGCAATGTCGTTCGTGGCGTTCTCGTAGTCCGCGCTCATGCTGACGGCGTGCTCCGGACAGACGTCCGCGCACCGCCCGCAGTAGGTGCAGCGTCGCCCCAGGTATTGGATGAGGCGGATCTCCTGACAGACGTCGTGGACCAGGATCTCGCGCGCGGGGCAGTTGTTCGCGCAGCCCGCGCAGCCGATGCACTTGGCCGCATCGAAGATCGGGCGGCCGCGAAAGCCGGGCGGCGCCGGGGCCGGCTCATGCGGATACGGCAGCGTGACGCGCCCGGCCCGCAGGCAGATCAGCGTCTCCTTCAGCTTGCTCGAAAGCGACATGGCGCCCCCCGCGCGGTGGCCACAAAAAGGCACAAAGGGTTGATCCGCCTCCAGCGATCAGGCGATGCGTAACGTAACACGTAACAAGAACTTCGGAAGAGCTTCTCCCGAAGGTTACGGGTTACGCGGTACGTGTTCTCTGTTCCCCAACCCCCAGCCCCTGGTCCCCGCCCTCAGTAGCCGTACAGGGCCAGCAGCAGCGCGACGAAGGACGCGGCCAGGAGGCCCAGGTAGTAGCGGATGGCCTGGTCGATGCGGTACCGCGCGTGCGTGGCGGCCACCAGCGTCACGAGCAGGACCAGCGCCAGGAGCTTCCCCGCGAGCACGAGCAGGTTGATGGGGGACGGCAGGCCGTGGCCCCACGGGGCGAAGAGCGCGACCAGGAGCGACCCGTAGACCACCAGCTTGGCCATCTGCGTGAACTTGAAGAGCGCGAGCTTCGGGCCGGAGTACTCCATCAGCGGCCCCTCCATCAGCTCGGTCTCCGCCTCCGCGATGTCGAAGGGGAGCCGGCCGATGAAGGCCTGCAGGGCCAGCACGGACACCCCGAGCATGACCAGGCCGGCCAGCGGCAGGTTGGCCTGCGCGTAGGCCGAGCCGCTGAAGACGGCCTCGAGGCGCAGCGAGCGCACGTGCACGACGCCCACCACCACCGCGATGGCGAGCAGCGGCTCGAGCGTCATGACGGACATCATCTCGCGGCTCATGCCCACGAGCGAGTAGGTGGAGCCGGCGGCCAGGCCGGCCAGCATGGTCGAGACCCCGCAGAAGGTGAGCAGGTAGATGAGCAGGTAGGCGTCCGCCGAGGCCGAGAGCGCCGGCGCGCCGCTGATGGGCACCAGGAGCGCCACCGTCAGGATGGCGGCCACGGACAGCCAGGCGGCGAGGCGCTGCATCGCCCGGCTCTCGCCCGACTCCAGATCCTCCTTGCCCAGCAGCTTCAGCAGGTCGAAGTACGGCTGCCACAGCGGCGGGCCCTGCCGGGACTGCACCCGCGCCGTCACCTTGCGGAGGATGCCTTCGAAGAGCGGCGCCAGGACCAGGACGAAGGCCACGCTCGCGGCCCCGTGCATCACCCGCAGCCCCAGGCTCGTCTCCATCGCGCCCCTCAGTCCCGGGCGCCGCGCGCCAGCCGCAGCAGGTCCGCCTGCGTGTACTGGCGCGCCGCGCCCGACGCCAGGTCCACCACTTCCAGCCGATCCGTGCAGGAGAAGCAGGGGTCGATGCTCCCCAGGGAGATCGTCATGTCGGCGATCTGCTGGTCCTTGATCATGGCCGGGACGCCCTGCAGATTCTGGTAGGTGGGCGCCCGCACCCGCCAGCGCCGCGGGCGGTTCTGCTCGCCCGTGATCACGAAGTGGTGGGCTTCCCCGCGCGGGGCCTCCACGGAGGAGAGGCCCACGCGGCCCACGGGCAGCTCGTCCCGCACCTCGGCCTGGATGGGGCCGTCCGGCATCTGGTTCAGGCACTGCCGGATGATGCCGATGGACTGGAACACCTCGCGCACCCGCACCAGCAGGCGGGACCAGACGTCCGCCCCCTGCTCGACGATCACCTCGAACTGGACGTGGCGGTAGGCCGCGTAGGGGTGGTCCCTGCGGGCGTCGAGGGCCACGCCCGCCGCGCGGGCCACCGGCCCCACCAGCCCCGCGTTCTTGACCTGCGCGGCGTCCGCCACGCCCACGCCGCGCGTGCGCTTCTGCAGGTTGCGGTCGCCGGCCACCGCCTCGGCCACCGCGGTCCACTCCCGCTCCAGCGTGTAGAGGACCCGCTGCAGCTCGCCCTTCAGCTCGGGCGTGAGGTTCCAGCGCACGCCGCCCACCACGCACAGGGAATACGTCTTGCGGTTGCCGCTGATCTTCTCCGCGATCCACATGATCGGCTCGCGGATGCGGAAGCACTGCATGAACAGCGTGTCGAAGCCCAGGATGTGGCAGGCCAGGCCGACCCACAGGAGGTGGCTGTGGAGCCGCTCCACCTCCAGCATGATGGAGCGGATGTACGCCGCGCGGGGCGGGGGGGCGATGGCCGCGGCCTGCTCCACGGCCTGGGCGTAGGCCACGTTGTGCACGCAGCCGCAGATGCCGCAGATGCGCTCGGCGGCCATCGGGATCTCGTTGTAGGTCAGGACCGAGTCCCCCAGCTTCTCGATGGCCCGGTGCACCATGAA
>JBHGAX010000457.1:0-2676 GCA_041946635.1 Methylomirabilales bacterium (SeqCode)
GGACATCCCCGAAGGGCTGCGGCAGGCTCCGAGCGCGGCGGCGCGGTATCTGCTGGAGACCTACGGCAAGGACGAGGACGACGCCACCGTGGTCATCGTGAGCAATGCGGCCCATGCGAGCTGACCGCCCTTCGCTTGCCGTCTCAGACTTGCAGCAGATGATCCAGCTCCTGCAGGCGGAGCTGGCCCAGACGAATCGCGAGGTGACGGCGCTCACGCTGGAGCTGGAGACCCGGGTCGAGGAGCGCACCGCCGAGCTGCGGGCCGCGCAGGACGAGCTGCAGCGGACCAACTCGGAGCTGCTGCAGCTGACCCTGGAGCTGGAGGAGCGCGTGGCGCAGCGGACCGCCGAGCTGGCCAGCGCCAACGCCTCCCTGCGCGCGGAGATCGCCCGGCGCCGGGAGGTCGAGGAGGAGATCCGGAGGCTGAACACCGAGCTGGAGCGGCGCGTGCAGGAGCGGACGGCCGATCTGGCGGCCGCCAACAAGGAGCTGGAGAGCTTCGCGTACTCCGTCTCGCACGATCTGCGGGCCCCCCTGCGCGGCATCAACGGGTGGAGCCAGGCGCTGGCGGAAGACTACGGCGACGTCCTGGACGAGCAGGGCCGGACCTACCTCGAGACCGTCCGGGCGGAGACCCGGCGCATGGGCGAGCTGATCGACGCCCTGCTTGGGCTGTCCCGCGTCTCCCGTGCCGAGATGCAGCGCCAGGCCGTGGATCTCGGCGCGCTGGCCCGCGACGTGGAGCGGGATCTGCGTCGCGCCGAGCCGGAGCGCCGGGTGGAGTTTGTCATCGCGCCCGGCCTGGCGGTGCACGGCGACCCCTCGCTGCTCCGCGCGGTGCTCCACAACCTCCTCGGCAATGCCTGGAAGTTCACCGCCCACCGGCCGGACGCCCGCATCGAGCTCGGGGTCAGCCATGCCGACGGGCGGCCGGTGTACTGGGTCCGGGACAACGGTGCGGGTTTCGACATGGCCTACGCGGGCAAGCTCTTCGCGCCCTTCCAGCGCTTGCACCGCCAGGACGAGTACCCCGGCACAGGGATCGGGCTCGCCACCGTGCAGCGCATCGTGCATCGCCACGGGGGACGAATCTGGGCCGAAGGCGAGGTGGGCAAGGGCGCAACGCTCTTCTTCACGCTGTGACGGGACATGCGAAGCGGCTGCATTCTCTTGGTGGAGGACAACCCCAGCGACGTGGGCCTGACGCGGCGGGCCCTGCGCAGGCACGGCATCCCCAACGAGCTGGTGGTGGCCCGGGACGGCCAGGAGGCGCTGGACTACCTCTTCGGCATGGGTCCGCATGCCGGCCGGGACCCCGCGGCGCCGCCGGCGCTCGTGCTCCTGGATCTCAAGCTCCCCAGGGTGGACGGCCTCGCCGTGCTGCGGAGAATTCGGGCCGAGCCGAGCACGCAGACGATCCCGGTCGTTGTCCTGACCACTTCCAACGACGCTTCGGATCTCACGGCGGCATACCGCCTGGGGGCGAACAGCTACATCCGGAAGCCGGTGGACTTCCAGGAGTTCGCCGGGGTGATCGAGCAGCTGGCCTCGTACTGGCTCATCCTGAACCAGCTGCCCCCGAACAGGAGGTGACTGCGTGGGCAGACCCCTCCGCGTCCTGATCGTCGAGGATTCCGAGAGCGACACCGGCCTGCTGCTCCGCCAGCTTCGCCAGGCGGGGTTCGAGCCGGTCCACCGGCGCGTGGACACGGCCGAGTCCATGCGGGCGGCGCTGCGAGACGAGCCCTGGGAGCTGGTGATCTCCGACTATACGATGCCCGGATTCACCGCCCCCGCGGCACTCGCCGTCGCCCAGGAGGCCGGTACGGATATCCCGTTTCTCGTGGTTTCCGGGAGCATCGGGGAAGACACCGCGGTCACCCTGATGAAGCGGGGGGCCCACGACTACATTCTCAAGGGCAACCTGACCCGGCTTGGCCCGGCCGTGGCGCGGGAGCTTCGCGAGGCCGAGGAACGCGCGGCGCGGCGGCGAGCGGAGGCGCAGCTCCGCCTGCAGGGCGCAGCGCTGGACGCAGCGGCGAGCGCCATCGTCATCACCGACCGCGACGGCAGGATCGTCTGGGCAAACCCTGCCTTCGGCCGGCTCACCGGGTACGAGAGCCACGAAGTCCTGGGGCAAAACCCCCGATTCTTGAAGTCGGGTGTGCATCCCGCCGCGTTCTACGGGACGCTGTGGGCCACCATCCTCGGAGGGGAGGTCTGGCGCGGGGAGATCCTCAACCGGCGAAAGGACGGCTCGCTGTACTCGGAAGAGATGACCATCACGCCCGTCCCGGACGCCGCTGGCGTCATCAGGCACTTCGTGGCCATCAAGCAGGACATCACCGAGCGGAAGCGGGCCGAGGCCCACCTGCTCCGGCTGAACCGCGCCCTCCGCACCATCAGCCTGTGCAACCAGGCCCTGGTGCGCGCGGCCACCGAGGATGAGCTGCTCCACGAGATCTGCCGGACCATCGTGGAGGCGGGCGGCTACCGGCTGGCCTGGGTGGGCTACGCCGAGCACGACGCGGCGAAGACGGTCCGGCCGGCGGCCATCGCGGGCCTCGACGAGGGGTACGTCGCGGAGCTGCACCCGACGTGGGCGGACGACGAGCGGGGCCGGGACCTCACCGGCACCGCTATCCGGATGGGCGTCCCGAGCTTCGCGCGCCAG
>JBHGAX010000458.1:0-2668 GCA_041946635.1 Methylomirabilales bacterium (SeqCode)
GAGGGAAGGGGAGCGGAATGGACTACACGAGGCTCGTGATGGAACACGACAAGAAGATTGCCCTGGTTGCCCACGACAACAAGAAGCGCGATCTGCTGGAGTGGGCCGAGTACAACCGCGAGCTCCTGGCGCACCACCGGGTCTATGCCACGGGGACCACCGGCAAGATGCTGGAGGAGGCGCTGGGGTTCGAGGTCATCAAGCTCCAGAGCGGGCCCCTGGGCGGGGATCAGCAGATCGGCAGCCGGATCGCGGACGGGGAGATCGACTTCCTGATCTTCTTCTGGGATCCCCTGGAGCCCATGCCCCATGACCCGGATGTCAAGGCGCTGCTGCGCCTCGCAGTGCTGTGGAACATCCCAGTCGCCTGCAATCGAGCCTCCGCGGACTTCATCATCTCGTCCCCGCTCATGGGCGTGCAGTACACGCGGCTGCTCCCCGACTACGACGCCTACCGAGAGCGCGTCCTGGGGACCCGCGTCCCGCCCTTCGCCCCCCGACCCCCCGCCAGCGCTGAGAACCTGTGACGCCGATGCTGCGCCGCGCGACTGCCCGGGCCAAATCCCCCGGCCACCCGGTGTGTAACTGACGAGGCGTCACAGGCCTGAGCGTCGCGAAAGAATCACGAAGCCGCTGCCTCGCCGCTCCCGGTGCCCGGGCGGGATCCGTTCCTACCCGCAGTAGTCGACCGCCGTGGCGGCCAGGATGGCGGCGACGTCGGCCACCGACTGCAGGTCCACCCACTCCTCGGCGGCGTGCGCGCCGGCCCCGGCGGGGCCGATGGCTGCGGCCTCCACGCCGGCGGCCGCGAGGATGGCGGTGTCCATCCAGTATGCCACGCCCATGCTGGCCGGGGGCCGGCCGAGGTGCGCGCCGGCCGCCCGGCGGATGGCCTGGACCAGCGGCGCCTCGGGCGAGACCTCGAACGGCTGGCGTTCGAGCAGCGTCCGCCGCCGGGCGGAAAAGCTGGAGTCGGCGGCGCGCAGCCGGTCCAGGATGGCCTGCACCTCGCCCTCCACCTGCGGGAGAGTCTCGCCGGGAATCGTGCGCCGCTCGATCTTCACCGTGCAGCGGGCGGCGTACGTGCTCAGCTCCGTGCCGCCCGAGAGCAGCGCGGCGTGCAGGGACGCCGGGCCGACCAGCCGGTGCGACCGGCCGTTCCGGAGCGAGGCCTCCAGGCGCTCCAGCTCGGACAGGACGCGCCCCATCCGCAGGTTCGCGTCGATGCCCTCCTGGAAGCGGCTCCCATGGGCCGCCCGCCCGAGGGTCTCCACCTCCAGCCAGACGAAGCCCTTGTGCGCCAGGCAGAGGTCCAGCCCCGTCGGCTCGGTCACGATGGCGCCGTCCACCTCGACCTGCGACGCGACCTGCGCCGTGCCGATGCTGGCATACTCCTCGTCCGCGACCGCGGCCACGACCAGGTCACCCCGGAGCGCGAGCCCCGCATCCACCAGCGCCTTCACGCCGGCGAGGCACGCGACCACCCCGCCTTTCATGTCGTAGCTCCCCCGCCCGTAGATCCGGCCGCCGCGGATCTCCGGGACGAGCGCGTTCGGCATCGCGTCCAGGCTCACCGTATCCAGGTGCCCGTTCAGCATGAGGCAGCGGCCCCCGCCCGTCCCGCGGAGGACGCCGATCGCGCTGGGACGGCCGGGCGCGGCCTCGGCGAGCCGCACGTCGAGCCCCAGGCCGCGCAGCGCCTCCAGGACGTAGCCCGCGGCCTCCGCCTCGCCGGGAGCGCCCGCCACCAGCGACGGATTCACCGAGTTGATGCGGATCAGGTCGGCCAGCGTCCGGGTCAGATAGTCGAGATCGATCCTGGGCGACGTCACGCTGCTCCTCCTCCCTGGCACGGGGCCGCGTCGCGGCGACGCTGCTCTAAGTACCTCGATGTCCCCGCCTCGTCAACGCCATTCCCGCCGTGCGTCTGGCGGGTCCGGCCCTGGCAGGGTAAGATCACGCGTTCACGTCGGCGCTCCCGAGGAGGCCCATGCGCGTCCCTGCATCGCTGTCGAGCCGACTGCTTGCCCTGCTGCTGTGCCTGGCTGCCGTGGCGGCCTGTGCGGGCCAGCCGCCGCCGGGGCCGGCCACCGCGCCGGCGCCGCCCCCCCTGGAGGCCGCCTGGCTCCTGGCGCAGGTGAAGGCCCTCACCGCCCCCGAGATGGCGGGACGGGCCGCCGGGACGGCGGGGGCCGATCGCGCCGCTCGCTACGTGGCGCAGGCGTTCCGCGAGGCCGGCCTCCGGCCCGGGGGCGAGGACGGCTACTTCCAGTGGTTCGAGGTGGTGACGGGCGTGCGCCTCGGCGAGCCGAACCGGCTGCACGTCCGCCGGGACGAGGCCGTGCGCGAGTACGCGGCGGGCGACGCCTTCGTCCCCTTCCGCTTCTCGGAATCCGGGCGGACGGAGGGGGAGGTGGTCTTCGCCGGCTACGGCATCACGGCGCCGGACCTCAAGTACGACGACTACGCGCGGCTGGACGCCCGGGGCAAGATCGTCCTGGTCCTCACGCACGAGCCGCGCGAGCGGGACGCGTCGAGCCCCTTCCGGGCACCGGCGGCGTTCCACTACTCGGAGCTGCGGCACAAGGTGATCAATGCGCGCGAGCACGGCGCCCGGGCCGTCATCGTCGTGACCGACGGGCAGCATCGGGACGAGCCGGACCGCCTG
>JBHGAX010000459.1:0-2666 GCA_041946635.1 Methylomirabilales bacterium (SeqCode)
CCGTCGCGGGCGGGACCGGCAGGCCGCGGCGGCGGATGCGCACGCGCCGTCCGCCCTCCTCGACCTCCACCTCCTCCACGTCCGCGCCCTCCATGAGTCGGAGGAGCGCCTTCAGCTCCTTGAGGTCCATGTCAGGCGCGCTCGATGTAGTTGCCCGTGCGCGTGTCCACGCGCAGCCGGTCGCCCACGTTGATGAAGAGCGGCACCTGGATCACGGCGCCGGTCTCCAGCGTGGCCGGCTTGGAGCCGCCGGAGGCGGTGTCGCCGCGCACCCCGGGATCCGTCTCGGCCACGGTGAGCTCCACGAAGGTGGGCACCTCCACGGTGAGGGGCGAGCCGCGGTGGGAGATGATGGTCACCACCATCTCTTCCTTCAGGTACTTCGGCGCGTCGCCCATCTGGTCCTCGCGGAGGAAGAACTGCTCGTACGTGTCCGTGTCCATGAAGTGGAACTCGTCGTCGCTCCGGTACATGTACTGGGCGCGACGCTCCTCCAGGGAGGCCTGCTCGACCTTCTCCTCGGTGCGGAACGTCCGCTCGACGATGGAGCCGGTGCGGAGGTTCTTGAGCTTCGTGCGGTTGAAGGCCCCGCCCTTCCCCGGCTTCACCCACTGGTAGTCCACGACGACGTACGGCGCCTTGTCCAGCTCGATCTTCATGCCCGGTCGCAGATCCCCTGCCAGAATCACTCGCTGCTCCTTGTGCCGGGCCTGCCGAAGGCCCGGAATGATCGGTGAGAGCCGGGAGGCCTCCCGCGGGTGCTCCCCCGGTGCTAGGGCGAGCTCGACAGTTCCAGCGCGGCGCGGCGGGCGCGCGCGCGGAGCTCCCCCGGCAGCGCCTCTGCCCCGCCTGTCAAGCACACGGCCCGACCGTCCGCCACGAACCCGAGCACCTCGCACCCACCAGGCCGCACGAGCGTCAGCGTACGGGGCGGACCCCAGCCCAGGAGCTCGGCCAGCTCCCGGACGTCCTCCAGGACGTGGCGCCAGCCGACCCACCCCGCTGTCGGCGGCGCGCCCGCCCGGCCCGCCTCCGCCAGGACGCCCCCCTCGGCCGAGAGCAGCCACCCCCCGCCCGCGTCCCGCACGCCGTCCAGCCAGGCCTCGAGCCGCGCGGCGGCCGCGCGGCGGTGCGCCAGCGCGCCGGCGATCTCGGCGGCGCGCGCCGCATCCCCCTGGCTGGCGTAGAGCGCGGCCAGCGTGGGGCTCTGGACCGGCGGGCCCGGCGGAAAGTGACCGTCCAGGAACAGGACGCCGGGCTCGGGCTCCCCGTCGAGGGTCGGGAGCCTCAAGCCGGGTGCCGGGGGCGGCGGCCCTGTCCCGGCCTGGCCCTGCTCCGCCCGCACCCGGCCCAGGAGCCGGTGCGCGTCCCTGACCTCCGGCCAGCGGGCCAGCCCCTCCTGCAGGACCCGGGCGGCGTCGTGGAGCAGCCCCTCGCGCCGGTACGCTTCGGCCAGCAGGACGAAGTGGTGGCTGCTCTCCTGCCGGCCGGGCGGCGTCGCTCCTCCGGCCGAGCCACGCTCCTCGGTCATCTCGCCACCAGGAGGGACGTCGGGGATTCGAGTAGTGCGGATCAGGCGGCTGCGCGAAGGGCGGCCTGCAGCTCATCCAGGCCCGAAAGCGGCGCGAGGCTAGCACTTCCCACCCCGTGTGTCAACACGAATTGGAGCACGCCCGCGCGCCGCTTCTTGTCGCTAACTACGTATTTCTCCAGCGCTTCGAAGGCCGGGAGCGGGGCCGTGAGGAGCCCGAAGCGCCGCAGGAGGGCGGCCAGCCGGTCGGCGTGCTGGCGCGGACAGAGGCCGCGACGGACGGACAGCTCGGCCGCCACCACCATCCCGCGGGCCACCGCCTCGCCGTGCGTCACGGTGCCGTACGCCAGCGCCGCCTCCAGCGCGTGCCCGACGGTGTGGCCGAAGTTCAGGATCGCGCGCCGGCCGCCCTCCCGCTCGTCGGCCTCCACGACCGCCGCCTTGATGGCGCAGTTTTGCGCCACCACGCGCTGGAGCACGGCGGGCTCGCGCCGGCGGATCTCGTCCGCCCGGGCTTCGAGGAGGTGGAACAGCTCCGCGTCCGCGACCATGGCGTGCTTGACCACCTCGGCCAGCCCGGACTGGAACTCGCGCTCCGGCAGCGTGCGGAGCGTGCCCACGTCGGCCAGCACCAGGCGCGGCTGGTGGAAGGCGCCGAGCAGGTTCTTGCCCTCGGGCAGGTTCACGCCGGTCTTGCCGCCCACGCTGCTGTCCACCTGGGACAGCAGGGTCGTGGGCAGGTTCACGAAGGACACGCCCCGGAAGAGGATCGCCGCCACGAAGCCCGCCAGGTCCCCCACCACCCCGCCCCCCAGGCCCAGGACGGCCGAGCCCCGGTCCAGCCCGGCGCCCACCATCTCGCGGGCCAACCGGCCGGCCTGCTCCAGCGACTTGCTTTCCTCGCCGGGCGGCACGAGGCACCGCGCGACCTGGTGGCCCGCCCCCCGGAGGGACTCCTCCACCAGCCGGCCATAGGGCTCGACCAGCCCGGGGTGCGTGACGAGCGCCAGCCGCGACGCCAGCCCCAGGGGACGGAGCAGGTCGCCGGCCCGCGGGAGCAGGTCGTCGGCCACGTGGATCTCGTAACTCCGGCTGTCCAGCTTGACGCGCACGGTATCCATCCGCCCGCCCGGGA
>JBHGAX010000046.1:0-16200 GCA_041946635.1 Methylomirabilales bacterium (SeqCode)
TATCTCCATAAGTCCTCAGAATCGCAGAAGAAGTCAAAACGAACTGTCGAAAATCAGTCTGACCGGACGCGCGGCACCCTAGCACTGGCCGGAACGGGATGTCAAGCGGCTTCGGACGAGGACACGCGGACGCGGGAGGCCCGCACGGAAGGGGGGCGGACGTGCCGGCGGTCAGCCTTTCGGCCGGCCGCCCGGCCGGTAGCCCTCCAGGTCGAGGACCACGAACTGGTAGCCGGCGGCCTTGACGCGCCGCACGACCTCCGCCGCGAGGTCGGGGTCCAGCAGGCGCGCGCGCTCGGCCGGCGCCAATTCGATGCGGGCGATGGTCTCGTGGTGGCGCACGCGCACCCCGGGGAAGCCCAGGCTGCGCAGGGCGGCCTCGGCCTGCTCCACCTGCGTGAGCCGCTCGATGGTCACGGGGATGCCGTGGGGGATGCGGGAGGCCAGGCAGGCCATGGCCGGCTTCTCCGCGGTGGGCAGTCCCAGGGCCCGGGACAGCTCGCGGATGTCGGCCTTGGTCAGCTCGGCCTCGGTCAAGGGGCTCCGCACCCCCTGCTGCTTGGCCGCCGTGCGGCCCGGCCGCAGGTCGCCGAGGTCGTCCAGGTTGGAGCCGTCCAGGACCGCGGCGTAGCCTTCCGCCCGGGCGATGGCGGCCAGCCGCTCGAACAGGTCGGTCTTGCAGAAGTAGCAGCGGTCCGGCGCGTTGGCCACGTAGCCCGGCACCGCCATCTCGCCCGTCTGGATGAGGCGGTGGTTCGCGCCGAGCGCCCGCGCCAGCCGGATGGCCTCCTCCCGCTCTTCCGCCGCCAGGCTGGGCGATACGCCGGTCACGGCCAGCGCCTCCCGGCCCAGGCAGCGGACCGCCACCGCCAGGAGGAAGCTGCTGTCCACGCCGCCGGAGAAGCCGATCACCACACGCCCCATGCCCCGGAGCAGGTCGCAGAGGCGCGCATAGCGCTCGACGAGTCGCGGCTGCAACTCCGCCACGGCCGCCGGTATCATGGCTGACATCCCCCCGTTCTGCCGTCCATCTCGGGCAGGATGAAGAACTGCCCCTGGATTTGCTGCACCGGATCCTCGAAGAGCCCCTGCACCACCGCCACCTGCGGGCCGAGCCGCGCCAGGGAGACCACGGTCTCGGCCATGACGGGCTGCAGGTCGTCCAGGAGGATGCGCGGCGGCGAGGGCAGGAAGCGGCGCTGCGTCAGGTCGCCGAGCTCGCTCAGGAACGACGAGGCCAGCACGTTGCCGATCTCGCGGATGGCCGAGCGCTCCATCTCGGTGAAGGCCTCGACGGCCGCAGAGCGGCCGAGCAGCGCCTCCAGCATGCGGTGGATGGTGGGCATGGGGAAGAGGATCACGAGCGAGCCGCTCGCCTCGCCCGTGATCTGGAACTGGAGCCCGCCCACCGAGCCGGGCGCGACGTTGGCCACCAGCGCCGGCAGCTCCTCCACCGGCAGCAGGTGCACGCCCGAGGCGCTGAGCCGGACCCCGTGGCCCAGCAGCCTGCTGAGCGACTCCCCGGCGTGGACCAGGCTCCGCTCGCTGAGGGCACGCAGGACGGGGAGGTGCAGGATGTCCGCCACGGCCCGCTGGGCCTGCGGCCGGCCGGGATCGGGCGCGGGCGCGCTCATAGCGTGTTCACGTCCAGGATGAGGACGGGGTGGCCGTCCCCCAGGATGGTGACGCCGGCCAGGCCGCGCACGCCCCGCAGGGCCTTGTCCAGGCCCTTCACCACCACCTCACGATAGCCGATCAACCGGTCCACCACCAGGCCGGTCAGGCGGCGCCGCATCTCGCACATGACCACCAGGCGCCGGCCGTTGCCGCCCTGCGCGGGGCAGCCCAGCAGCTCGGCCAGCGGCAGCAGGGGGATCAGGCCGTCCTCCAGGGGCAGCATCTCCTGCCCCTGGCTTCGCTGGAGCTGCCCCGCCTCCACCTCCACCGTCTGCTCGACCGAGGCGATGGGCAGGGCGTAGCGCTCGCCGGCCACCTCGATCAGCAGGACGGCGACGACGGCCAGCGTGAGCGGCAGCCGCAGCGTGATGGTGCTGCCCTGCCCGAGGACGGACTCCACCAGCAGGGTCCCGTGCAGCGACTCCACCGTGCTGCGCACGATGTCCATGCCCACGCCCCGCCCCGAGACGTCGCTCACGCTGCTGGCCGTGCTGAAGCCGGGGAGCGTGACCAGCGCCAGGGCGTCGGCGTCGGGCATCCGGTCGTGCTGCTCGCGGGTGATGAGGCCGCGCTCCAGCGCCAGCCGGCGCAGCCGCGCGGGATCCATGCCCCGGCCGTCGTCGCTGATCCGGATGACGATGCTCTCCCGCTCCTTGCTGGCCTCCAGGCGCACCAGCCCGGCGGGCGGCTTGCCGGCCCGCACCCGCTCCTCGGCCGGCTCGATGCCGTGGTCCACGCAGTTCCGCAGGATGTGCAGGATGGGATCCGGCAGCTCCTCCAGGACCGAGCGATCCAGCTCGATGTCCTTGCCCACGACCTCGAAGCTCACCTCCTTCCCCCGCCTGCGCGCCAGGTCGCGCACCGCGCGCGGGAAGCGGTCGGCGATGAGCTCCAGCGGCATCATGCGCAGCTTGAGGGCCTGCTGCTGGAGCGACTTCACGAGCAGGCCCACCCGGCCCGCACTCTCGTGCAGGAACGCGGAATCCAGCGCCCGGCTCAGCTCCTCGAGCTGGCTGTTGGCCGTGACCAGCTCCCCCACCTGGTCCATGAGATCGTCGAGCAGGCGCGCGTCCACCCGCATCATGTTGGCGGGGCGCCGGATGCTGGGCAGGCTGGCCGCGTCCCCGCCGGGGGTCGCGGGGGCGGGCGGCGCGGGCTCGGCGCCGGCCGCCGGGGGCTCCAGGGGGGGCCGGCCCTCCGGAGGCCGGGACGCCGTGGGCGCCTCCGCGGCCGGGCGCACGAGCACGCCCACCACGTCTGGCAGGGCCGCCAGGAAGGCCTTCACCTCCTCGGCGCTTCGCGTCGTGGCGATGAGGAGCGACAGCGTCCCCGAGAAGCGGCCCGCCTGCACGTCCTCCACGGAGGGCGCGGAGCGGATGAGCTCGCCCAGGTCGCGCATGCGGCGCAGCGTGATGTACGCGCGCGCCGCGGGCAGCGGCGCGTCCGGGGCGATCGTGACCTCCAGCGCGTAGCGCGCCAGGGCCGGCGTGTCGCCCGGCGCCGGGGCCGGGGCCGCGGACGGGGCGATCTCCGGGCTCGCGGGCGGCGGGGGGGGCGGCGGTCCGGCCGCCACCAGCAGGGAGGCCATCTTCGACTGGTACTCGTCGGCGGCGAGGGAGGGCGGGCGGCCCTGGGCGACCTCTTCCACCGACCGGCGCAGCAGGTCGACGCCCTCGAAGAGCAGATCGATGCCCTGCCGCTCCAGCCCGCCCTTGCCGCCCCGGAACTGGTCCAGGTAGTCCTCCATCCGGTGGGCGACCTTGGCCAGCTCCTCGTAGCCCATGGAGGCCGACATGCCCTTGATGGAGTGGGCCTCCCGGAAGATGGTGTCGATGGCGCTCCGGTCCGCGCCGTTGTGCTCCAGGACCAGGAGCAGCTGATCCATGCGCTGCAGCCGCTCCGAAGACTCGCTCACGTACATCTTGACGTACTTCGACATGTCCATGGCTGTCCCTACCGTCCCCCCGGCGCGGTCGCCGAGGCCCGCAGCTCCTGCGTGGCCTGCCGGATGGCGCGGGCCATCTCGCCGATGGGCACCTGCCGGTCGGCCAGGCCGGCTTCCACCAGCGCTCTCGGCATCCCGTACACCACGCAGGTGGATTCCGCCTCGGTCAGGATGCGACCGCCCTTGGCCTTGATGGCCCGCGCGCCCTCCAGCCCGTCGCGTCCCATGCCCGTGAGCACGACCCCCAGGGTCCGCGCGCCGAAGGCCGTGGCCAGCGAGGCGAAGAGCAGATCCAGGGACGGCCGCACCCCGTGCACCGGGGGATCCTGCGTCAGGTACGTGCGAAAGCCGCCGGGGTGCGCCCGCTCCACCCGCAGGTGGCGGCCGCCCGGCGCCACGTACAGCCGGCCGGGGGCGATCGCCGCATCGTGCCCCGCCTCCTCGACCGGCAGCGCGGCGCCGCTCTGCAGGCGGCGGAGCAGGATGCCGACGAAGGTGGGGTGGATATGCTGCACCAGGAAGGCGTACCCCGAGGCGGGCAGCACGAGGTCGGCCAGGAGAGTCAGCAGCGCCTTGGGGCCCCCGGTGGAGGCCCCGATGGCGAGCCCGATGGGCAGGCGGCTCCGCAGCCCTCCGCCCGGCTGGCCATCGCCCGTCACCGCCCGGCACCCTCCCGCCCGCTCGGGGTCAGGGGCCGGAACTGGTCGTCCAGGCCGAGGACGCTCTGGACGACGCGCAGGACCCGGGCCGGCTGGAAGGGCTTCACGATGAAGTCGCGCGCCCCGGCCTCGATCGCCTCGGCGATCAGCGCCTCCTGGCCCAGCGCGCTGCACATGACGACCCTGGCCGCGGGATCCAGGCGCATGATCTCCTTCAGCGCGGTGATCCCGTCCATCTGGGGCATGACGATGTCCATGGTCGTGAGGTCGGGCTGCAGCTCGCGGTAGAGCCGCACCGCCTCCGCGCCGTTCTCGGCCTCCCCGGCGATGACGAAGGGGCCGCGCGCGAAGATGTCCCGAATGAGGCCGCGCATGAAGATCGCGTCGTCCACGACCAGGATCTTGATGCTCACGGGCGTCCCTCCCAGGGCGGCGCGAACGCCGGGGATCAGCGGCTCGCCACCGGCGGCAGCTCGATGCCCCACTCGGCCAGCCGCCGGCCGTACAGGCGGGCCAGGTCGATGAGGCCCACGGCCCGGTGCCCCGCCTCGAAGACCCCCTCCAGGCCGCCGGGCGCCTGGGCCCGCGGGGGGGGCGGCTGGATGGCGGAGAGCGGCACGCCCAGGACCTCGCCGGCGCCGTGGATGGCCAGGCCCACGTAGGGATCCGCCTCCCCCAGGTCCAGCACCAGGCAGTGGCTCGGCGCGTCCGCGGGGGGGAGCCCCAGCGGCGCCTCGCTCGCGAGCAGCGTGAGCACCCGCCCGCGCAGGTTCACGATGCCCAGGATGTCGGGCGGCGCGTGGGGGACGCGGACCACGTGGGGCAGCGGCTGGATCTCCCGCACGCGCTGGATCGGCAGGGCGAACCACTCGGCGCCCACGCGGAAGCAGACGCAGCGGCGCTGCGGCTCGGGGAGCGGCTCCGTCTCGCCCGCCAGGTCGCGCGGGCCGGGACGGCTCAGGGCAGTGTCAGTCGCCGACATTGAAGCGGGCCACCAGGGTCTTCAGCCGGTCCGCCATCTCGCTGAGCTTCTGCGCCGACTGGGCCATCTGCTCCATGGAGGCGGTCTGCTCGGTGGTGGCGGCCGAGGCCTCCTCGGTGGACGCCGCGTTGTCCTCGGCCACCTTGGCGATCTCGTCGATGGTGCGGACCAGCTCCTGGGCGCCCTGCGTCTGCTGCTGCGTGAGCGCGGAGATCTCCTGCACCTTCTTCACCTGGTCCACCACCACGCGCACGATCTCCTCCAGGGCCTCGCTGGTGTAGGTGAGCACCTCGCGCCCGGAGGTCATCTCCCGCGTGGCCACCTCCATGGAGGCGGTCACCTTGGCGTTCTCCGCCTGGATCTCCTTGATGATGTCCGCGATCTTCTCGGCGGAGGCCGCGGCCTCGGTGGCGAGCTTCCGCACCTCTTCCGCCACCACGGCGAAACCGCGCCCGGCCTCGCCGGCGCGCGCCGCCTCGATGGTGGCGTTCAGGGCCAGCAGGTTGGTCTGCTGCGCGATCCGCGTGATCACGTCCACGATGGAGCCGATCTGCTGCGCCTTCTGGCTGAAGCCTTTCACGCCGCCGGCCGCGCCCTCGATGATGCTGAAGACCCCCCGCATCTTCTCCATGGCCTCGCCCGCGGACTTGCCGCCCGTCTGGGCCGTGTAGCCGGCCTCGGCGGCCGCCTCGGCCGCGGCCTTGGCGCGCGAGGCGATCTCGGTGATGGCGCTGGCCATGTCCCGCATCACCTTGGAGGTCTGCTCCACCAGGGAGGCCTGGTGCTCGGCCCCCTTCGCGATCTGCTCCACCGTGCCGGCGATCTCCTCGGTGGAGGAGTTCATCTCCTCCGCGGAGGCGGAGAGGGCCAGGGCCGAGGTGGTCACGGCCCCCGACGCCGCCTTGACCTCCCCCACGATCTCGCGCAGGCTGCCCACCATCTGGTTGAAACTGGCCGCCAGCTCCCCGATCTCGTCGGAGGCGCCGGCCGGCACGTCCCGCGAGAGGTTCCCGGCCGCCACCGTGCGGGCCGTGTCCGCCAGGCTCCGGATGTCCGTGGTGAGGCGCTTCGAGACCACGAACGCCAGGATCATCCCGAGCACCATGCCCATCATGCCGGTGGAGATGCGGATGTACTCGGCGGACAGGGAGTGGCGCAGGACGCTGGACAGGACCTCCGGCGCGACGCCGGTGACGACGATGACGAAGAGGAAGCCGAGGAAGATCTTCTTGCCGATCGTCATTGCGCGCCTCCCCGCACGGCTCCGGTCTGGCCTGGCCCGATCGCCCGTCCGCACGGCCGTCGTACCATACCTATCGCCCCTGGTGAAGTCAAGCGGAACGGCCGAATGCGCGCGAAGGCGCGCAGGCCGGCGGCGACCCGTGCGCCGCCTTACTCGGCTCGCCGGTAGATTCGCTCGGGCACGTTCACCGGGCGGAAGCGGCGGGCCGCCGGGCCGGGCAGCCCCTCCACCTTGCCCAGCACCAGGAAGCCGCCGGGGGTCATGACCTCGTGCAGGGCGCAGAGGAGCCGCTCCTGGAGCGGCTCGGTCATGTAGATGAGGACGTTGCGGAACAGCAGCAGGTCGACGCGCCGGACGGGCGGAGCGTCGAGTACGTTGTGACGGCGGAAGGTCACGAGCTGCCGGACGGCCGGCAGCAGCGCCCACCGGCCGCCGGCCGGCGTGAAGTAGCGCTCGCGCCAGGCCCGCGGCAGGTGGGCCAGGCTCCCGGCCGGATAGACGGCCTGCTCGGCCATGCGGAGGCAGCCGGCGTCGATGTCCGTGCCGTAGATCGCGCAGGAGTACTGCGTGAGCGCCTCCGGCGCGGCGTCGAGCAGGAGCAGCGCCAGCGAGTAGGCTTCCTCGCCGCAGGCGCACCCCACGGACCAGAAGCGGAGCGCGCGGCCGCCGTGCTGGCGCTTCTCGGCCAGGATGGCGGGCAGCACCTGCTGCCGCAGCGCCTGGAAGGTCGTGGGGTTCCGGAAGAATTGCGAGACGTGGATGGTGAGGGCCTGCACCAGGCGGCGGCGCTCCGCGGGGTCGCGGCCGACCAGCGCCACGTAGCTCTCCAGATCGGGCGCGCCCGCGGCCCGCTGCCGCAGCGCGATGCGCCGCTCCAGGCAGCGCGACTTGTAGAGCGCCAGGTCGATGCCGCCCGCGCCCAGCACGAGCTGCCGCAGCCGCTCGGCGGCGTTCATCGCTTCCCGGGCAGGCTCGGGCCGCCGCCGCGGCGCGGCGCCGGGGCCGGAGCGGCCTCCGCCGGGGAGTCGATGCCGGAGACGATCCGCAGGTTCTGCTCGAACTCCTTCAGCCGGTTCAGCTCCAGCCGCAGGCGGCTGAGCTGCTCGGCCTGGCCGTGCAGGAGCGTGGTGAGCGAGCGATTCTCACCCTCCAGGTAGGCCATGCGCGCCAGCTCCACCTGCCCCCGGTAGAGCTGGAGGACCGAGGCCGTGGCGCCGACCAGCAGGATGAGCAGGAGGAGGGCCGAGATGACCAGCAGGCGGTTCGTCAGGCGCAGCCGCCGCATCTGGCCCGACTCCGTGAAGGCCACGATGGTGACCGCGCCGCGCAGCAGCCGCGCCAGCCCCGCCCGCTCCCTCCGGCCCCCGCCGGATGCCCCGCGCATGCCCGCCTCCTTTCCGCCGCCGCGGCGCCCGCTAGCTGCTGCGCGCCCGCGCACCGAGGGCCCGCCTCGACTCGCAGTCCGGACCGCCGGCCTCCGGCCCGGGCAGGGCGGCGGCCAGCCGCGCGAACTCCTCCAGGCTGAGCGTCTCGGCGCGGCGGCTCCCCGCGATCCCGGCCGCCGCCAGGGCCGCCTCCACGGGCGCGGCCGTCCAGCCCGCCCCGCGCAGGGCGTTCCGGAGCGTCTTCCGCCGCTGCCCGAACCCGGCCCGGACCACGGCGAAGAGGCGCTCCGGGCTCGGCACGCGGACCGGCGGGGCCGGCCGCACGTCCAGCCGCACCAGGCGGGACTCGACCTCGGGCACCGGGTAGAAGGCCCCCCGCGGGATGTGCAGCGCGGTGCGCACCTCCGCCCGGTACTGGCAGGCCAGGGTCAGCGCCCCGTAGGCCTTCTCCCCCGGCCCGGCGGCGAGTCGCTCCGCCACCTCCCGCTGGATGGTCAGCGCCAGGAGGCGGAACAGCCCCGGCTGCTCCAGGAGGTGCAGGATCAGCGGGCTGGTGATGTAGTAGGGGATGTTGGCCACCACCCGGATGGCCCCGCGGGCCGGGTGGTCGCGCAGGCGCGCGGCGAAGTCCAGGCGCAGGGCGTCCTCCACCCAGAGGGTCAGCCCCGGATGGCCCCCCAGCGTCTCCTGCAGCAGGCCCGCCAGCCCGCGGTCCAGCTCCACGGCCAGCACGCGGGCGCCCGCCCGGAGCAGGGCCTCCGTGAGGACGCCCGTCCCGGGGCCCACCTCCAGCACGGTGCTGCCGGGGGTCACGTCCGCGGCCTGCACGATGGCGTCGCGCACCCGGGGGTCGATGAGGAAGTGCTGGCCCCGCGCCTTGCGGGGCGCCAGGCCGTGGGCGTCCAGGAGCGCCCGCGTGCGGGCCAGGAGCGACGGCCCGGCCGGGCCGCTCACCGCGCCGGCGCCCCGCCGCCTGCCTGCCGCAGGTAGACGCGGGCGGCGGCATGCCCGGGGTCCAGGGCCAGGGCGCGCTCCCAGGCGGCCACCGCCTCGGGCGTGCGTCCGGTGGCCTGGAGCAGCAGGCCCAGCCGCACGTGGGCCTCCACGTAGTCTGGCTTCAGCGCCAGCGCCCGGCGGAGCGCCGCCTCGGCCTGCCCCTCGTCTCCCAGGGCCCGGAGGCTGGCGGCGCGCTGGGCGTGGAGGTCGGGGAACCCCGGGCAGAGCTCCAGCGCCTCGTCGTACTCGCGCACGGCCTGGCGGAAGAAGCCCAGGGCGTGGTAGCGGCGGGCCAGCTCGGCGTGGGCGTTGGCCAGCTGGCCGCGCAGGCCGAGCTCGGCGCCGGCCTCGCCCGCCCGCCCCTGCAGCGCCTCGGCCTCGGCGGCGGCCTGGTCGTAGGCCCCGGTGTCGGCCAGGATGATGGCCAGGTTGAGCTGGGCCTCGTGGTAGCCCGGGTTCACGCGGAGGGCTTGGCGGAAAAGCTGGATGGCCTGGGGCGGGTCGCCCCGGTGGGTGGCCATCACGCCCAGCATGTGGAAGACGTTGGCGTAGCGGCCGCTGCGCGCGGCCACGCGCCGCAGGAGCGGCTCGGCGGCCGCGAAGTCGCCGGCCTCGAACGCCGCCCGGCCCTGGCGCAGCAGCTGGCGGAGGCTCGGCCTCTCGGGCTCGGCTCGGGGTGCCATTAGCGGAAGATCTGATAGTCCCGCACCGTCTCGGCCAGCTCGTCCCAGGTCTCGCGCATCCCGGTCCACATCCGGCTGAACAGCCCGGGGGCGGGCGGCGGGGGCGAGCCCGTCCGGACCAGGGTGGTCCCCAGGCGGCGGGCGGCGGGCGGCGCCCAGGCGGACTGGGAGTGCTCGTCCACCAGCCGCCGGAAGGCGGCACGCGCCTGGTCCTTCTGCTCCAGCTGCCAGAGGGACTCCCCCAGGTAGTAGAGCGCCTGGTCGTCGAAGCCGGCGCCCGGGTACTCGGCCAGGACCGCGCCGAAACGGGCGGCCGCGGCCGCGTACTCCTTGCGGCCGAAGTAGAACTCGCCCACGTAACACTCTTTCTCGGCGAGCTTGTGCCGGGCCACGCCGCGCTTGGCCGCGGCGTCCGCGGCGAACTGGGAGTCCGGCATCTGCTTCAGCAGGAGGTCGAACTCCTCCAGCGCCTTGCGCGTGGCGCTCTGGTCGCGATCCGGGGTGTCGGCCTGCCGGAAGTAGCTCATGCCCAGGTAGTAGTGCGCCTCGTCCGCCCGCTCGTGCTGCGGGTGCAGCTCCAGGAAGCGCTGGTACTCGGTGCGCGCCTCCTCGTACTTCTTCCCCAGGTACAGCGCCTTGGCGGAGGCCAGGCGGGCCGCCGAGAGCAGCTCGCTCTCGGGGTACTGGTTGATGAGCTGCTGCAGCTCCTTGCGCGCGCTCTCGTACCGCCGGCGCTCCAGCTGGGCCTCGGCGGAGCGCAGGAGATCCTGGTCGGTTCGCTGCGCCTCCCGGCGAGGCGCCCGCCCGTAGAGGTACTCGTAGGCGGCGCAGCCGGGCAGCAGCCCCAGGACGAGCAGCGCGCAGAGCGTCAGGCGCAGCCGGCGTGGCGTGCAAGCGTGCATGCGTCTCCTCGTGCGGGCGGGGGCGCGCCCGCCGTGCGGCGCGCGGCGAACGTGACGGGCAACGAAGCGGGCGGGGCGATCAGGCGGACTCGGCCTTCTTCTTGTACAGGATGATGGGCGGCTTGCGCTCGACCACGACGTCCCGGTTGATGATGCACTCGCTGATGCCCGACTGCGAGGGCAGCTCGTACATGATGTCCAGCATGATATCTTCCAGGATCGCGCGCAGCCCCCGGGCGCCCGTCTCCCGCTTGGCCGCCTGCTCCGCCACCGCCAGGATGGCGTCGTCCGTGAAGGTCAGCTTGACGTGCTCGAAGTCGAAGAACTTCTGGTACTGGCGCAGCAGGGCGTTCTTCGGCTCCTTCAGGATGCGGACCAGCAGCTTCTCGTCCAGCTCGTGCAGGGCCGCCGTCACCGGCAGCCGCCCCACCAGCTCGGGGATGAGGCCGTAGCGCAGCAGGTCCTCCGGCTGCAGCTCGTTCAGGATCTCGCCCAGGCGCCGGTCCTTCTTGCCCACCACCTGGGCGCCGAAGCCCACGCGCTTCTCGCCCACGCGCGCCTGGATGATCTTGTCCAGCCCCACGAAGGCGCCGCCGCAGATGAACAGGATGTTGGTGGTGTCCACCTGCAGGTACTCCTGCTGCGGGTGCTTGCGGCCGCCCTGGGGCGGCACGTTGGCCACCGTGCCCTCCAGGATCTTCAGGAGGGCCTGCTGCACCCCTTCCCCGGAGACGTCGCGGGTGATGGAGGGGTTCTCGGACTTGCGGGCGATCTTGTCGATCTCGTCGATGTAGATGATGCCGCGCTCGGCGCGCTCCACGTCGTAGTCGGCCACCTGCAGCAGGCGGAGGATGATGTTCTCCACGTCCTCGCCCACGTAGCCGGCCTCGGTGAGCGTGGTGGCGTCCGCGATGGTGAAGGGCACGTCCAGGATCTTGGCCAGGGTCTGGGCCAGGAGCGTCTTGCCCGAGCCGGTGGGGCCCATCAGCAGGATGTTGGACTTGGTGAGCTCGACGTCGTCGAAGGACTGCCGGGCGTTCACCCGCTTGTAGTGGTTGTGGACCGCGACGGCCAGCGTCTTCTTGGCCCGGTCCTGGCCCACCACGTACTGGTCGAGGACGGCCTTGATCTCGGCCGGCTTGGGGAGCTGGCTCAGGCCCTTGGACTTCTCCTGCTCCCACTCCTCCGCGATGATGTCGTTGCAGAGCTCGATGCACTCATCGCAGATGTAGACCGTCGGCCCGGCGATCAGCTTCCGCACGTCGTCCTGGCTCTTGCCGCAGAACGAGCACTGGAGCTTGCCGCCGCCCTTGACCGCTTTCGCCATCCACCTCTCCGTTCGGCCGCCGGGGGCCTAGCCCGAATTGGGCTCGAAGTCGGAAATAATCCGTCCTGCGACTTCGACTGCGCCCCGCTACGCGAGGCTACGCTCCGGGCTAGCCTTGAGCAGGCCGCTCCTCGGCCTGCCGAAACGGCTAGCTCGCCGCGGGAACGATCGGGCTCTCGCCGGGGAGCCGCTTGGTCAGGTCGCGGAAGAAGATCACGTCGTCCACCAGGCCGTACTCCTTGGCCTCCTGCGGCGACATGAAGAAGTCGCGGTCGCTGTCCTTCTCCACCCGCTCCAGGGGCTGGCCGGTGTGCCGGGCCAGGATGCGGTTCAGCTCCTCCCGCATGCGCAGGATCTCCTTGGCCTGGATCTGGATGTCCACGGCCTGCCCCTGCGCCCCGCCGTAGGGCTGGTGGATCATGATGCGGGAGTGCGGCAGCGCCAGCCGCTTCCCCTTGGTGCCCGCGGCGAGCAGCAGGGCCGCGCCGCTGGCCGCCTGCCCCATGCAGATGGTCTCGATGGCCGGCTTCACGAACTGCATAGTGTCGTAGATGGCCAGGCTCGCCGTCACGGAGCCCCCGGGCGAGTTCACGTAGACGTGGATGTCCTTGTCCGGATCCTCGGCCTCCAGGAAGAGGAGCTGCGCGATGACCAGGTTGGCGCCCGCGTCGTCGATGGGCGTGCCGATGAAGATGATGCGGTCCTTCAGCAAGCGGGAGAAGATGTCGTAGGCCCGCTCGCCGCGATTCGTCTGCTCCACCACCATCGGGACTAACATGGGCTGCCCCCGCTCCTCCTCGTCGTCCTCTCTCGGCACGGCGCCCTCCGCGCTCAGGCGGGCTGGATCAGCCGGTACGCGTCCGTGATCGTCGCCTGGCTGAAGAGCCAGTCCAGGGCCTTGCGCTCCAGGAGCCGCGCCCGCAGGCCGGCGCGGCGCGCGGGCTCCTCGAAGGCCCGCTGCAGCGCGGCCGGGTCCTGGCGGTACGCGCCCGCCATGGCCCGCACCTCGGTCTCCAGCTCCTCGTCGCTGACCTGCAGCCCCTCCTGGCGGGCCACGGCCTCCAGCAGGAGCGCCTCCTTCACCCGCCGGCGGGCCATCTCGCGGGCGCGGGCCTCCAGCCCTTCGGTCTGCCCCGCCGGCAGCCGCCCGCCCGACGCGCGCAGGGCCATGGCCATCTCCTCGAGCACCTGCCCCGTCTCGCGGTCCACCATCGCCTCCGGCAGCTCGATGGCGTGCCGCTCGGCCAGCTTGTCCATGAGGGCCCGCTTCAGGCCGGCCTCCTGCTCGCGCTGCTTCCGCTCCAGGAGCTGCTGGCGCAGCTTGTCCCGGAGCTCCGCCAGGGTCTCCTGGTCGCCCGCGCTCTTGGCGAACTCGTCGTTCAGCTCGGGCAGGCGGCGCTTCTTGACCTCCTTCACGGTCACGGCGAACTCGAGCTCGTGCCCGGCCAGGTCCTTCCGCGGAAAGTCGGGCGGCACCGGCAGGACGAAGGACTTCTGCTCGCCCTTCTGCATGCCGAGGATCTGCTCCTCGAAGCCCGGCAAGTAGCCGCCGCGCCCCAGCACGACGCTCAGGTTCTTCCCGCTCCCGCCCTTGAAGGACTTGCCGTTCAGGGTGCCCTCGTGGTCCAGCACCACCAGGTCGTCCCGGAGGGCCGGCCAGCCCTCCATGGGCACGTACTCGGCCGCCTCCTCGCGCAGGTACTCGAGCGCCTTGTCCACGTCCTGGTCGGTGACCTCGACCTTCTCCCGCTCGAGCGTCACGCCGCGGTAGTCGCTCACGGTCACGGGGGGCTTGACCTCCACCACGGCGCGGTAGGTGAGCGGCTCGCCGGAGTGGAAGTGCACGTCCTCCACCGTGGGCTGCCCCACGGGGTCCAGCGCCGACTGGGCCAGCGCCTCCTGGTAGGAGTCGGGGATGAGGGCGCGCAGGACCTCGTCCTGCACGTCGTCCTTGAACCGGCGCTCGATGATGGCGCGAGGCACCTTGCCCCGGCGGAAGCCGGGCAGCTGCAGGCGGCGCGCCCACTCCTGGTAGGTGGCCTCCAGGCGCGACGCCACCTGCTCGGACGGCAGCTCCACGCGGAGGGCGCGCTTGGACGGGCTGAGCTCTTCGACGGTGACTTTCATGAGCCTGGAAGCTGGTGGGAGGTGGTGCGAGAGGGGGGAGTTGAACCCCCACGGGTCGCCCCATCCCGCCCTAAACGGGACGCGTCTGCCATTCCGCCACTCTCGCCCGGTGGGGGTGGATCCCCCGACGATTGGTGGGCCGCGTAGGACTCGAACCTACGACCCGCTGATTAAGAGTCAGCTGCTCTACCAACTGAGCTAGCGGCCCCCACCGCTCGCCCCGTGCACCACGTGGCGTCTTGGCGCGCCTGGGGCGACTCGAACGCCCGACCCACTGCTTAGAAGGCAGTTGCTCTATCCGGCTGAGCTACAGGCGCGAGCCATTGCGGATCTCAGATTGCAGACTTCAGATTTTTCGATCGCAAATCCGAGATCTGAAATCGGGCAATCTGAAATCGGGCAATCCCTCTGGCGCGCCCGGAGAGGATTGAACTCCCGACCTGCTGGTTCGAAGCCAGCCGCTCTATCCGACTGAGCTACGGGCGCGTTACCGCTCCACGGATCCGGCCGGGGTGGGGTGAACGGAGGGACTCGAACCCTCAACCCCTGGAGCCACAGTCCAGTGCTCTGACCAATTGAGCTACGCTCACCACGCTGCCGGCCGGGGCCGACGCCCCGTCTCCACCTTGGCGCGCCTGGGGTGATTTGAACACCCGACACACGGCTCCGGAGGCCGTTGCTCTATCCGGGCTGAGCTACAGGCGCAAACGCTGGCATCTCGTCGGCCGACGTCCCGATCCCGCCACCGGCTGGTCGGGGCGAGAGGATTTGAACCTCCGACTCCCTGCTCCCAAAGCAGGTGCGCTACCGGGCTGCGCCACGCCCCGCTGCTTCCGGCAGGCCTCAGCTCCCGCGCAGGATCGCGTCCAGGATCGCGCGCGCCCGGGCCAGCGCCTGCGCGCGGTGGCTCACGCGGTTCTTGGCCTCGGGATCCAGTTCCGCCAGCGTCCGGCCCAGCCCCGGGATCTCGAAGACCGGATCGTAGCCGAAGCCGTGCTCGCCCCGGGGCGCGGCTGCGATCCGCCCCTCGCAGGTGCCCTCGGCTTCCCAGATCCGCCCGCCCGGCTCGGCGATGGCCACCGCGCAGCGGAACCGCGCCGTGCGGCGCTCGGCCGGAATCCCGTGCAGCCGCCGCAGCAGGAGCTGGTTGCGCTCCGCGTCGTCCCGGACGCCGGATCCGCCGAACCGCGCCGACCGCACGCCCGGCTCCCCGCCCAGCGCGTCCACCTCCAGGCCCGAGTCGTCGGCCAGGCTGAGGTGTCCCGTGGCGGCCGCCACGGCCCGCGCTTTCCGCCGCGCGTTCTCCTGAAACGAGTCGCCGCCCTCCGGGGGCACCTCTACCGGTCCAGCCCGGTCGAGCGGCACGAGCGTCGCGCGCAGGCCCGCGAGCAGCGCCAGGATCTCGTCGTACTTGCCGCGGTTGCGCGTCGCGATGACCAGCGGCGTGATTGTAGGTAGGGGGTCAGGGTTTGTCAAGGCGGTAAATCCCGCAAAAGATTCGCCGCGGCCGCAGGTTGCACTGCCTCAGCGTCCCGCCGCCGACCGTTCGGCGAGCAGCTTCCGCTGGGTCGCCACGAGGTCCGCGATGCCGGCCGCCGCCAGCGCGAGCATGCGGTCCAGCTGGGCGCGGTCGAAGGGATGCTCCTCGGCCGTTCCCTGGACTTCCACGAACTTGCCGCTTCCCGTCATGACCACGTTCATGTCCACCTCGGCCGCCGCGTCCTCGGCATAGCAGAGATCCAGGACCGCCTGGCCGTCCACCACCCCGACGCTGGTGGCCGCCACGAAATCCTTCAGCGGCAGCGTGGCGATGACGCCCCGCGCGCGCAGGGTCTGCAGGGCATCCGCCAGGGCCAGGTAGGCGCCCGTGATCGCCGCGGTGCGCGTGCCCCCGTCGGCCTGGATCACGTCGCAGTCCATCCACACCGTGCGCGGGCCCAGCGCCGCAAGGTCGGTCACGCCGCGCAGGCTCCGGCCCACCAGGCGCTGGATCTCGAAGGTGCGGCCGCTGGGACGACCCGTGGCGCTCTCCCGCGGCGAGCGCGTCTGGGTGGAGCGGGGGAGCATGCCGTACTCCGCCGTGACCCAGCCCTGCCCCGTGTCCCGCAGGAACGGCGGCACGCGGTCTTCTACGCTGGCGCTGCAGATCACCTTGGTCTCCCCGACGGCGATGAGGACGGAGCCCTCGGCGTGCCGCAGGAAGTCCCGGGTGATCGTGACCACACGCATTTCGTCGGGTCGGCGTCCGTCCGGTCGCATGGCGCCCTCGTGGCT
>JBHGAX010000460.1:0-2654 GCA_041946635.1 Methylomirabilales bacterium (SeqCode)
GCCTGTCGCCCAGCGCGATGGCGCCGAGAAACCGGCTGTCGCGGCCGACGGCCACGACCGTCTGGCCGGCCTGCTCCAGGGCGGCGATCTTCGCCCGGAGCGCCGAGAGGTCCACGCCGTTCTCCTCGAGGTAGCGGGGCCGGCCGACGCGCACCCGGGCATCCTGAACGCGGGCCACGACGCCGTGCCCCGAGAGGGCCTGGAAGTCGTCCACCGCCGGGACCGTGAGGCCGCGGTCGAAGGCCGCGGCCAGATCTCCTCCGCCCAGTAGGGCGCGGAAGGAGCGGTCGGGCTGCTGACGCCTGCCATCATGGCGACACTCCATACCCCGCCTGCTCGATGCAGGCGCGGATCGCTTGCTCGGCGGTTCGGGCGGGATCGAACGCCACATGCACGCGTCCGGCACGCCAATCGGCGCTGCTCGACAGGACGCCCTCCAGCCGGGCCAGGGCCCGCTGTATCCGCTGCTCGCACCCGGTGCAGGTCATGCCGGCCACGTGGAGCTGGATCTGCTTCAACTGGATTCCCCCTTCGAGCCATATCTTACGGCTTCCAGTATACTGCAAGGTCAAGCCCCGGCCGGCCAGGCCCGCGGGCAGGCGGAGGCTTTCCGCATGGCCCCGTGTCACCACCTCTGGCCCATCTTCCGCCGTTGACCCGTCTGGCTTACTGCGACAGACTGCCCGCGTTCCGGCAGCCGGCGCCGCGGCGCCGGGAGAAGAATTGCCAGGGACGAGCGGCTTCTTGCAGTACGCTTGCTGAACCGGATTTGATCGGAATGGAGGGCAGCCCCTGTCGGATCTCCGTGTACCGGGAAGGCGGCAAGACGAAGATCGGCATGATCCGTCCGAGCGCCCTGCTCGCACTCTTCCCGCGATGCGGGTGACTTGAAGCGCGTGGCCGAGGAGGTGGAGCGGGAGACCATGCGGATGATCGACGAGGCGCGATAGGCCTCGATCTCCGGCAGGCGGTCTTCCCCGCAGCCGCGTGCGAGGCCGTTACGACACCCGGGACCCGTTCATCTTCTGAGCCGCGGCGGCGCCATGCACCGCCCGTTGGCTCGGCTGCCGGTCGAGAAGCCATGATCGGACTCCGCGTTCGTGACGCGGCTCCCACCGACCGCGATGCCATCGTCACGGTGACCCTGTCGGCCTATCGCGAGTACGCGGCCCTGATGCCGGAGATCTGGGAGCGGTATCGCCAGAACATCCTGGAGACGCTGGCGGCGGTCGAGCCCGCAGCCCAGATCGTCGCCGAGCAGGATGGGCGGATCGTCGGCACGGTCCTCCTGTACCCGGCGGGAAGCCTGCTCGCGGACGGGGAGGACCGGGCGGCGACCCGCGTCCATCCGGAAGTGCGCCTGCTGGCGGTGGCGCCCGCGGTGCGGCGCCGGGGCATCGGCCGGGCCCTGATGCAGGAGTGCATGCGGCGGGCGCGGGAGTCGGGGGCCACCGTGCTCACCCTGCACACCACGGACCTCATGCGGGCGGCGACCCGGCTGTACGAGCGGATGGGCTTCCGGCGGAGCCCGGAGCTCGACTTCGAGCCGGCCCCCGGCGTGATGGTGAAGGGCTACTACCTGCCGCTGGAGGAGACGGCTCCTTGAGACACGCCGGCCTGGGCGGACGCGCCGCCGGCCGGAGACGCGCCGGCGGACATCGCGCCCCGCAGCTCCGCCTCAAGCCTCACCGGCTTCGAGGTAGGGGCAGACGGCCGAAGAGCCGCTATCCGAGACGTCCGACCTGAAGGCCGCTCGCAGCGAATCGAGTCTGCGTCGCAGCGCGAGGAGATCCTCGATGGCGCACTCGAGGTCTGCGACCTTTCGCTCCAGCATCGCCTGGATCTGCGCGCATGGTTTCCGCCCGGCCCTGCGAGCCGCCAGGACCTTGCGAAGCTCGGTCAAGGTGAAGCCCGCGGCCTTCCCGGCGCGGATGAAGCGTAGGACGTCGAGGGTGCTGGCGGGGTAGCGCCGGTAGCCGTTGGGCGCGCGCACCGGCGCGGGGAGGAGGCCGATCGCCTCGTAGTAGCGTAGCGTGGTCGGCCTGACGCGGGCCTGTCGCGCTATCTCGCCAATCGAGGAATACTGCTTCATGCACGTCTGAGAGGCCGGAGGGGCGGCGGCCCCTCCGGCGGGAGAACCCTACAGCTCGGACAATCGCCCCTGGCGGATGCAGCCCACGAGGGTATTCCAGGCGTCCTTGGTCAGGCGGATTCCCTCGCCGCCTTCGACGAGCCGCACGCTGGCCGTCCCGTCTTCTTCCCGGGCGATCTCCACTTCCGGGCAGGCGTCGCAGGCGGGGCAGAGCGAGATCCTTTCCAGCTCACGCATCCTCCTCACCTCCTTTCTGCACCACGCTACACCTTCAAGTCAACTTCAAGGTCAAGGTCAAAGCGCACGTCCCAAATCTCCGACCAATTTCCGCTCCCCCCGAGCCCCTCGACACGCTCGGGACGCAGCGGAGTCGAGGGGCACACGTCCGGGCCCTCGACTTCGTTTCACTCCGGGCTCGGGCGAACGAAGCAAGCCGGAGACCTCCGGCTCGATATCCGCTCTTGACGCCGCCCTCGCCTCAAGTGTAGGCTCGCGTCCAATTGAAAACGGGAGCCCGGGGAGCCGGGCTGAGAGGGTGGGCGGTTCCTCCACCGACCGTTCG
>JBHGAX010000461.1:0-2652 GCA_041946635.1 Methylomirabilales bacterium (SeqCode)
GCCTGGCGCGGGACGCAGGACTGCGTGCACTGCGGGCTGTGCCTGACGCACTGCCCCACCTACCTCACCACCGGCGTGGAGATGTCCTCGCCCCGCGGGCGCATCTGGATGATGCGGGCGCTGGAGGAGGGCGAGGCCGCGCTCAGCGCGACGGTGGTGAAGCACCTCGACCAGTGCGTGGGGTGCCTCGCGTGCGCGGAGGCCTGTCCCTCGCAGGTTCCCTATGCGGAGCTCCTGGAGCACGCGCGGGTTGGCATCGAGACGGAGTTCTCCCGGCCGCCGCTCGACCGCTGGCAGCGGCGTCTCCTGGTCGGCCTGTTCCCGTATCCGCGGCGGCTCGGGCCGGTCCTGGGGCTCCTGCACTGGTACCAGCGGCTGGGGCTGGCCCGGCTCGTGCGGCGTTCGGGCCTGCTCGCGCGGCTGGCCCCGCGCCTGGCCGGCATGGAAGCCATGCTGCCCGCCGTCCCGTCCGCCGCGGAGCGACAGCCGCTCCCGCGCCTCTCGCCGGCCCGCGGGCCGCGGCGGGCCACGCTGGGCCTCCTGACCGGCTGCGCCCAGCGCTACCTCATGCCCGAACTGAACCGGGCGACGGTGCGCGTCCTGACGCGCGCGGGCTACGAGGTCCTGGCGCCTGCGGCGCAGGGCTGCTGCGGGGCGCTCCACGTGCACGCGGGCGACGTGGCCACGGCGCAGCGACTGGCTCGCGGGCTGATCGCAGTGTTCGAGGGGGTCGACCTCGTGGTGGCCAATGCCGGCGGGTGCGGGGCGGCCATGAAGGACTACGGCCGCCTGCTCCGCGACGATCCCGCCTGGCGGGACCGCGCGGAGGCGTTCAGCCGCAGGGTGCGCGACGTGTCGGAGGTGCTGGCCGCAACGGAATGGGACGGCGCCCTGCGGCCGCTGGACCTCACGGTCACGTACCACGATGCCTGCCACCTGGCCCACGCCCAGGGCATCCGGAGGGAGCCGCGCGCGCTCCTGGCCCGGATTCCCGGCCTGCGCCTGGTGGAGCTGCCCGAGGCCGACGTCTGCTGCGGGAGCGGCGGCGTGTACAACGTCCTGCAGCCCGGCATGGCGGAGCGGATCCTCGACCGGAAGATCGCCCGCATCCGGGAGACGGGCGCGCCCGTCGTCGCCGCCGGCAACCTCGGCTGCCTTCTCCAGATTCGTGCCGGCCTGCTGAGAGCCGGACTCCCGGTGACGGCCGTGCACCCGGTCGAGATCCTGGACTGCGCCCTGAGCGGGAGAAACCTTCGCGGACAAGGACTTACCGCACAATCATCTGGAAACACTTCAGCGAAATTCGAGGGTCGAGGCGGGGCGGTCTGGAGGGGTGAAAATCAGAGCATTTGAATCGTGAATTTGGGCGCCTCGTGGTCTAGACTAGCGGGGACTGGAATCGACGCTGCACCCCGCAGCTCGCACCACACCACGACCCAGACGGAGGGACCACGCATGGCGGCAGAGGTGGGAAGCAAGGCGCCGGACTTCACGCTGGTGGACACGGATCTGAAGCCCCGGCGGCTGACCGATTTCGCAGGCAAGGCGCTCGTGCTGGCGTTCTACCCGGCGGCCTTCACCGGGGTATGTCAGAAGGAGATGTGCACGTTTCGCGATCGGTTGAACGACTTCGCGGGGCCCGGGACGG
Source organism: Methylomirabilales bacterium (SeqCode) (assembly GCA_041946635.1). Classification (GTDB taxonomy): domain Bacteria; phylum Methylomirabilota; class Methylomirabilia; order Methylomirabilales; family 2-02-FULL-66-22; genus 2-02-FULL-66-22. The sequence goes on from JBHGAX010000461.1 coordinate 1,649, forward strand.
CGGTGGTGGGCGTGAGCGTCGACTCGCCCTTCGCCAACAAGGAGTTCGCCGGCAAGAACGGCCTGAACTTCCCCTTGCTCTCGGACGTTTCCCGCGAGACGATCGCCAGGTACGATGTGGTCCACGCCGACCTCGCCAACGTGAAGGGCCTGAACGTGGCGAAGCGCTCGGTGTTCCTGATCGACAAGGACGGGGTGATCCGCTACAAGTGGGTGGCGCCCGAGCCAAAGGTGGAGCCGAACTACGACGACGTCGCCGCCGCGGTAAGGAAGCTGGCGTAGGCCGCGTCCGTCACCCCGGCGAAAGCCGGGGCCCAGATCCGGCCGCGGGGTACGCGCCGCATGCTCCAGCGTCTCCGCGTTCGCCGGTATGACACGATCTTGTTGGTGAGCGGCAAGGAGTACCGATGTTCAGCGAGCTGGCCAAGGGACTGGCGATCACCCTGAAGCACGTGTTCCGCAAGCCGGTGACGGTGGCCTACCCGGAGCAGCGCCTGCCGCTGTCCCCGCGGTACCGCGGCCGGCACTTCCTCGTGCAGGACGAGGACGGGCTGGAGCGATGCGTGGGCTGCGAGCTGTGCGCGGTGGCCTGCCCGGCGGATGCGATCTACGTGGAGGCAGCCGAGAACACCGACGCGCACCGGGTCTCGCACGGCGAGCGCTACGCCAAGGTGTACAAGATCCACATGCTGCGCTGCATCTTCTGCGGCTACTGCGAGGAGGCCTGCCCCGAGGACGCCATCTTCATGGGCAAGCAATTCGAGCTGGCCTCGTACCGCCGCGACGACTTCGTCTACGACAAGCAGCGTCTGCTCCTGCCCTTGCGGGAAGCGGCCAAGCAGCGACCCGAGCTTCTCCAGCCGGGGACCGGCCTCGGAATGGGGCAGCAGTACGAGCCGGCGCCCGCCGGGACCACAGGCTGCTGAAACAGGCCCATCTGCGGCGTTGCCCTACCTCGGCGCTCGCTGCGGCGTACCTCCAGTACGCCTGGACCCACCCCTCGGG
>JBHGAX010000462.1:0-2637 GCA_041946635.1 Methylomirabilales bacterium (SeqCode)
TCCCGATCGGCCGGCTGGGCAGCCGCCTGTCGGGCGGGCAGGGCCAGCTGGTGGCGCTCTGCCGCGCGCTGCTCCGCCGGACCCCCGTGCTGGTGCTCGACGAGCCGACCTCCGCGCTGGATCCCGCCAGCCGGGCCCGGGTGGCGGCCCTGCTGCGCGGCTGGCGCACGGACCGCGTGGTCATCTCGGTGAGCCACGACGTCGAGTTCGTCCGCGAGGCCGACGAGGTTCTGCTGCTGGACGCCGGCCGCCTGGTCGCCAGCGGCCCCTTCGAGGCGCTGGAGCGGGACTCCCCGCTCTTCGCCCGGACGCTGAGGCAGGCATGAGCCGCACCGCGCTTTCCACCGGCGAGAAGCTGCGCACGCTGGAGGCGTGTCGCGTCTTCGCCGGCGTGCCGGCGGCCGAGCGCGCCGTCCTGGCCGAGATGATGCGGACCGAGCACGTGGCCGCCGGCGAGCTGCTGTTCGAGGCGGGCGAGCCGTCCGACTGCATCTACGTCGTGGCCGCCGGCGCGCTGGACGTGCTGCTGCCCGGTGAGGCGGCTCCCGTGCGCCGGCTCCTGCCCGGCGACCTGCTGGGCGAGTACGGGCTCCTGACGGAGGGCGCCCGGACCGCGACGGTGCGCGCGCCGGCCGACGCCCTCCTGCTCTCCCTGGACTACCGGCGGTTCCGGGCCTTCCTGCTGCGCTACCCCGAGGCCACGCTGGTGCTCCTGAAGACCGCCGTGGCGCGACTGGTCGCCGCGGAAGGCGGCCGCCGCCTGGACTCCTGACACCGGCTGGGGGTGGAGACATGGCACGAGCTGGCGCAGCACTGACGACCTACCTCGGGGTGTCGGGCACCGGCCGGGAGGCCATGATCCTCCGGCTGCTCATCGAGCTGGGCGCGCAGGTCGTCGGCGCGGAGGAGGGCTCCCTCCTCGTGCTGGACGAGGGGCGGCAGCAGCTGGTGTTCGCCATGACGGCGGGCAGCCGCTCGTCCGAGAAGGTCCTGATCGGCCAGCGCGTGCCCCTGGGCAAGGGCATCACCGGCCTGGCGGCCCAGACCCACGAGGTGCAGATCGGCGCGCCCACCTTCCGCACCCGCCAGGCCAGGCGGCGTGCCGGCGCGGCGACCGAGCCGGAGGCGGTCCTGGCCGCCCCCATGTTGATCGAGGACCGGCTGATCGGGGTCCTGACGGCCGTGAGCTTCGCCCCCGGCAAGCGCTTCACCAGCGGGGATGCGCTCCTGTACGGCCGGATCGCCGCGGTGGCGGGCGTGGTGGTGGACCAGAGCCGGCAGCTCCACGCCCTGGCCGCGCTGCAGGGCTGCCGGGCGGCGCGCGACGGCGGGCGCCTGGACCGTGAGATGGTCCGCGCCGTCACCCGGCTGAGCGGCGCCCGGCCGCGCGCCAAGCAGCAGGTCGCCGAGCTGCTTGTCGCGGTGGCCGCCCTGGTGGAGGCCTGAGTGGCCAGGCCGGCGGCCCTCCCGCTCCAGGGCCTCCTCCGCACCCGCCTGGCCGCGCTCGCCCGGCGGCCGCTGCCGCCGGTCCGCGTGGCCGTGGTGGACAGCGGGGTGGACGCGACCCACCCGGAGCTGCGCGGGCGAGTGGCGCGGGCCGTCCGGGTGCAGCCGTCGGGCACCAAGCAGCGCGTCATCACGGGCGCCGTGCCGCGCAACGCCGACGTCTACGGCCACGGGACGGCCGTGGCCAGCATCATCTGCAAGGTGGCGCCCAACGCGGAGATCCTCGACATCCGCGTGCTGAGCCCCGACAACGTCTGTTCGGGGGACACCCTGGTCGAGGGGTTTCGCCACGCCATCCAGTCCGGCGCCCGCATCATCAACATGAGCCTGGCGGCGAGCGCCAAGTTCGCGGCGCCGCTGCGGGAGCTGTGCGAGATGGCCTATCGCCGCAACCAGCTCGTCGTCGCCTCCCGCCGCAACATGCCGCTCACCGACCAGGGCTTCCCGGCCGAGATCGCGACCTGCATCGGGGTGGACAACACGCGGCTCCCCTCGCAGCTCGCGGTGCTGTTCCGGCAGGACGGCGTCATCGAGTTCGCGGCGCACGGCGAGGACGTGGTCGTGGCCGCACCGGGCGGCGGCACCACCACGCTCACGGGGACCAGCTTCGCCGCGCCCGCGGTGAGCGGGATCTGCGCCCTGCTGGTCGGGGCCTCTCCCGATCTCCGCCCCTTCGAGGTCAAGAGCCTCCTGCGCGCCTTCTCCCCCCGCTGACCAACCGTGGAGCGTGGAGCGCTCCCCGGCGCCCACCCCGCGACCGGTTCTTCCCGGATCCCGGCCCCTGACCCGCGATCCCCGCTCCTCAGCAGGCGTTTCGGTGCAGGATGTACTCGGCCTGGCTGTAGCGCATGCCGCCCAGGCCGACCTCGCGCTCCTGGACTCCCAGCGCGGGCAAGAGGCGCCGGCGGTAGGCGGGGTGCTCGCGGAGGATCAGGCGGAAGGCCCAGGCGCGGGGATCGTCGAGGAGCAGGCGCCTGGCGGAACGGATGGCGCGCTCCAGGCAGGGCTGCAAGCCCTGGAACAGCTCGGGGACGCGCCAGGTGTCGGTCGTGGCGAGCACCCGATCCCCGTACGCGTCGCGGAGCGCCTCCGCCTGCGCGCGCGACGCGAAGAACCGCAGGCCCGGAAAGG
>JBHGAX010000463.1:0-2612 GCA_041946635.1 Methylomirabilales bacterium (SeqCode)
AGGAGCGGGATGCGGACACCCATCATGGCGGGCAACTGGAAGATGTACAAGACGGCGGGGCAGGCCGCCGAGACGATCCGGGCGCTGCGCGGCCTGATGGGCGCCGGCCCTGGCGGGGCGGAGGTCGTGATCTGCCCGCCGTTCACGGCCCTGGCCGCGGCGGTGGAGGCGGCGCGCGGATCGGCCATCGCCATCGGCGCGCAGGACTGCTACTGGGAAAAAGAGGGAGCGTTCACCGGGGAAGTGGCCGTCCCCATGATCGCCGACCTCGGCTGCACGCACGTGATCGTGGGCCACTCGGAGCGCCGGCAGTTCTTCGGCGAGACGGACGCCACGGTGAGCAAGAAGGTGGGCGCCGTGCTGGCGCACGGGCTCGCCTGCATCGCGTGCATCGGCGAGACTCTGGCCGAGCGCGAGGCCGGCCAGACGCTCGCGGTCCTGGAGCGGCAGGTCCAGGGCGGCCTGGCGCCCCATCTCGGGGCCCCGCGCCTCGTGGTCGCCTACGAGCCCGTCTGGGCCATCGGCACGGGGCGCACCGCCACCCCCGAACAGGCCCAGGAGGCCCATGCCTTCGTGCGGCAGCTGGTGGGCCGGCTGGCGAGCGCCGACGTGGCGGCGAGCCTGCGCATTCTCTACGGGGGCAGCGTGAAGCCGGACAACATCGCCGCCCTCATGGCCAAGCCGGACGTGGACGGCGGCCTGGTGGGCGGCGCGAGCCTGGACGCGGGGTCGTTTGCGAAGCTGGTTGCGGGAGCAACACGTAACTCGTAAAGCGTAAAACGTAAAACGTAAGGGACCCGGTCCTTCGCTCCTTCTTGTCACGTTTCACGTTTCATGTTTTAGTCCTTCCGGGAGGTGTCATGTACATTGCGCTGTCCATCCTGCACCTGCTCATCGCCTGCGGGCTGATCCTCATCGTCCTCCTGCAGGGCGGGAAGGGCGCCGACATCGGCGCGGCCTTCGGCGGCGGCTCGAGCCAGACGGTCTTCGGGGGCCGCGGCGCCGCGACCTTCCTCTCGAAGGTCACCACCGCCTTTGCCGTGCTGTTCATGGTCATGTCCATCGTGCTGACCCTGATGGCCTCCCAGCGGGGCACCGCGACCGTCATCCCGGAGGACCAGCCGCGGCCCGCGCAGAGCGCGCCCGCCCCGGCCCCGGCCGCTCCGGCGGCTCCGGCCCAGCCGAGCCCCGCGCCGGCGCCCGCGCCATCCAAGTGAGCTAGTGATCCGCCGAGTCCCCTTCGCCTGCCTGCTCCCGGTCCTGGCGGCGCTCCTGGTCGCCGCCTGCGACCGGGCCGAGCAGCCGACCCACGCGGCGACGGGCTCCATGGAGCCCGCGTACGGCGATACCCTGGTCACCGCGTCCATCGGCGACATCAGCGGCCTCATCCCGAACATCACCAGCGATTCCGCCTCCCACGAGGTGGGGGGCTACATCTACGCCAGCCTGCTGAAGACCGACAAGAACCTCCGGCTTCAGGGGGAGCTGGCGGAGCGCTGGGAGGTGTCCAAGGATGAGATGACCATCACCTTCCACCTGCGGAAGGGGGTCACGTGGCACGACGGGGAGCCGTTCACTGCCCGGGACGTGGACTTCACCTACCGCTACATGGTCGATCCCAAGACCCCCACGGCCTACGCGGAGTCCTTCCGCCAGATCCGGGCGGCCGAGGTCGTGGACCGGCACACCTACCGCATCACCTACGAGAAGCCCTACGCGCCGGCGCTTCTCTCGTGGGCGGGGACGCCGATCTTGCCCAGCCACATCCTGGAGGCGCCCTGGAAAGCCGGCGTGGACCTGCGCACCACCCGGCAGAACCGCCACCCGGTGGGCACCGGCCCCTACGTCTTCAAGGAGTGGAAGACCGGGGAGAAGGTGGTCGTGGAGGCGAACCCCGACTACTTCGAGGGCCGTCCCTACATCCACCGGGTCGTGTACCGGGTCATCCCGGACCAGTCCACCATCTTCCTGGAGCTGAAGGCCCTGAACATCGACTCGGCCGGCCTGACGCCCATCCAGTATCGCCGGCAGACCGAGTACCCGGCCTTCCAGAAGCACTTCAACAAGTACCGCTACGTGGCGAACGCGTACGCCTACCTGGGCTTCAACCTGCGGGATCCCCGCTTCCAGGACCGGCGGGTCCGCCAGGCGATGGCCTACGCCATCGACAAGCAGGAGATCGTGGACGGCGTGCTCCTGGGCCTCGGCCGGCCCGCGGTGGGCCCGTACAAGCCGGGCACCTGGTGGTACCGCGACGACCTGAAGCCGTACCCCTACGATCCCGAGCGCGCCAAGGCGCTCCTGGCCGAGGCGGGCTGGCGGGACACGAACGGCGACGGGCTCCTGGACAAGGAGGGCCAGCCGTTCCGCTTCACCATTCGCACGAACCAGGGCAACCAGGTGCGGCAGCAGACGGCGGAGATCATCCAGCGCCGGCTCCGGGCCATCGGGATCGACGTGCAGATCCACATCGTGGAGTGGGCCGCCTTCATCAACACCTTCGTCTTGAAGCGGAATTTCGAGGCGCTGATCCTCGGCTGGTCGCTCGGCCTCGACCCCGACCAGTACGACATCTGGCACTCCAGCAAGACGGCGCCCGACGAGCTGAACCA
>JBHGAX010000464.1:0-3416 GCA_041946635.1 Methylomirabilales bacterium (SeqCode)
CTGCGCCTTTTCGCCTCTGCGCCGCATCCCGCATTTCAGATGACCCCCGCCCGCCGGCCCGTCTCCAGCATCCGCAGGATCACCTCGGCGGTGCCCTTGGTCATCTCGTATTGCGGGAAGTCCGCCGGCGCCACCCAGCGCGACTCCAGGACCTCGTCCGAGGCGCCCGGCTCCCCGTCCTGCCAGCGGGCCAGGTAGTCCAGGATCACGTAGTGGTACTGGACCCTGCCGTCGGCGTCCCGGACCAGCCGCTCGAACACCTCCACCACGTCGGTCACCTCGATCCGGATGCCGCACTCCTCCGCGATCTCGCGGCACACCGCGTCCTTGATGCGCTCGCCCAGGTCCACCGCCCCTCCCGGCAGAGACCACAGGCCGTAGCTCGGTGCCTTGCCCCGCCGGGCGAGGAGCACGGCGCCGTCGCGGACGACGATGGCGCCCACGGCAAGGATCGGCCGATCCGGATAGGTGCGAACGATGGTCATCGGCGGCCCAAAAAAAACCGGCACCCGCGATGGGTGCCGCGCTCCTGGCTGCTATCCGCCCGCTTCCCTACGCCGGCATTACCCGGGTCAGGTTCACAGGGTTGCCCCGCCCCCCGGCGGGACTCTCAGCGCACGCTCCCCTAGCGGTGGCGTCATCCTACTCGCTCCGTGGGGGCTTGTCAACAAACGGAAAGACCGTTGCACCCCGTTCTCACCAGCGGTTATAGTCCCGCCATGGATGCCGTGCTGCTCCTCGCCGTCATCGCGGATCTGCGGCGCCACCTCGTCGGGGCGGAGGTGAGCGCGGTCCTCCCCGCCGGTCCGGACGGGCTCTGGCTGGGCCTCCGCCTGCGGGACGGCGAGGAGGAAGGGCTGCTCGTCACGGCGGACCCGGCGCTGCCGCGCCTGTGCCGCGGCGCCGCGCGGCCGCCGGCCGGCGCGCGCCTCCCGCCGCTCGCGGCCGTGGCCCGGCGCGTGCTGGCGGGCACGCGGCTGGACACCATCGAGCACGCGGGGCTGGATCGCGCTCTGGCGCTCCGCTTCCGCGGCGCCGGGGACGAGCGATTCGCGCTGGCCGCGGAGCTGTTCGGCCCGCGGCCCGCCCTGCTCCTCCTGGATGCCGCGCAACGCGTCGCGGAAGGCGTCCGGCGCGGCGCAGGGCGCGAGGGGCTCGATCCCGGGCAGCCGTACGCTCCGCCGCCCTCGCCCGCCCGGCCCGATCCTGTTGCGCTGGAGGCCGACGCCATCGCGGCGCTCCTCGCGCCGCGTCTCGGGGCGGGCGAGCCGCCGGCGTCCGCCCTGGCGCACGCCGTGCGCGGGCTCACCCCGCTCTGGGCCGCCGAGGTGCTCGCCCGGGCCGCGGGGCCCTCCGCCGCGGAGGTGGCGCGGGCGCTCACGCAGCTCCTGGGGCACGTGGTGTCCCACGCCCCGGACCCGCATGTCCTGCTGGACGCCGGCGGGCGGGCCGAGCTCGCCCTGCCGCTGCGGCTCGCCCACCGGCCTGCCGGGGCCCAGGAGGCTGCGCCGTCCCTGGCCGCGGCGCTGGAACGGGTCGCTCGCACGCGCGGCCGGGCGGAGCACCTGGCGGAAAGGCGCCGGCGCCTGCTGCGGGTGCTGAAGCGCGTGGCCGCGCGCCTGGAGTCCCGGCGGGCCAAGCTGATCAGGGATGGGGAGGAGTTCGCCCGCGCCGGCCAGCACCAGCGGATGGGCGAGATCCTGGTCCAGCACCAGGCAGCCGTGCCGCGCGGCGCCGCGGAGGCAACGCTCCCCGACCCCGCGGGCGACCCGGGGGCCACCGTGCGGGTTCCGCTCGACCCCAGGCTGTCCGCACTGGCCAACGCGGAGCGGCTCTTCAGGGCGGCCCGCCGCGGGCGCCGTGGCGCCATGCGGGTGGCGGGTCGCATGGCGGAGACGGAGCGCGAGCTGGCCGAGATCCGGGAGCTGACCGCCCGGCTGCCCGCGGCGGGCGGGCGCGCCGAGCTGGATGCCATCCAGGAGGCGCTGGTCGCGACGCGGCTCCTGGCGGCACACGATCGCGAGGCGCTGGCCGGTGCATCGCCGGCGCGCGGGGCGGTGCCCGGGCCCCGGGCGCCGGAGCCGAGCACCCCGGCGGGCCTTGCGCCCCGGCAGTTCGTCTCCTCCGACGGCCTCCCCATCCTGGTGGGACGGAACCCGGAGAGCAACGACTACCTGACGCAGCGCCTGGCCCGCGGGAACGACCTGTGGCTCCACGTGCAGAACCGCCCCGGCTCGCACGTGGTCGTCCGCCTGGGCAGCCGCCCCGGGGGCCCCCCGCGGCGCACGCTGGTCGAGGCCGCCAAGCTGGCCGCCTACTACAGCCAGGCCCGGGACGAGGGCAAGGTGGCGGTGGACTACACGTTGAGGAAATACGTCCGGAAGCCGCGGAAGGCCAAGCCGGGCCTGGTCACCATCAGCCAGGAGAAGACGCTCATCGTCACCCCCGACAAGGCGCTGGTCAGCACTCTTTCGGCCAAACCTCGAACCTCGAACCTCGAACCCGGAACCGGAACCTGACCTCGGACCTCGGACCTCGGACCTCGGACTTCGGACCTCGGACTTCGGACTTCGGACCTCGGACCTCGGACCTCGGACCTCGTCCGCCGGAGCCTGGAGGTCCTGCGCCGGTACGCGGAGGCGGCCCGGAGCCAGGGGGCCGAGCGGGTGGTGGCCGTCGGGACCAGCGCGCTGCGCGAGGCGGCCAACGCGGAGGCGCTTCTCGCCCCGGCCGGCCGGCTCGGGATCGAGTTCCGCGTCATCTCCGGGGAGGAGGAGGCGGCGCTCACGCTCCTCGGGGTGCGGGCCGGCCTCCCGGACCTTCCCCCGCACCTCCTGATGCTGGACATCGGCGGAGGCAGCACGGAATTCCTCCTGGCGGATGGCGGGCGGGTCCGCGCGGCGGTGAGCACCGACCTGGGCAGCGTGCGGCTGACCGAGACCTGCCTCGCGTTGGATCCCCCAACCCCCGAGGAGCTGGGCCGCCTCCGCGCGGCCGTGGGCGCCCGGCTGCAGGCGCTGCGCGGCGAGCTTCCCGCCATCCCGCCGGGCGGCGTCCTCGTGGGCACGGCGGGGACCATCACCACGCTGGCGGCCATCGACCTGGGCCTCGCGTCCTACGATCCCGATCGGGTGAACGGGTACGTGCTCAGCGTGGCCCGCAGCGCCTCCCTCCTGGAGGAGCTTGCGGCCCTGCCGCTGGCACGCCGGCGAGCAGTCCCCGGACTGGAGCCCGCCCGGGCCGACATCATCCTCGCCGGCGCGATGGTCTGTCGGCTGGCGATGGAGTGCTTCGGTTTCCGAGAGTTACGCGTGTCCGAGGGGGGCTTGCGCGAGGGGATCGTCCTGGACCTCCTGTCAGGCCGGCCTGACGAAAGGATCGGTAATCTTGACAAAGGTGGGGCGATTTGTTAGAAA
>JBHGAX010000465.1:0-2595 GCA_041946635.1 Methylomirabilales bacterium (SeqCode)
GCGCCTCTGCGCCGAGGCGGGGATCGGCCCAGATCCCTTCGCCGATGCGGAAGGACTCGATGGCGCGCCGGAGGGTTTGCAGGAAACGGCCGGCGGTCGCGCCGTCCAGGGCGCGGTGATCGAAGGACAGGCAGAGGTAGCCCATGGAGCGAACGGCGATGACGTCCTCGCCGTCCCGCGTGAGGACCACCGGGCGCTTCTCGATGGAGCCGAGCCCCAGGATGCCCACCTCCGGCTGGTTCAGGATCGGTGTGCCGATGAGGTTCCCGTCCGCCCCGAAGTTGTTCACGGTGAACGTGCTTCCCGTCAATTCCTCGGGCTGGAGCCGGCCCTCGCGTGCCCGCGCAATCAGCCCCGCCAGCCGCACGGCGATCTCCGACACCGGAAGGCCTGCGGGCGAACGCAGCACCGGGACCGCCAGCGCCTCCCCCATGGCCACCGCGATGCCGAGATGGATCGCGCGCTGCACCCGGATCGCGTCCTCGCCCCAGCGCGCGTTGACGGCCGGAAACTCGCGCAGGACGTGGGCCACGGCCTTCACGACGAAGGGCAGGAACGTGAGCTTCACGCCGGTAGCCTGCTGGAAGGCGGCCTGCCGCTCGCTTCTGAACCGCGCAATGGCGGTGAAGTCGGCCTCCACCACCGTCGTGGCGTGCGGCGCGGTCTGCACGCTCCGGAGCATCCGCTCGGCGATCGTGCGCCGGATCTTCGTCAGCGGCACGATCTCCTCGCCCGCCTCCTCGCGCGCGGTGGGCGTGGGCGCTGCCTGCGCCGGGCGCCCGGCGATGTGGCGCTCGACGTCCCGCTTCGTCACCCGCCCTCCCTCGCCGGTTCCCTGGATCACGTCGAGATCGACCCGGAACTCCTGGGCGAGGCGAAGCACGGCGGGGCTGTAGAACCGCAGGGGCGCGGAGGCGCCTGGGCGCGAGGGCGAGTGAACGGATGGCTCGGGGGAGCCGGTGAGCGGGGGAGCGGAGGACTGAGCATCGGGGCGTCGGGGCACCGGGGCGTCGGCGGCCTGCGGCGCGGTGGGTGAGAGCGCGGAGCGCTCGCTCGTCGCACCGGCCTGTTCCGCTGACAGCTGACCGCTCACCGCTGACCGCTGCTCCGCCGGCTCGATCATGGCCAGCGTGGCGCCGCAGGCGACCGACTCCCCGATCTGCACGAGGATGCGTGCGAGGATTCCGGCTGCGGGCGCGGGGACCTCGGCGTCCACCTTCTCCGTCGAGATGGCCAGCAGCGGCTCATCCTTCTGGACGGGCTCGCCTTCCTTCTTGAGCCACTCCAGCACCGTGCCCTCGGCCACGCTTTCGCCGAGATGCGGCATCACCACCGGGATGGACATGGCACGTCCTCAACACGACGGTTTGCCGGTTTACCGCCTGGCGGCGGAGTCCGAGGTCCGAGGTCCGAGGTCCAACGTCCGACGTCCAGCGCCCCACGCCGCGCCTCCGCGCCCCCAGGCGCCCCTGCGGTTCTTCGCCTCCGCGCCTCTTCGCCCCAGCCAACCTGGAACCTCGAACCGGGAAACCTCGAACCGTCCTTTCAGTACGCCGCGAGTCGCTCCGCGGCTTCGGCGATCCGGTCCACGTTGGGCAGGAAGGCGTCTTCCAGAGGGGCGCTGTACGGGACGGGGGTGTCGGGGGCTGTCAGGCGCTGAATCGGCCCGTCGAGGCAGTCGAAGGCCGCCTCCGAGATGATCGCGGCGACCTCGCCGCCCAGGCCGCCGGTGCGAGTCGCCTCGTGGACGATCAGCACCTTGCCGGTCTTCCGCACCGTCGCGACGATCGCCTCTCGATCCAGGGGCAGCAGGCTACGCAGGTCCAGGACCTCGATCGAGACCCCGATGGCCGAGAGCCGCGCAGCCGCTTCCAGCGCCTGATGCACCATGGCCCCGTAGGTGATGATGCTGAGGTCCGTGCCCTCGAGGCGAGTCGCCGCCTTCCCGATCGGCACGATGAAGTCCTCGCTTGGGAGCTTCTCCTTCACCCGCCGGTAGAGGTACTTGTGCTCGAAGTAGATGACCGGGTCCGGATCGCGGATGGCCGCCTTCAGGAGCCCCTTGGCATCGTGCGGCGTGGAGGGCGCAACGACCTTGAGCCCAGGCACGTGAACGAACCAGGCCTCCGGATTCTGAGAGTGGAATGGCCCGCCGTGGATCCGGCCCCCGACGGGCGCCCGGATCACGATGGGCACGTTCGAGCCCGTCCGGTACCGGAACTTCGCCGCCATGTTGACGACCTGATCGAAGGCGCAGGCGATGAAGTCGGCGAACTGCATCTCGACGACCGGCCGGAGCCCCATGAGGGCAGCGCCCGACGCGGCGCCCACGATGGCCGACTCCGCGATCGGCGTATCGATCACCCGGTCGGGCCCGAAGCGATCAAGAAACCCGAGCGTCACCTTGAAGGCGCCGCCGAACACCCCGATATCCTCGCCGATGAGGAACACACGCTCGTCGCGCTCCATCTCCTCCCAGAGCGCCTGGCGGATGGCTTCGAGGTAGGTGGTCTCCGCCGGCACGGAGCTCCTCCGGTTCGAGGATCGAGGTTCGAGGTTGGGGAGGCTGGCTGTCGTCATAGCGAAGTCCGAGGT
>JBHGAX010000466.1:0-4376 GCA_041946635.1 Methylomirabilales bacterium (SeqCode)
ATCCACAGCGACGTGCCGGTGAAGCCGAGGTGACCCACGGTCCGGGGGCCGAAGCCGGTGCCGGCCTGCGAGCCGGCCGGCGAGGGCGTATCGAACCCCAGCGCGCGGGTGGAGCCGGGCAGCGGCGAGCGCTGCCAGAACCGCTGCACCAGCCGGGGATCGAACAGCGCTGCTCGGCCGCGGTAGGCCGCCAGCCAGGCGCTCCCCACTGCCGCCACGTCCGCCGCGGTGCCGAAGAGGCCCGCCTGTCCGCTCACGCCGCCCATGGCGTGCGTGTTGTCGTCGTGCACCTCGCCCACCAGCGTGCGGCCGCGCCAGGGGCAGCGCTCCGTGGCCGCGAAGGCCCGGCCCTCCCGGGCCCGGGCCGTCCTGGCCGGCTCCGTGAGGTCCACGAAGAAGAGGCTGTCCAGGCCGAGGGGCCGGGCCAGCCGCTCGGCGAAGAGCACGTCCGTCGGCCGGCCCGCCACGCGCGCCAGGATCCAGTCGAGCAGGATGAAGTTCAGGTCGCTGTAGAGCGCGCGGCTGCCCGGCTCGGCCTCGGGCGCCTCCGCCAGCACCATCCGGCGCACGGCCTCGCGCCCTTCGGCGGTCGCCCGCGCGGCCGGGGGCAGGGCTTCATAGTAGGGCCGCCACGCGGGCAGGCCGCTGCTGTGATCCAGGAGCATGCGCAGCGTGACCGCTTCCCGCCCCTGTCCCGTGTACCCTGGCAGGACCGCGCGCACGGGCGTGTCGAGCGCGAGGGACCCGTCCTGGACGGCGAGCAGGACCAAAGGGGCGGTGGCGAGCACTTTCGTGAGCGACGCGAGGTCGAAGCAGGTCGCGGCGTCCACCGGGTCCCCGGGCGGCTCCAGCGAGCGCCGGCCGTGAAACGACCGGTGTACGATGCGACCCCGGACGGACACGAGGAGGGCACCGCCCGGGAAGACGCCTTCGGCCACGGCGCCATCCATCAGTCGCCGGAGATCCGGATGGGCCTCCCCGCTCATGCCACCGCGGCCTCCAGCAAGGTCAGGCTGCCCGCGCTCGCGTCCAGGCGCGCCCGCACGCCGAGCGGCAGCGCCACGTGGCGCGTGCCGTGGCCGAAGGCGGCCCCCGAGACCGCCGGGAGGCCGAGCGCCGCCACGGCACGCTCGACCACCCGCCGTGCGGAGTGCGGGCCGCTCCCCGTCGGGGTGCAGCGGGTCAGCTCGCCCAGCACGATGCCCCGGACACCGCGCAGCATCCCGGCAGAAGCGACCTGGCAGACCAGCCGATCCAGCGCGTAGGCCTCCTCGTTCACGTCCTCGATGCAGAGGATGGCGCCGCGCAGGTCCGGAGCGAAGCGGGTCCCGGCCAGGCTGGCCAGCGTGCACAGGTTCCCCGCCACCAGCCGCCCCTCGGCGCGCCCGGCCACCAGGGTGCGGGTCCGGCCGAGCGGCACGGCCTCCGGCGCGTGCGGCGCGAAGAGCAGCCTCTCGATCCAGCGCAGGTCCGTCCGCCGCAGGCGGGGCAGCTGGATGACCACCGGGCCGTGGACGGTCACGAAGCCTTCCGGCCCGGCGAGCTGCAGCAGGAGCGCCGTGACGTCCGAGAAGCCGATCAGGAGTTTGGGCTGCCTGCGCAGCCGCGGCAAGCGGAGGAGCGGGAGCAACCGCGCCGTCCCGTAGCCGCCGCGGATGCACCAGACCGCCCGGGTGCCGGCCTCCTCCAGCGCGGCCGTCAGCCGCTGGGCGCGGCTCCGATCGCTCCCCGCCAGGAAGCCGTCGCGCGCGAACTCCGCCCGGCTCACGACCGGGACGAGCCCGAGGCCTTCCAGGACCCGCTGGCCCTCCTGCAGCGCACGCGGTGCAAACGGGCCGGCGGGTGCCACCAGACGCACCCGATCGCCGCGCCGCAAGCGGCGGGGTCGCGCGAGCCTGAGCGTGCCCATGGCGTCTCTCCCCCGAAGGCGCACTGCGCCGATGCTCGTGGAGTGAACCGCGCTCGTCGCCTCTGCGTCAAGGGGAAACCGCACGGCCGGCGAATTGGCGCGAAATGCCGCCGCAGGGGACGGCCCGCGCAGAGGCGAAGAGCTGCATCGGGGCATCGGGGGAACGGAGCATCGGGGGCGAACGGGGGCGCAGAGGCGCGGGGGCGCGGAGGCGCGGAGGCGCAAGGGGTAGAGCGGCATGGGGGCATCGGGGGAACGGAGCATCGGGGGCGAACGGGGGCGCGGAGGCGAAACGGCGAGAAGGCGTCGGAGGGCGAACCTGCGGAGGCCGGGGCTCAGGGAATCCAGTCGGCGATGAACACGTTGATCTCTCGCGGGCCGGCCGCGTTCCGCGTGGAGCAGAAGACCAGCTTGCTCCCGTCCTTGGAGAACATGGGGAAGCTGGCGAAGTCCTCGGCGTAGGTGACGCGCTCGAGCCCGGAGCCGTCCAGGCGGATGAGGTACAGCGCGAAGCGGCGGCGGGCCGGGTCGTGGAGGTTCGACACGAAGATGATCCGCTCGGAATCGGGCAGCATGAAGGGCGCGAAGTTCGCCGCGCCGTTGCTGAGGATCCGGCGCTGCTCGCGCCCGTCCGCCCGCATGACGTAGAGGTCCATCACCGAGGGGCGGACCAGCGAGCGGGGTGAGCCGCGTGACGTTGCCGCCGTCGGCGTCCATGAGGTACAGGTTGAGGTCGCCGTCGCGCGTCGAGCAGAAGACGATGCGGCGGCCGTCGGGCGAGATGGTGGCCTCCGCGTCGTAGCCCGGCGCGTCGGTGAGGCGCTGCAGCAGTCGCCCGTTCGGGTCCGCCGTCACGATGTCGTAGCTCGGGTAGACCGGCCAGACGTAGCCGCGGCTCCGATCCGGCGGGGCCGGGCAGGCCGCGTCCGCGAAGTGCGTGGTGGAGTAGAGCAGCTGCGGCCGGTCCGGGTAGAAGTAGGCGCAGGTGGTCCGGCCGCGGCCGGTGGAGACGAGCCGCACGTCGCTGCCGTCCGCGGCCATGGTGAAGATCTGATCGCACCCGAACGGCGGGCGCGTGGACTGGAAGACCAGGCGCGTGCCCGAGGGATCGAAGTAGGCTTCCGCGTTCGAGCCGCCGAAGGTGAGCTGCCGCACGTGGCCCAGGTGGCGCTCCTGCGGGTCCCGCAGCGGCGCCTGGGCGCGCGCCCGGCGCTCCGCCCCGATCCGCTCCCACAGCGCCCAGGCGGCGCCCGTCAGCCCGAGCCGCAGCACGGTCCGGCGATCGAGTCCCCAGCGAAGCATGCGCCTACCTCCGTTCCTCCAGCGTGGCCTGCGCGGTGCGCTCGACGCCGTCGCGCAGATAGACCACCTCCACGGCGTCGCCCGCGCGGCGGCTGCGCAGCGCGAACACCAGGTCGTCCAGGCTCTTCACGCCCATCCCCGCGAATCGCACGATGGTGTCCCCGGCCTTGAGGCCGGCCTTGTCCGCCGGGCTGCCGGGCCGGACGCCGCCCAGGCGCACGCCGGCCACGGATGACTCCGAGAAGTCGGGGACGGACCCGAAGTAGGCGCCGTAGCCGCCCCCGAGCCGATCCCGGGATGCGCGGGCCTGCCCGCCCTCCGCCTTGACGAAGGTCAGGCGTCCGTCGCGATCGGCCAGCTGCCCGGCGATGCGGTGCACGGCGCGCGCCACCCGGCTCAGCCCCTCGGCGTTGAGCTTGTCCCAGGTGTCCGAGGGCCGGTGGTAGTCCCCGTGCGGCCCGGTGAAGAAGAACAGCACCGGCCGCTCGCGGGCGAAGAACGCCGTGTGGTCCGAGGGGCCCACCGCGTCCCCGGACAGGCGCAGATCCAGGCCCAGGTCGGCGCCGATGGGCCCGAGGAGCTGGCGGAACTCGCGGGCGGAGTCCACGCCCATGACGTGCAGCCGGTGGTCCCGCAGCCGGCCCACGCTGTCCAGGTTCAGCATGGCCAGGGTCCGCTCCATCGGCACGGCGGGCGAGCGCGCGTAGTACGTGGAGCCGAGCAGGCCCAGCTCCTCGGCGCCGAAGGCCGCGAAGACCAGCGTGCGGGCGGCCCCGCCCGCCCGCGCGAAGGCGCGGGCCAGGCCCAGCAGGGCCGCCGTGCCGGACGCGTTGTCGTCGGCGCCCGGGTGCACGTCGCCGAGGCGATCCAGCGCCAAAGAGGATTCCATGCCGATGCCCAGGTGGTCGTAGTGGGCGCCGATCACGACGGCCTCGTCCCGCAGGCGGGGGTCGCGCCCGGGCAGCAGGCCGATCACGTTCGCCGTGCGCCCCCGCTCGCGCACGAGGCTCACCTCCAGCGCCACCCGCACCCGGGGCAGCGCCCGGGAGCGCGGCTCCAGCGCCCCATCGATCTCCTGCTGGAGCGCGTCCAGGCTGGGGCCGCTCCCATCCAGGAGGGTCGCCGCCACGCCGCGCGAGACGTGCACGGCCAGGATGCCCCACTC
>JBHGAX010000467.1:0-2589 GCA_041946635.1 Methylomirabilales bacterium (SeqCode)
TCCGCGCCAGCTTGCGCTCGTGGAGCTGCTGGTCACCCCGCACGAGGGCCATCACCGCCCCGCCCTGCTCCGCCATGACCACCAGGGCCTTCAGGGTCAGGGCGGGGTCGATCTGCAGGTAGGCCGACACCTCGGCGATGGTCCGGGCCCCGGGCGTCGCCACCTCCTCCAGCCGCCAGGCCGGGAAGGCCGGCGCCGGCGGGCGGGAGACGGCCAGCTCCAGGTTGGCCGCATACCCGCACTGCGGGCAGAGCGCCACCTGGTCCTCGCCCGCGGCGCTCGGGGCCATGAACTCGTGCGACCCCGCGCCGCCCATCATGCCCGGGTCGCTCTGCACCACGTGGTACGCGACGCCGCAGCGCTCGTAGATCCGGCAGTAGGCCCGGCGGTGCGCCTCGTACTGGACGTCCAGGCCGGCCGCGTCCCGGTCGAGGCTGTAGGAGTCCTTCATGACGAACTCGCGCGTCCGGAGAACGCCGCTCTTGGGGCGTGCCTCGTCCCGCTCCTTCGTCTGGATCTGGTACCAGCTCTGCGGCAGGTCGCGGTACGAGCGGATCTCGCGGGCCGCCAGCCAGGCGATGACCTCCTCGTGCGTCATGCCCAGGCACAGGTCGCGGCCGCTCCGGTCCCGCAGCCGGAACATCTCCGCGCCGATCGCGTCCCAGCGCCCCGACTGCTGCCAGATCTCGGCGGGCAGGATCACGGGCAGGGTGACCTCCTGCGCCCCGATGGCGTTCATCTCCTCCCGGATGATGGCGCAGATCTTGTCCATCACGCGCTGGCCGAGCGGCAGGTAGACGTAGATCCCGGCCGCCAGCTGGCGGACGAAGCCCGCCCGCACCATCAGCTTGTGGCTGATGGCCTCCGCGTCGGCCGGGTCTTCCTTCAGCGTCGGGATGAGCGATCGGGACCAGCGCATGGAGAAGCTCCTCGCTGAAAAGACCGTCAAGGCGACGTAGCGACGAAACCACCCGCAGAGGCGAAAAGGCGCAGAGGCGCAGAGGCGATCGTTCGCCCCGGCGCCTCTGCGCCCCGGCGCCTCTGCCCGTTCAGCCTTCCTCAGCCTGCTTGGCCAGCGCCTCCACTTCCTCCACCAGCACGTCCGCCAGCTCGGACTCCTTCACCTTCCGCACGATCTGGCCCTTCTTGATCAGGATGCCCACCCCGTGGCCGCCCGCGATGCCCAGGTCGGCGCCCCGCGCCTCGCCCGGCCCGTTCACGGCGCAGCCCATCACCGCCACGGTGACGGACCGCTGGAGGTTGAGCGCGGCCAGCCGGCGCTCCACCTCCTTGGTGACCCCCACCAGGTCGATCTCCACCCGGCCGCAGGAGGGGCAGGAGATGATGTTCAGGCCGCGCTTCCGGAGGCCCAGCGCCTTCAGGATCTCGAAGCCGACCCGCACCTCCTCGGTGGGATCCTCCGTCAGGCTCACCCGGAGGGTGTCGCCGATCCCCTCGGCCAGCAGGGTCCCGATGCCCACGGCGGACTTCACCGTGCCGCTGGCCGCCGTCCCCGCCTCGGTGACCCCGAGGTGCAGGGGGTAGGCCACCTGGTCGGCCAGCCGGCGGTAGGCCTCGATCATCATGCGCGGGTCGGAGGACTTGAGGGAGATCTTCACCTCCGGGTAGCCCAGCTCCTCCAGGATGCGCACGTGGAACAGCGCGCTCTCCACCATGGCCTCGGCCGTGGGCTCGCCGTGGCGCTGCAGCAGGTGCTTCTCCAGCGAGCCGGCGTTCACGCCGATCCGGATGGGCACCTTCCGCTCGGCGGCGGCCTTGGTCACCTCGCGCACGCGCCAGGTGGGCCCGATGTTCCCGGGATTGATCCGCAGGCAGTCCACGCCGGCCGCCAGGCACTGGAGGGCCAGGCGGTAGTCGAAGTGGATGTCCACGATGAGCGGGATGCGAATCTGCCGCCGGATGGCGGGGACGGCCGCCGCCGCGTCGGCGTCCGGCACGGCGATGCGCACGATCTCGCAGCCGGCCGCCTCCAGCGCCCAGATCTGCTCCACGGTGGCGGCCACGTCCCGCGTGTCCGTCTTGGTCATGGACTGCACGGAGATGGGCGCGCCGCCGCCCACCGGCACGCGGCCCACGCGGATCTGCCGCGTGGGCCGCCGGGGGTAGCGCGGGGGCGCCTGCACGGCGATCCCCTCGGTGAAGGGCGAGAAGTCGGTGGCCTCGGGCATCAGGGCCTCGCGCTCACCGGAACAGCCGGAAGAGGTCGTTGTAGGTGGCGAAGATCATGAGGGCCACGAGCAGCACGATGCCCACCTGCTGCGCGATCTCGCGCTTGCGGAGGCTCACCGGCTTGCCGCGCAGCCACTCGATGAATGCGAACAGCAGGTGCCCCCCGTCCAGGACGGGAACCGGCAGGAGGTTCAGGATCGCCAGGTTGATGGAGAGGAGCGCCGTGAAGGTGAGCAGCTCCAGCAGGCCGCGCTGGGCGACCTCTCCCGCCATCTGCCCGATGAGGATCGGCCCGCCGATCGTCTCGGCCGCGATGTGGCCCTGGATGAGCTTCACCACGCCCTGGACGATCAGGACCGACATGTCGAACGTCTTGGTGAGGCCCGCGCCCAGGGCGCG
>JBHGAX010000468.1:0-2584 GCA_041946635.1 Methylomirabilales bacterium (SeqCode)
ACCACGTTCCGGCCCTTGGGGCCCAGCGTGGCCTTCACGGCGCTGGAGAGCTTCTGCACCCCCTTCAGGATCGAGGCGCGCGCGTCCTCGTGGTACATGAGCTGCTTCGCGGGCATCCTATCTCCTCCTTTCGCTGGTGGTCGTGTCCTTCCGGCTCCGCCGCGGCGGGTTACTCGAGCACGCCCAGGATGTCCTCCTCGCGCAGGATGAGGTACTCCTCGTCCTCCAGCTTCACGTCGCTCCCCGAGTACTTCCCGAACAGGATCTTGTCCCCGACCTTCACCTCCATCGGCTGCCGCTTCCCGTCCTCCGTCACCTTCCCGGGGCCCGCGGCCATGACCTCGCCCTCCTGGGGCTTCTCCTTGGCGGTGTCGGGGATGATGATCCCGCCCTTCTTGACCTCCTTCTCCTCCAGGCGCTTCACCAGAACGCGGTCGTGCAGGGGCTTGATCTTCATGGTCTCCGTCTCCTCCTTCTCGTGGCGCCGCGGGGAGTCTCTGCGCCCTCCCGTCCGGTGAAGCGCCGTGAGACGCCGCCCGCGGCAGGGTCGGCGAAAACCGCTCTACCGGCTCGAGCGCCGCACTTCCGCACGGTCCTCGGACCCCGGCTGGAGCCCAGCCTCCAGCGCCTCCTGGCACGGCCGGCAGAACACCGCGAACGGCAGCGATCGGAGGCGCTCGATCGCGATCTCCCCCTCGCAGCCCTGGCACCGGCCGTACTCGGCCCGGGCGTGCTGCGCGAGCGCCTGGTCCACCTGGCGGAGCATGCGGCCAAGCTGCTCCAGGCGGGCAGAGCGGATCTCGCGGCTCACCGCCTCGGCCGCCCGGTCGCCCTGATCGCTGAGGGTCAAGACATCCGGGGCGCGAAGGCCGGCGGCCAGCGTGTCCATCTCGGCCCGGATCTCCCGCCGCTTCCGCTGGAGCATGGCGGCCAGGGCCTGGGTCCGCTGTTCCATCCTTCTCCTGACCTCCGTGTCGCCCATGGGCATCCTCCAGGGCGGCGCACTCTCGCACGCGCCTGAGCGTCTTCCGGGGAACGTTGGGCTGCCCCGACCGGAACCGGGGGGTGGACGAACGCGGTCGCTGAATGCCGCCTCAGCCGGGGTGAAGCGCACGTGGGATCCGGCCAACGCTCAGCGCGATTCGTGGACGGAACCGCCCTGGCACCGTGCGCAGCGCTCAGCGTGGGGTCATACGCCAGCAGGACGCGCGGCGGCGGGCGCGTTGCGCCTTGCTGGCCGGGCTCTCGGATCAGGCAGGGCTGACCTGGCCACGCACAGCGCGGCCAGCGAGCGGGGAGGCGATGGGTCGAGGCGACACCGAGGCCGTTGTTGACAAGGTACCGGTTAACCATGACTCCGGCGAATCGCACGCCGCTCGGCGAGGCGCGGTCGTCTGGGCTCCGCCGGCAACATACGGAACGCCGTGCGGGGATTCAATCAGGTATTTACCTGAGCGGAGCGGGGGGAATCACCCTACCGCAGCTCCTCGATTACGGCACGCCCCCGCCTCCGCCGGGGCCCCGAGCAAGTCGAAGGGCCCCGGCGGCGCACCCATCCTCCGGACGGGGAGGCCCGCCGCCTTGCATCCGCAAAGCACGCCAAAGACGCAAAAGAGCGCGGCCCACACTTGACCCATTTCACATCAAGGTCCGCGCTTCAAGCAACGCTAGGCCGCCCGTTGCTCGGCAAATGAACGCGCGAGGATCACGCGCACCTCCTCGTCGCTCACCTGCTCGAACCGCTCGTACCAGGCGCCCACGCCTCTGAAGGGCTCGGGGGTCTCCAGGCAAACGACCTCCACCTCATGCGCCAGCTCCGCGCAGGCCGGCGCGGACGCCACGGGCGTCGCCACCACGACGGCCGCAGGGTCGCGTTGCTGGAGCGCCAGCACGCCGGCCCGCATGGTGGCCCCGGTGGCGATGCCATCATCCGCGAGGATGATGGTGCGGCCGTGGACGCGGATCGGCGGCCGGTCGCCCCGGTAGGCGGCTTCCCGGCGCCGCAGCTCCTCGGCTTCCTCGCGCTCCACCCGGGCGACGACGTCCGCACCGATGCCCAGGCCCTCCAGGATGTCCTCGTTGAGCACGCGCCCGCCGCCGCTCGCGATGGCGCCCATGGCCAGCTCGGGGTGCCCCGGGACGCCGAGCTTGCGGACCACGAGGAGGTCGAGCGGTGCCTGGAGTCGCTGCGCGATCTCCCAGCCGACGGGGACACCGCCGCGGGGGAGTGCCAGCACCAGCAGGTGCGGCCGCCCGGCATACTGGCCCAGCGCCTCGCCCAGCTCGCGCCCCGCCTCGACCCGGTCACGGAACCGCCTGAACATGCCGGCCCCTACCCCCACGTCGCGGCCACGTCGGCCGGCGGGGTGGCCTGCACCGCCCGGAGGATCGCGGCCGCCAGGACCGGGGCGATGGCGACCACCTCGAGGCCCGGCACATCCGCCTGCGGCACCGGCAGCGTATCCGTCACCACCACGCGCGTCACGCCCGCCGCGCCAGGCGGGGCCCAGCGCCGGGGAGGAACAGGCCGTGTAGGGTGGCGGCGGCCGTTCCGCGCGTGGCCCGCAGCGTCGCGGCGCGCCTA
>JBHGAX010000469.1:0-2583 GCA_041946635.1 Methylomirabilales bacterium (SeqCode)
ACGGTGGTGCGGTCCCCGATCTCGAAGATCTCCTCCAGGCGATGCGAGATGTAGATGATCCCGACGCCGCGGGCGCGGGCGCCGCGGATGATCTCGAACAGCCGGGCCAGCTCGAAGGGCGTCAGCACGGCGGACGGCTCGTCCATGATCAGGATGCGCGCGTTCCGCCGGAGAGCCTTGGCGATCTCGACCATCTGCATCTCGGCGACGGACAGATCGGCCACCTTCCGGTCCACCTCCATGCGCAAGCCGAGGAGGGCCACGGCCTCCCGGGCATCCTCATGCAGCTTCCGCCAGTCGACCAGGCCGCCGCGGGCGGCAGGGAGCTGCCCCAGGAAGATGTTCTCCGCGACCGACAGGTGGGGGGCAAGCTTGAGCTCCTGGTGCACCATGGCGATCCCGAGCTGCACCGCGACGGCCGGACTGGTGATGTGCACCTCGCGTCCGTCCAAAAGGATCTGCCCCCGCTCCGCCGGGTGCACCCCGGCCAGGACCTTCATGAGGGTGGACTTGCCGGCGCCGTTCTCGCCGACCAGGGCGTGGACCTCCCCTGCGCGGAGGTCGAAATCGACGCCCCGAACGGCGTGGACGCCCGGGAAATGCCGGTCGATCGCACGCATCTCGAGCAGCGCGCCAGTCATGACCCACCCTCCTCGCGGCGTGAACCGCTCTCCCCGGCTTCCACCGGGGCGGGACCGGCGTGCGCGGCGGCCGCGCCGGGGTCGCCCGCGCCCGCTTGCCGGAGCTCGATGGACACCCCATGGCACGACTTCGGGTGGAGGAAGGCCACCAGGCCGATGGGGCTCCTCCAGCCGTGGAGGTCCACCAGGCGGACACCCCGGCCCTCGAGCCGGCGGAGGCTCGCCTCCAGGTCGTCGACCTCGAGGCAGATGTGGAGGAGCCCTTCGCCCCGCTTCGCCAGCACCTGTCCCAGCGGACAGTCCGGTGTGAGCGGCTCGAGCAGCTCGATCCGGTCATCGCCCGCGCGGAGGAAGACGGCCCGGACCCGCTGCTCTGGCAGCTCGAAGGGCGGATCGGCCTGCAAGCCGAGGAGGTCCGTGTAGAGCGGCAGGCTCTCGGCGATGCTCCGTACCAGGACGCCGATGTGGTGAATGCCGTTCATGCTCGCCCCGCGCACCGCCGGTTGCGACGCGTCGCCGGTCACGCGATCAGGGCGCTGGCTCGCCCGACGGTCGTCAGCTCGCCCCGCTGGTTCTTGCACCAGACGTCGAGCCAGAGCCGCTCGCCCGACCCGTCCGGCTCCACCCGCTTCACCTGGCCCGCGGCCGTGATCACGTCCCGGACGATCACCGGCCGGATGAACGCCGTGGACAGCCGGCCGGTCGTAAACCAGGACTTCCCGAAGAAATTGACGCAGACCTCGGACAGGTAGGCGGCGGAGATCAGCCCCTGGACCACCGCGTCCGGCTGGCCGTGCTTGCGTCCGTCCTCGGGGTCCGTGTGGATGTTGACCCACATGCTCCGCGCCCCGCCATCCGCCCAGCCGTGGGGGAAGCCCGAATACAGCACGCTCTGCTCGAGCGAGGTCGTCTTGGCCACCGACGGCACGGCGGCGCCGAGCGGAAGGCCGTGAGCCGCCCGGGCCACCACCGGGGTGCCGGGCGGGATCTCGCCCGTGATGGCGTCAGCGGCCGGCGCGCCCAGTCGCTTCCCGACCGGCGTGCCGGGCGCGAGGCCCATGGTCTCCGTCGCCCGCATCCGGACGCACACCTCGCCGGCCGCGTTTCGGACCTCGCCGTCCAGCGCCCGGTAGTTCTGCCCGCGCTTCTGGTACTTCTCGGTCGTCCGGCCGGTAATGGTCACCCGCTCCCCGACCATGACGGGGCGGAGCAGCTCCAGGTCGTTGCGCGCGTGGAGGCCGCCCTGGAAGCTCGGCGGGTTGGCGTCGTAGTTGAGCGTGAAGAGCATGAGGATGTCGGTGGCGAGCAGGGTGGGATGCCCGATCCGCCCGCCGAACGGCGAGGACTGGAAGTACCAGGCTCCGTAATCGTCCACGGCGAACGCGTGCGCCTTGAGCTTCAGCTCGGACACCACGCCCTCGACGGGGCCGAACTGCTCCCCGATCTCCATGTGCTCCCAGACGTAGGGCTTTAGGGTGCTCGCGCGATGGATTGGCATGGGTTCCTCCCGACGCTCGTGTTCGTCCTGCCCATGGTTGAGACGCATGCCGGGGCGCTCCCCTCAGAAGGCCGATTCCCCCCGCAGCCGCTCGATGTCGCCGGGCGTGACGCCGAGCCACTCCGCCAGGACCTCACCGGTGTGCTCGCCCTGCCGCGGCGGCCGGCCGCGCCGCGGCCTGGCATCGCCGTCCATGCGGATGGGCGGGGCGAGGAGCGGCAGCGTGCCCAGTCCCGGCACGTCGACCGGAGTGACGGTCCCGTTGGCGGTGAACTGCGGGTGCGCCACAAGCCCCGGGATGTCCAGGACCGGCCCGCTGGCGACGCCGTGCCGCTGGAGGATGGCCAGGGCCTCCTCCACCCCCTTGTCGTGCATCCACTTCTCGATCTCCTGGTCCAGCGCCTCGGCGTGCCGCTTGCGGCTGACGACGTCCTGGAACCGGGG
>JBHGAX010000047.1:0-16185 GCA_041946635.1 Methylomirabilales bacterium (SeqCode)
TCAGAGGCCCCTTCGTGTCCTTCGTGACCTTCGTGGTGGAAGGCCTCACGCCGAGGCCGCGGCGGCGAGGTCCCGGTGGCCGTGCGCGGCCAGGAACTCGGCCACCGCGGGGAGGCGGGGGATGCCCCGCCGGCCGCCCAGCGTGCGGCACTTCATGGCGGCCACGGCGGCGGCGAAGGTGAGGGTCCAGTCGAAGGGCCAGCCGCGCAGCTCGCCCACCGCGCAGGCCCCGTGGAACACGTCGCCGGCCCCGTTCGTGTCCACCGCCCTCACGGGGAAGCCCGGGATCCGGAGGAGCCGGTCGTCCGCCAGGCCCAGCACCCCCTCGGCCGCCAGGGTGACGGCCACCCGCGCCGGGCCGCGGGCGCGCAGGCGCCGGAGCTGGTCCTCGGCCGCGCCGGGGCCGGCCTGGCTGGCCAGGAATCGCGGGTTGCACACCAGGACGTCCACCCGCGGCCACACCGCCTCGATCCCCGGCACGATCCGCTCCCCGTCCATGGTCACGGTCATGCCCGCCTCGCGGGCCCAGCCCACGGCCTGCAGGGCCGCCGCCGCGTCGATCCCGTCCAGGTGCAGCAGCCGGCCGGCCGTGAGCGCCTCGCGGTTGAGCTCCCCGGGGGCAACCTCGTAGGCGGGGGGCCGGCGGAAGAAGAGGGTGCGGGCGCCCGTCGCCCGGTCCGCCAGGACGATGCTCACGTGGCCGGGGCTCCGGCGGTCCCGGATCACGTGCCGCACGTCCACGCCCTCGCGGCTCAGCGTCTTGAGCGACAGGCGCGACCAGAAGTCTCCGCCCACCTTGCCGATGTAGCGCGTGCGCAGCCCGAGGCGCGCGCAGGCCGCCATGGCCGTGGCCACCACCCCGCCGCCCTGCACCTCGAACTCGCGGAACTGGACCTTGGTGTCCGGCTGCGGGTAGCCGTCGATGATGGCGATGAGGTCCAGGGCGTTCACCCCGAACCCCACCACGTCGAACGGCCGCCCGGAGGAGTGGGCCGTCATGACTTGATGGCGCCCGCCGTCATGCCGGCGACCACGTACCGCTGCAGGAAGATGAAGGCGATGACCAGGGGGGCGCTGGCCAGGACCGAGAAGGCCATCATCATGTTCCACTCGGTCACGAACTCGGCCAGCAGGCTGTAGATGGCCATGGTGATGACCCGCTTCTCCCAGGACTCGATGAGGACCACCGCGAAGAGGAACTCGTTCCAGGCCAGCAGGAAGGTGTAGAGCCCGGCGCCCACCAGCGCGGGGAACGACATGGGCAGCAGCGTGCGGGCGATGGCGCCCAGGCGCGAGCAGCCGTCCACCATGGCGGCCTCCTCCATCTCCTTGGGGATGGCCGCGAAGTAGGAGCGGAGCATCAGGATGCAGAAGGGCAGCGTGAAGGTCGTGTAGACCACGATGAGGGCGGTCAGGGTGTCGTAGAGCCCCAGCCGGACCACGATCTGGAAGTAGGGGATGATGAGCAGGAC
The DNA here is from genome assembly GCA_041946635.1 of Methylomirabilales bacterium (SeqCode). Taxonomy (GTDB): domain Bacteria; phylum Methylomirabilota; class Methylomirabilia; order Methylomirabilales; family 2-02-FULL-66-22; genus 2-02-FULL-66-22. Next base: position 1,473 of record JBHGAX010000047.1, read on the forward strand.
CAGGGGGAACATCTGGGTGACGATGAGGAACATGATCACGCTGCGCTGGCCGCGGAAGCGGAACCGGGCCAGCGCGTACGCCGCCAGGGCGCCCACCACCAGGGAGAAGGCCGTGACGGCCAGCGCGATGAAGTAGCTGTTCCGGAAGGTGGTCAGGTACCGCGCGCTGGTCAGGACCTGCAGGTACGGCTCGAGCGTGAAGACGGTCGGGACCCACTGCGGCGGGATCTGCATCACCTCGACGTTCGGGCGCACCGAGACGGTGAGCATCCAGGCCACGGGGAACATCATGACGACGGCGGCCAGCGCGAGCGTCGCGTAGATGGCGGCATGGGCCGCCCGGCGCCGCGCCCGGATGCCCCAGCCCTCCGTCGCCTTAGGCAATTTCCCGCACCGCGCGCCGCACGTAGAAGACGCTCAGCGCGAAGAGGATGAGGAACATGGCCACCGCCTCGGCCGAGGCATACCCGGTCTGGTGCTTCTGGAATGCGCTGAAGTAGATGTCCGTGGGGAGCACCTGCGACGCGTTCACCGGCCCGCCGCCCGTCATCACGTACACGGGGTCGAAGGCGCGGAAGGTCCAGATGAAGTCCAGGAGCACGATGGTCAGGATGATGCCGCGGAGCGCCGGGAGCGTGATGTACCAGAACTTCTGCCCCTGCGTGGTGCCGTCGATGTCGGCGGCCTCGTACACGTCCTGGGGGATGGCCTGCAGGCCGGCGAGGAGCATGACCATGAAGAAGGGGTAGGCTCGCCAGATGTTCATGGCGGTCACGGAGAGGAGCGCCGTGGACGGATTGGCCAGCCAGTTGATCGTCTGCGTCCCGTCCAGCAGGCCCAGCATGGCCAGGAAGCCGTTCAGCACGCCGAACGGGCTCAGCATGAGGACCCAGATCATGCCCGCGACCGTGGGGGCGAAGAGCCAGGGCAGGATCAGCAGGCCCCGCAGGAAGTTCCGGATGTGCACGTTGATGGCGGTGTGCAGCAGGAGCGCGAGCCCCATGCCGATGACCAGGTGCATGACCACGCTCCCCACGGTGAAGAGCACGGTCTGCCACAGCACCTGCCAGAAGAGCGGGTTGCGCACCAGCTCGACGTAGTTGCCCAGCCCGGCCCAGGTCTCCTTCCGGAAGGTGACCTCGTAGAAGCTCAGCCGGATGACCCGGCCGAGCGGGTAGACCATCAGGACGAGGAGCAGGCCGAGCGCCGGGCCCAGGAAGGCGTAGGCCTGGATCTCGTGCCGGTAGCGCTGCCGGAAGGTCATCGCCCCGTCCACCCCGCAAACAGGCAGCCGCCCCGGCCCCCACGCGGAGAGCCGGGGCGGCTGACCTGTCCGACGTCCGACGCGTCCGACGCGTCCGACCGTCCGATTACTTGTGGTACTTCGCCAGGATCTTGTTCCACTCCGCCGCGGCGTCGTCCAGGGCCCGCTTGGCGTTCTTCTTGCCCTGCACCACGTTCTGCACCTCGGTGGTCATGATCTTGTTCATCTGCACGGCGTTCGGCATGACCAGGAACGGCGACTTGGCGTTGGGCAGGGAGATCTGCGTCACGAAGGCCTGCAGCAGCTTGTTCTCCTTGAAGAACGGCTGGTCCATCACGTCCTTGCGGGCCGGGAAGTCCCCGGTGCCCCTGGCCCAGAGCGCGTTGCCCACGGGGCCGGACGCCCACTTCACGAACTTCCAGGCGGCCTCCTTGTTCTGGGCCTGGGTCGTGACGGTGTTCAGCGAGCCGCGCACCACCGTGCCGGTGGTCACGCCCTTGGGCAGGGGCGCGGTGTCGAACTTCAGGTTGGGGTTCAGCCGCTTCTGGATGGGCACGCCCCAGGGGCCCTCGAACATCATGGCGATGTTGTTGGCGCCGAAGTTGCCGCGCTTCTCCTTCTCGCCGTTGGACAGGACGCCGGGCACCACCACCTTGTGCTTGTTGATCAGGTCCGCGTACCACTCGATGGCCTTCACCCCGGCGGGGCTGTTGAACACCGCCCGGCTGGTCTTCTCGTCGATGATGTCGCCGCCCGCCTGGTAGATCAGCGGGTAGATGTCGTAGGTCATGTTCGTGGGCGGCTCGATCTGGAGCGTGGCCGTGGTGGCGTAGATCTTCTTCTCCGGGTTCGTCACCTTCTTGGCGACCTCGACGTACTCGTCCCAGGTCTTGGGCGGCCCGGCGATGCCCGCGGCCTTGAAGATGTCGGTGTTGTAGAACATGGCCACGCAGCCCGAGTGCAGGGGCAGGTAGTACTGCTTGCCCTGCCACTTCTGCTGGAAGGCGGCGGCGATGTTCCCCATGTACTCCTTGGGCTCCTTGGCCAGCCACGGATCGAGCGGCTCCAGCATGCCCAGCTCGGCGAACTCGGCGATCCAGTCCACCTGCACCATCAGCACGTCGGCCAGCTTCTGGGCCTGCGCCAGGGTGATGGCCTTGTCGTGGAAGCCGGTGAAGGGGGAATCCACCAGCGTGAGCGTGACGTCCGGGTGCTCCTTCTCGAAGGCGGCCTTCATGTCGTTCATGTGCTTCTCGCCGACCTCGGTGGTCTTCCACTGGAGCCACCGGACCTCGGCCTTCTGCCCCGCCTGGGCGGCCGGGGCCAGCGCCACCGCCACGGCCAGGGCGAGCGCGACAACCCACAGCGTACGCCGAACGCGTGTCATGAGCCGACTCCTTTCTTCCCTCCCGATGTCGCGGGCGCGCCGCGTGGCGCGCGTGGGCGGAAATTATCCTCAGGCGGGGGAGGCCGTGTCAAGCCGAACGCCTCAGCCCTTCAGCGCCGCCGCCAGCGCGGGCGGCGGCGGGACCGGCACGGCCGGGGGCTGGACCAGCTTGGCCACCAGGTCGCGGGTCTGGCCGACCCGCATCCGGTCGAACATCTCGCCGAACATCCCCTCCAGGGAGGCCATGAGCGCCTCCTGCACGTCCGCCGGCAGGTCCCAGAACCGCTGCTTCATGCCGGCCCAGGCCTTCTTGCGGGTGGTGTAGAGGAACTGCGCCTCGGTCTGCCCCGGCTTCCGCTCGTCGGAGTGGTGCCGCACCACGTACTCCCGGATCTCGCGCTTCACGTCCTCGGGCAGGCGGGGGTGGTCGAAGATCAGGTTGTTGAAGCCCAGGGCCAGGTGGATCTCCACCGTCTCCGTCTCGGGGAAGCGGCTGAAGTAGGCCATGGGCAGGGTGGAGGCGCCGTGCTGCACGGCGCCCGCGATCCTGAACTCCTCGCGGCAGACGCGCGAGATGTCACGGAGCGTGTCCCAGGCCACGCGGATCTCGGCCAGGCTGCCGTCGGGCAGCACCTTCCCGCCGTGGTGCGTGCCGGAGTTCACGCTCACCTTCGTGATCCCCGGCCCGCCCCCGGCGGCGGCCAGGGCCTGGGGGTAGGTGCGCATGAAGGCCCGCAGCTCGTCCGGCGTGGTGTTGTGGGCGCCCACCTCCCCGATCTCGGCGCCCACGGAGATCGTCACCCCCGCCGGCTCCGCCTCGCGCACGATGCGCGTGAAGCGGGCGGTCAGCTCGGCGTTCAGGCGCTGCTGCTCCTCCAGCGTGGGCAGCGAGAGGTCCACCACCGTGGAGGCGTCCACGTCGATGTTGTAGAAGCCGGCCTGGACGTACTCGCGGATCCGGTCGGTCATGCGCCGGGTCTCCGCCGCGGCGTCCTGGGCGTAGCGCCCGGCGTTGACCTGGACGTGGTCCGCCTGGATGAAGACCGGCCCGCGGTGCCCCTCGCGCATGGCGGCGGCCAGCACGGCGGCCGTGTACTCCGCCGGGCGCTGGGCGGCGTAGGTGGCCTCGGCCGGCGCCTGCTCGAAGACGAGCAGGCCCGCCTCCCGGGCGCGCGCCGCGCGGAAGGCCGCGCGGCAGGTCTGGTAGCTCCAGCCGCGCAGGTTCATGGCGGGCACCGTGCGCCCGCCCCACTCGCCGCGCCCCCGCGCCAGGTAGATGTCGTGGATGGAGGCGGCCGCGAGGCCGGCGGCGCCGGCCGCCTCGCGGAGGGCCCAGACGGCGCCTTGCCGCACGTCGGGCTCGGCCAGGGCGGCGGCGCGCGCCCAGCGGTCGAGGACCGCCGCGGGGGGCAGGGCGCCCGCGGGAAGCTGCGGCGCGGCGCCTCCCGACAGCCCGAGCGCGCGCAGGTCGGCGATCAGTTCGTGCAGGGTCATGCTGCTCATGGCAGGAGTCCTCCTGGCTGGGGGATAAGGATGAGCGAACGGATTAGGGTATCACATCGGATGCGGAACGCGGAATGCGGGATGCGAAATGGGAACCTGCTCCAATCCGCATTCCACGTTGCTTCGGGACAATGTGTCCAGCATGGGACAAGGGTGCACGCCCGGTTTGCTGGCCGGGCTTCTCCCGCCTATAGTCAGGCCGTGGACACGCTGATCGACTCTCACGCCCATCCGTACATGCCCGAGTTCGACGCGGACCGGGAGGCGATGCTCGACCGTGCACGCGCGGCCGGGGTCGCGGCCGTCGTCGCCATCGGCTACGACCTGGCCTCGAGCCGGCAAGCCGCGGCGCTGGCCGAGCAGGCGGCCGACGTCTTCGCCTGCGTGGCCATCCACCCGCACCATGCCGGCGATGCCACGCCGGCCGCCATGGACGAGCTGCGCGGGCTGGCGGCCTCGCCGCGCGTCCTCGGCATCGGGGAGACGGGCCTGGACTTCTACCGCAACCGGGCGCCCCGGGACGCCCAGGAGCAGGCCTTCCGGCTGCACCTCGCCCTGGCGCGCAGCCTGGCCCTCCCCGTCGTGGTGCACGACCGGGACGCCCACGCGGACACGATGCGCGTGCTCGGGGAGGAGGCCGGAAGCCTGCCCGCCGTGATCCTCCACTGCTTCAGCGGCGACCTGGCCATGGCCGCGGAGGCCGCCGCGCGGGGCTACTACGTGGGCGTCGCGGGTCCCGTCACCTACCGCAGCGCGGGCCCCCTGCGGGCCGCGCTCCGGGCGGTGCCCCTCGAACGCCTGCTGCTCGAGACGGACGCGCCGTACCTGCCGCCCGAGCCCCACCGCGGACGCCGCAACGAGTCGGCCTACCTGCCGCGCATCGCCGCGGCGCTCGCCGAACTCACCGGCCTCCCGCCCGGCCGGCTGGCGGCCCAGACCAGCCGGAACGCCGAGCGGGCCTTCGCCCGGATGCGGAGGCCGGCATGAGGCTCGCCGCCAAGCTCATCCTCTGGGTCCTGATCCCGCTGCTCGTGGTGCTGATCGTCCTGGCCACGGTGACGCTGCGGCGCGAGCGGGAGGTGCACCAGCGGGACGCCTGGGAGCAGGCCGAGCGGCTGGCCCTGGCCCTCGCCATCCCGGCCGCGGAGGCCCTGGGCCGGCGCGCGCCCGGCGACCTGGCGACGATCGTGAAGCGCACCGCCCTCGACCCCGAGCGGTTCGGCCTGGCCATCTACGATCCCGCCGGCAAGCCCATTCAGACCTGGGGGCTGGCGGCCGACGTGGCGCGGCTGGATCCCGAGGTCCCCCGCGCCCTGGCCGACCAGCCGCACGGGCGTGGCGTGGAGGAGACGCTGAACGGGACCCCGGTGCGCACCCACACCGTGGCCCTCACGGCCGGGGGCGAACTGCTCGGCGCCCTGTCGCTCTCCTTCAGCCTGATCGAGATGCAGGAGCTGCTCACCCACGAGCGCGACTCGTTCCTCGGCATGCTGGTGGTGGTGTCGATCGTCCTGTCGGTCCTCACGGTCGTCACCATCCGGCACCTGGTGGGCCTGCCGCTGGAGCGGCTGATGCGGCGCATCTCCAGCCTGGGCAGCGGCGAGCGGCTGGAGGCCGAGCAGATCGCCGGGCGGGACGAGGTGGCGCAGCTCGCGCGCGAGTTCAACGCGCTCACGCTCCGCCTGGAAGAGGCGCGCCGGCGCCTCCTGGAGGAGAGCGAGTCCGCGCGGAACGTCATCCAGAGCATCACCGACGGCATCATCGGGGTGGACCGCCAGTGCCGCATCCTCACCTGGAACCGCGCCATGCGGGAGCGGTACGGCATTCCCGAGGGGGAGGTGCTCCACAAGAACCTGTTCGAGGCCTTCCCGGCGCTCGATCGGGAGGGCCTCCGGCCGGAGGTGGAGCGGCTGCTGGATGGCAGCGCCGCCGAGTTCACCCTGCGCTACTTCGAGCACGAGACGCTCCGGCGGGGGCGGGTCGTGCTCAACATCCGGGGGGCCGCCCTGCGGAGCGCCACCGACGAGATCACCGGGGCGGTCCTGGCCATCGAGGACGTGACCGACCGCGTCACGCTCGCGCAGGAGGTGCAGCAGGCCGAGAAGCTGGCCGTGGTCGGCCAGCTGGCCGCGGGCATCGCGCACCAGATCGGCACGCCGCTGAACGTGATCTCCGGCTCGGCCGAGTACCTCATGATGGAGTCGGGGGACAGGCGGCCGCAGGAGCTGGAGATCATCGTGGCCCAGACGGACCGGATCGCGAAGCTGATCCGCCAGCTCCTGAACTTCGCCCGCCCGGCCAAGATCGAGCTGGCCCCCCTCGACCTCAACCACCTCCTGCGCGAGGTCCTCGGGCTGGTGGAGCACCAGGTGGCCAAGGAGCAGATCACCATTCGCCTGGAGCCGGAGGACGGCCTGCCCGCCATCGCGGGCGACGCCAACCAGCTGGAGCAGGCGTTCCTGAACATCGTGATCAACGCCTGGCACGCCATGCCGGGGGGCGGCACGCTCACGCTCCGCACGCGCCAGGCGGACCGGCCGCGCAAGGGCGGGCGCCCGGCGCGGCCCGGCGTGGAGGCCGCCATCAGCGACACGGGGACGGGCATCCCGCCCGAGCTGATGGAGCGCATCTTCGACCCCTTCTTCACCACCAAGGGGGTGGGCAAGGGGACGGGGCTCGGCCTGGCGATCAGCCGGCGGATCGTGGAGGACCACCACGGCAGCATCGCGGTAGCCACGGAGGTGGGGCGCGGCACCACCTTCACCATCTGGCTGCCCGCGGCAGAGGGCACGGCATGAAGGCACGCATCCTGATCGTGGACGACGAGCGCGAGATGCTGGACCTCCTCGCGAAGGTCCTGGAGAAGAACGACTACCAGGTGGCCACCGCGGGGGACGGGGAGAGCGCGCTGGCCCTGCTGGAGCGGGAGCCGGTGGACCTCGCCATCTTCGACGTGGTGATGCCCGGCCTGGACGGCATGGAGGCCCTGAAGGCGGTCAAGGAGCTGAACCCCACGACCGTGGTGCTCATCATGACGGCCTTCGGCTCCATCGATCAGGCGGTCCAGGCGGTGAAGGAAGGGGCCTACGACTACATCAGCAAGCCGTTCAAGATCGACGAGATGCTGCTGACCATCGAGAAGGCCCTGGAGGAGCGGCGCCTCAGGCACGAGGTCCGGGCCCTGCGCCAGGAGGTGCGGACCCGCTACCACTTCGAGAACATCGTGGGCAAGAGCCGGGCCATGCAGGAGGTCTTCAGCCTGATCGAGCAGGTGGCGCCCAGCCGGAGCACCGTCATGGTCTACGGCAAGAGCGGCACCGGCAAGGAGCTGGTGGCCAAGGCCGTGCACTACAACAGCCCGCGCGCGTCCAAGCCGTTCGTGGCGGTCAACTGCGCCGCCATCCCGGCCGAGCTGCTCGAATCCGAGCTGTTCGGCCACGAGAAGGGCTCCTTCACGGGCGCCGTGGCCACCAAGGTGGGCAAGTTCGAGCTGGCCACCGGCGGCAGCCTCTTCCTCGACGAGGTGGGCTCCATGCGGCTGGACCTGCAGGCCAAGATCCTGCGGGCCCTGCAGGAGCGGGAGATCGAGCGGGTGGGCGGGACGCGGACCATCAAGATCGACGTGCGGGTCATCGCGGCCACCAACCGGGATCTGAAGCAGGCGGTGGACCAGGGGACGTTCCGCGAGGACCTGTACTACCGGCTCAACGTGGTGCCCATCCTCTTGCCGGACCTGAAGGACCGGCAGGAGGACATCCCCCTCCTCGCCAACCACTTCATGGTCAAGTTTGCCAAGGAGTCCAACGCCGCCATCCGGGAGATCTCGAAGGAGGCCATGAGCATCCTGCTGAGCCACGCCTGGCCCGGCAACGTGCGCGAGCTGGAGAACGTCATCGAGCGGGCCGTCACGCTGGGCCGGGGGCCCGCGATCCAGCCGGCCGACCTGCCGCCGAACCTCCTGAGCGGCGCGGATCCCATGGAGCGCGCCCTGGCCAAGGAGGCCAGCCTGGAGGACCTGGAGAAGGACTACATCGCCGCCGTGCTGCGGCGGACCAAGGGCCACCAGATCCGCGCGGCCTCCATCCTGGGCATCGACCGCCGCACCCTGTACCGCAAGATCCGCCGGTACAGCATCCGCCTGCCGAGGGATTGACAGGGCCTCCGGCGGACCGCCTTGCATCTGGACCCTGCGGCTCTGGCTCCGATGCCCCGAGGCGGAGCGCTACGCCGTCTCGATCGGCGGCGGCGCCGCGCGGCTGCCTTCCGCTTCGGACCGCGGCCCGAACGTGGCGATGCCCTTCCGCCTGCCGGCGTCCATGTACAGGTGCAGGTAGTGCCCGCCGGTGACCGTGGGGACGTTGATGACGTGGACGACCTCCTTGCAGTCCGCCATCTCGGGCGCGATGGTGGACAGGAGGTTCTCGGCGCCCAGCACGAACGCCTCGTTGAGGAAGGCGCCCGGCTCGTCGGGGAACAGGGACGTGACGACGATGTCGGCCTCCACCAGGTCCTGGAAGAAGTGGGTGCCGTAGGAGACCTCGGGCGTCGCGCCCTCCCGGGCGAAGGCGATCTCTACCAGCAGCTTGGTCTTGTTGATGTTCGAGTAGGTGACCCGCACCCCCAGGTTGATGTCGTTGCTGCCCCAGCGCCCCGGCCCCATCAGGGCGTACCGCCGCTCGCCCAGCTGCCTGTTGAGCAGGTTCACCACGGCCGCGATCCGCATCTTGGCCTCGTAGCTCGGCAGGCGGTCGTAGGCCCGCGGATCCACGTACACCACGTACTCCAGATCGTTCACCACCCCGGCCGAGAACGCCGACTGGGTGGCGAAGAGCGTCCGCTCCCGCGGCACGCGCTGCGGCAACTCCACCCGGTCCGGCTCCCGCCGGACGGAGAGCGAGCGGCACTGCAGGAGGTACAGCGCGCCGTCGTCCCACGCGAACTCGATGTCCACGGGCCGCCCGTAGGCGGCCTCCACCTTCGTCAGGATCTTCTTGGCCACCGAGGGAAACGGGGTCTTGGAGAGCAGGTTGTCGAAGGTGAGACACAACTCCTGCCCCTGCAGACTCTGCATCTTGAACAGGGGCGGTGCCAGGTGGTCGTGCTGCAGCACGGAGACGGCGTAGAACAGGTCCGGGTGCTGCACCGCGGCCGCCAGGCTCCGGAAATCCAGCGTCTCCAGGCGGCCGGTGCGCAGGTTCAGGACGTCCACCTGCTTCTGGGAGTACTTCCGCACCTGGTCCGCCGTGACCTCCGGGCGGAGCTGCGGGTGGCTGAGCGGCACCATGCGCGGGTAGTCGGACCCGACCCGGTCCACCGCCCGCGTGCCCAGGCCGTGCACCAGGCGGACGAGCCCGTCCTCCTTCCGGAGCTTGGGATTCCAGCGATAGACGTTGCGCGAGAACATCACCCCGGCGGCGAAGGGGAAGAAGTAGTCGCCGAAGCGCCGGCCCACCACCTTCTGCACCACCATGGCCATGCGCTCGTCGTAGTCCAGCAGCCCGTGGTCGCGGCGGTAGAGGATGGGATCCGGCCCGAACGTGCTGGCGAAGACCTTCTTCAGGCCGGCCACGAACTCGCCGAGCCGGGTCTCCAGGTCGCCCTGGTTCGTGAGGAAGATGGACTGGTACTTGCCGGAGAAGGCCAGGCCGAAGTTGTCCTCCAGCATGCTGGAGGAGCGGATGATGATGGGATGCTCGCCGACCTCCTCCAGGATGCGGCGGAAGTCGGCCACGACCTCCGGGGCGAACGACGCGTACTGGAACTGCTCCTCGATCCGCAGGAAGTCCTTCTCGATGCTCTCCCGGTCCTTGTACTTGAACGTGTGGAAGAGGTAGAGGTTGTTCCGGTCCAGGAATTCCGAGAAGACCCCGGAGTTCAGGTACCAGGTATCGGGCACCCGGACGAGGCTCTCCAGCTCCCGGTCCTTCGGTTCCAGGGTGGGGAGCAGGATCTTGTGGGCCAGGATCATCCCGGCCGCCTTCCCGCCCAGCTTGCCCGGGCGCCGCCGGCTGAAGAGCGTCCGCTGCAGGATGGCGTCCGTGTCGCGCATCGTGACGTAGTTCTTGGCCAGGCTGATGAACGGCAGCTGGTTGGAGATGAAGCGCGAGATGAGGGCCACGCGGATGCCCTCGGCCTCCTCCCGGGAGATGTAGACTTCCCCCTTGGGGATGTCGCAGAACTCCCGGAGCGCGCGGACGATCTCCTCGGTCGTCGCCTGGTCCCGGTTGGCCAGCATGCTGAGCATCTGGGCGTTTTCCTTCTTCCGGGCCAGGTTGATGTAGTTCTCGATGTCCACGGGGCTGAGCTGCAGGGCCACCGTGGTGTCCACCACGGCCTCCAGGTACTCCTGCCGCGCCGTCTCCGTGTCGCCCACGCCGTCCCGCTGCATGGCCTCGAGCGCCTGCGCGAAGAGCTGCTCCCGGCTCGCCAGCCCCCGCTGCTCCAGCACCTCCATGAAGATGCTGCGCATGAGCCCGACCAGGCTCGGGTACTGGTTCATCTTGCGGAGCAGGCGGTAGAGTTTCAGGATCTCCACAAGCGGTCCTCAGCGACCGTGCCAGCCGCATCGAACTCGTAACGCGTAACTCGGAACCTCGGACACTGTCTCGAACCGAAGGTTACGGGTTACCTGTTACGGGTCGGTCGGCACGCATCTCGGCACTTGGCACTCGGCACTCGGTTAGACCCACCCCCGCAGCTTGCACGCCTCCGCCACCCGCGAGACCGCCACCAGGTAGGCGGCCTGCCGCATGGGGACCTTCTCGCGCTTGTACAGCTCGTGCACCCCGTAGAACGCGCGGGTCATCTTCTCGTCCAGCCGCTGCTGCACCTCCATCAGCGGCCAGTAGAAGTTGTAGCTGTTCTGCACCTGCTCGAAGTAGGAGACCGTCACGCCGCCCGCGTTGGCGAGGAAGTCCGGGATGACGAAGATGCCGCGGTCGTACAGGATGTCGTCCGCCTCGGGCGTCGTGGGTCCGTTGGCCAGCTCGCAGCAGATCTTGCAGCGCAGCTTGGGGGCGTTGGCGGCCGTGATGACGTTCTCGAGCGCCGCCGGGAAGAGTATCGCGACTTCCAGCTCGAGCAGCGCCTCCTTGCTGATCGGCTCCGCCTCCGGGAACCCCTGCACGCTGCCCGTGCGCAGCTTGTGGTCCACCAGCCTTGCGGGGTCCAGCCCCTTGCGGTTGTACACGGCCGCCTTGGAATCCGAGACGGCCACCAGCCTCAGGCCCAGGTACTCGGCGCCCAGCAGCGCCGCGTACTGCCCGGCGTTGCCGAAGCCCTGGATCGCCATGGTCTTCCCCGCCAGGTCGACCCCCAGGATCTTGGCCGCCTCGCGGGTCGCGTAGATGCCGCCCCGCGCGGTGGCGTCGCCCCGCCCCTCCGAGCCGCCCAGCGCCAGCGGCTTGCCCGTGATGACCCCGGGGTGGTGCTCGCGCACCAGCGTCTCGTACTCGTCCATCATCCAGGCCATGATCTGGGGCGTGGTGTACACGTCGGGCGCGGGCACGTCCCGCGACACCGACAGCACGTCGGCCACCGCGCGGATGTAGGCGCGCGCCAGCCGCTGCTTTTCCGCCTCCGACATGACCTTCGGGTTGCAGGTCACGCCGCCCTTGCCGCCGCCCAGGGGGATATCCACCACGGAGGTCTTCCACGTCATCCAGGCGCCCAGGGCCCGCACCGTGTCCAGGGTCTCGTCCGGGTGCCAGCGGATGCCGCCCTTGCTCGGCCCCCGGGCCGTGTTGTACTGCACGCGGTAGCCGCGGAAGACCTTGACGTTCCCGTCGTCCATCTGCACGGGGATGGAGACCGTCAGCTCCTTCTGGGGCCACCGCAGCAGCTCGTGGGTGGCGGCGTCGAGCCCCAGCCTCTCAGCGGCCTGGTCCAACTGCCGTTGCGCGATGGCGAAGGGATTCAGCTCGGGCATCGGTGCTCTCCTTCTGAGAAGCGCGAGACGCCTGCCTAACCAGCCGGGGAATGGCGGCCCAGAGACTATCGACTCCAGGGAGGGGAGTCAACCGGTCCGTCCGGTTTGACTGTCCGATTTTGGCTTCCCGGACGATTGCCTCGGGCCGGCGCGGCGCCGCTCGACGACCGGGCCGCGCTGGACTATAGTACGCCCGCGCCGAGCCCGCCGCTGCCGTCCCAGCCGCCCATGAGGGGAGCCGCCATGACCGCCACGGCCATCGACATCTTCATGAAGAATCATCGCACGATCCGGAAGGCCTTGATGACCCTCGACCGGGCCCTGCTCATGCGCACGCCCAGCTCGCCCATCGTGGCGAAGAACATGGCCACGTACCTCGACCTGGAGCTGCGGGAGTACTGGGGCTCCGAGGAGCGCTGGATCTTCCGTCCCCTGGCGGCGACCGGGGCGGACGCGGCCGGCGTCGTGGCCGAGATGGAGAACGAGCACCGCGACCTGGAAGCCCGCCTGGCGGAGTTCAAGACCCTGACCCAGTGCCCCGCGGCCGGGGGGCTGAACGAGCTCATCCGCGAGAAGGGTGTGGCCCTGGTGAAGGAGTTCCTGCACCACATGTTCCTCGAGGAGGAGGTGGGCTTCGTCCTGGCCGAGGAGCGCCTGGGCCGCGCCCGCCTCACCGAGATCGCCGACCAGGTGGTCCTGCTGGAGAAGACCGGCCTGGAGCTGGAGGAGCCCGCGGCGATCGACTAGTCGGACGGGTCGGACTACAGTCCGAGGTAGCGTGTGCGGATCTGGGGGTCGGCCAGCAGGTCGGCGCTCGGGCCGCGGGCCACGATGCGGCCGTCCTCGAGCACGTAGCCCCGGTGGGACAGCTTGAGGGCGCGGAAGACGTTCTGCTCCACGAGCAGGATGGTGGTCCCGGCCTGGTTGATCTGCCGGACGGCCTCGAACATGCTCGTGACCAGGACGGGCGAGAGGCCCAGGGACGGCTCGTCCAGCATGAGCAGCCGCGGGCGCCCCATGAGGCCCCGCGCGATGGCCAGCATCTGCTGCTCGCCGCCCGACAGCGTGCCGGCGAGCTGCTGGCGGCGCTCCCGGAGGCGCGGGAAGAGCCGGTAGGCCTGCTCCAGCGCCTCCGCCCGCACCGGGCGCGCCCGCCGGGAGGCGCCGCCCATCAGCAGGTTCTCCTCCACCGTCATCGAGGCGAAGAGCTGCCGGCCCTCCGGCACGTGGCACAGGCCGCGCTCCACCACCTCCGCGGGCTTGTGGCCCTCGATGCGACGCCCCTCGAACTCGATCTCACCCCGCCGGGGAGCGAGCACGCCCGAGATGGTCATGAGGGTGGTCGTCTTCCCGGCGCCGTTGTTGCCCAGCACCGAGACGATCTCGCCCTCCTGCACCTCGAGGCTGACCTCGTGGAGCGCTTGCACCTGCCCGTAGTAGGTCTGGATGCCCCGGACCTTCAGCACGGTATCCTCGCGGCTGCGCCGCCCGGGCTCATTCTTGGCTCATAGCTCCTGGCCAGAGCACGAACCGTTCTTGCCATGAGCCACGAGCCACGAGCCACGAGCCGGTCACGGCTCGTAGCCCTCGCCCAGGTACGCCTCGATCACCTTGCGGTTCCGCACGACCTCCCCGGGCGGGCCGTCGGCGATCAGCTCGCCGTAGTTCAGCACCAGCACGCGCTGGGAGAGCGCCATCACGGCCTTCATGATGTGCTCGATGAGCACCACCGTGATCCCGCGCCGGTGGATTGCCCGGACCAGCTCGATGAGCCGGCCGCTCTCCGTGGGGTTCAGGCCGGACATGACCTCGTCCAGCAGCAGGACGCGGGGGCCGGTGGCCAGCGCCCGGGCCAGCTCCAGCCGCTTGCGCTCGGGCATGGTGAGGTTGTGCCCCATCGTCTCCGCCTTGCCGGCGAGTCCCGTCAGCTCCAGGACCTCTTCCGCGATGGCCACGGCCTGCCGCCGGTGCGCCACCCGCTCCAGCGCCCCCACCAGCACGTTCTCCAGCACGGTCAGCCGGTGGAACGGCCGCGTGATCTGGAAGGTGCGGACCATCCCCCGCTGGCACACGTCGTGCGGGCGCAGACCGCGGAGCGACTCCCCGGCGAAGCGGATCTCCCCCTCGTCCGGCTGGAGGAACCCGGACAGCAGGTGGAAGAGCGTGGTCTTCCCCGCGCCGTTCGGCCCGATGAGGCCGAGCATCTCCCCCTCGGCCACCGTGAAGCTCACGCGCTGCACCGCCCGCAGGCCGCCGAAGGCCTTGCTGGCCTGCTCCACCGAGAGGAGCACGGCGGTCATGCCAGCTTCCCCGCCGCCCGCCGCAGCCGATCGCGCAGGCTGGGATAGACGCCCCGGGGCAGGAAGAGGACGACCACGATCAGGAGCAGGCCGTAGATCGCCACGGTGAGGCCCGCCGTCCCGGCCGCGAAGTAGGTGCGGGAGAACTCGCCCAGCAGCTCCAGCAGGAAGGAGCCGAGGATGGGGCCCAGGATCGTCCCGCTGCCCCCGACGATGGGCCGGATCATGATGTCCACGGAGTGGTTGGCGTTCAGCACGGTGTTGGGCTGCAGGTAGAACTGGTAGTAGGCGTAGAAGGTGCCGCCCAGGGCGGTGAGACCGGCGCTGAGCGC
>JBHGAX010000470.1:0-2570 GCA_041946635.1 Methylomirabilales bacterium (SeqCode)
TTCCGTTCAGCCCGAGCGTAGCCCGAGCGATAGGCGAGGGCGGAGTCGAGGGCGCGTTGACCTTTGCGCGACGCTTCGGAGCGGGAAGGCCCGCACGCATGAGTGCAGTCATGGGCGCCAGCACTAAGCCCCTGCGGCGCGCCTGGCAGCGCCTGGTGCTGGCCGGCCTGCAGGGCCTCTGCCGGGCGGCGTGGCGGCGCCGGCCGCTCCCGCCCGTGGCGGGGCGCCCGGCGGCCCCGCGGTCGCTGGTGGTCTTCAGCACGGCGGGCATCGGCGACACGCTCTCCGACACGCCGGCCATCCGCGCGCTGCGCGAGAGCTTCCCGGGCTGCCGGATCACGGCCGTCGTCCACCGGCGCCGGCGCGCCGTCCTGGAGGGCAACCCGAGCATCGACGCCCTGGTGCCGCACGCCAAGGGGCCGCTCGGCTTCGCCCGGACGCTGCGCGCCCTGCGCGCCGCGCGGCCCGACACGGCCGTGATCCTCCGGGCCAACGATCCCGACATCTGGCCGCTGGCCTACCTGTCCGGCGCCGGGGTCATCGCGAGCAACCCGCGCATGACGCGCTTTGCCTTCCTGGTGAACTGCCCGGTGGCCGTCCCCGACTACCTGGAACGGCCGGGCGTGGAGCAGACGCTGCAGATCGTGCGGGCCCTCGGGGCCGACACGGCCGACCCGCGGATGGACGTCGCGGTGCCGGAGGCGGCGCGCGGCCGCGCGGCGGACGTCCTCGCGGCGCGCGGTCTCGAGGCGACGCCGCTGGTGGCGTTCCAGGTGCATGCCTCCCCGCGGCTCGCCTTTCGGGACTGGCCGGCGGACCACTTCACGGCGCTGGGCAAGCGCCTGCTGGACGCGTACCCGGTCCACCTGGTCCTCACGGGAGGGCGAGAGGACGCCCGCGCGGCGGAGGCCGTCGCCGAGGCGCTGGGGGCACGGGCCACGCCGTTCGCCGGTCAGCTCGCGCTGCCGGAGACCGCGGCGCTGCTCGCGCGCTGCCGCGCGCTGGTGACCACCGACACCGGCGTCATGCATCTGGCCTTCGCGCTGCGGGTGCCCACCCTGGCGCTGCTCCACCCGTACAACGCGCACCGGGTGGGGCCGCACGGCTACGGCGACCTGCACCGGGTCGTCCTCCTGGACCGGAGCCTCTGGGCGGGCGAGGACCCGCCCCGGGTCGGGCTGGAGCAGCTGTCGCCCGAGACGGTGTTCCGGGCGTTTCAGGAATTCTGGGGTACCGGCCGGTGAAGATTCCGTTCGTGGACGGCCTGGTCCGCGGGGCCACGCTCGCCGCGCACGGCGCCGGCCTGCTGCCGACGGCGCGGGGCTGGACGCCCGGGCAGGCGGCCGGCGCCCGGGGCATCCTGGTGGTGGTCTCGACCGCGCTCGGCGACTCCATCTGCCTCACCCCCGTCCTGGAGGCGCTCCGGGCCGGCTTGCCCGACACGCGGCTGGTCGGGCTGTACCATGCGGCCTTCGCGTCGCTCTACGCCGGAGACCCGCGCCTGGATGCCGTGATCCCGTACTACGGGAAGTACCGCCGGGTGCGGGAGACGCTGGCCGCCATCCGTGCCGCGAAGTGCGACATCGGGTTCCTGGCCTACATCGCGGAGCCGGACGTCGTCCCGCTCGTGCGCCTGGGCGGCTGCCGCACGCTGATCCGGACCGTGGGGCGCGGCACGCGGTATGCCCGCATGATGGCCAACGCCGACTGCCTGCGCGCCGGCCCGGCCACCGAGCACGCGATCACCTCGGGCCTGCGCACGGCCGCGCTGCTGGGGTGTCCCGCGGTGACCGAGCGTCCGGCGCTTGCGGTTCCGGATGCGGCGCGGCGGCGGGTCGAGGCGCGGCTCCTGGCGCACGGCCTGCCCCGGGACACCCGGCGGATCGTCCTCCACCCGGGCGCGTCCGCGCAGAACAAGCGCTGGCCCGCGGAGCGCTTCGTCTGGCTGGGGCGGCGGCTCCTGGAGGCCGACCCGAGCGCGCGGCTGCTGCTCACCGGCGCGCCGAGCGAGCGCGCCCTGGCGGAAAGGATCGCCTGCGAGCTGGGCCAGCCGCCGCGCGTCCTCCTCCTGGCGGGGGAGCTGTCGCTCGTGGAGGTTGCGGCACTCCTGGCCGGCGCCGACCTGCTGGTCTCGGCGGACACCGGGATCGCGCACGCGGCCTACGCGGTGGGTACGCCGAGCGTGACGCTGTTCTGGCGCAGCGAGCCGCGGTTCAGCGGGCCGCTCCACGATCGGGAGCGCCACCGGGTCATCGCACGGGAGCCGCTCTGTCCGTCCTGCCGGACCGGGAACTGCCGGTACCCCGACTGCGCGCTGGACATTCGTGGGGAGCAGGTGCTGCAGGCGGCCCTCGAACTGCTGGCCGCCGGGGCGGCGGTCGCCAAGGAGTGCGAATGAGTCAGGAGACGGCTACGGGCATCCCGCCCGCCCAGGACACGGCCGAGGCCTTCGGGCTGGAGTGGACGACCCACGGCAGCCTGCAGCGGCTCTACGCCGACGAGGCCGGCCTCTGGCGCGAGTTCGAGACGTTCCGCATCCCGCCGGAGCTGTTCGCGGGCACGCGGGTCCT
>JBHGAX010000471.1:0-2567 GCA_041946635.1 Methylomirabilales bacterium (SeqCode)
GCCAACATCGTGCCGTTCTCGGGGGACGGGCCCTCCTGGCAGGCCGCGCTGGCCGGCCACGTGGACGCCTCCGCCAACAACCTGAGCATCGTCTACCCGCAGGTCAAGGGCGGGAAGCTCCGGGCCCTGGCCATCATGGCGGACAAGCGCTCGCCCTTCCTGCCCGATGTGCCGACGTTCAAGGAGCTGGGCTACGACTTCACCAGCGGCTCCTCGCGCGGCTTCGCCATGCCGAGGGAGACGCCGAAGCCGATCGTGTCGGCCTTCGCCGGCGCCGTGAAGCAGGTCATGAACAGCCAGGAGTTCAAGGCCAACGCCGAGAAGACCGCCTTCCCCTCGGACTACCAGGGCCCGGAGGAGTACGCGGCCTACATCAAGAAGCTGGACAGCATCTACCGGCCGCTCTGGGACAAGTACGGCAAGACGGCGGTGGGGAAGTAACAGCATTCCGCTTTCAGCGGTCAGCGGTCAGCCGGTAGCGCCCAGGCCGCGGCCGGGGCTCTGGCTGACCGCTGATCGCTGGCCGCTCGGTGATCGCATGAAAGCTACGGAAGTCGGCTTCGCCGGGTTCATCCTGGCGATCGGGATCGCGTACGAGGGGATGGCGCTCGGCATGCCGCGCGGGAAGCTCGGGTACCCGGGGCCGGGCTTCTTTCCGCTGATGGTGGGCGCGTTCCTCAGCCTGGCGGCGGCCGGCTGCCTGGTCCAGGCCCTGCTCGGCCGCGGGATGGCGCCCCGAGCGGCTGCCGCGGGCGCGGCCGGGGAGGCGCCCCGCCGCACGCACCGGGCCGTCCTGCTCCTGGGGCTGCTGACCGCGTACGGCCTCGCGCTGAAGCCCGTGGGCTTCCCGCTCGCCATCTTCCTGTTCGTCCTGGCCGCCATGCGGATCTTCGGCTACCGGCGCTGGCTGCCCGCGCTCGCCGTCACGGTCGTCCTGGCGGTGTTCTCGTACGTCACGTTCGTCCTCTGGCTGAAGGTCCCGCTGCCGCTCGGGATCGTCGGCGCGTGGCTGGAGTAGCCCCGTGGACGCCTTCGGCGGGCTGCTCCACGGCTTCGCGGTCGCCCTCTCCCCCCTGAACCTCTTCTTCGGGTTTCTGGGCGCGGTCATCGGCACGGTGATCGGCGTCATGCCCGGCCTCGGCCCGCTGGGCACCATGGCGCTGCTCCTGTCCCTCACGTACGGCATGGACCCGGTGTCCGGCATGATCATGTTTGCCGGCATCTACTTCGGCGCCATGTACGGCGGCTCGACCACCTCGATCCTCCTCAACATCCCGGGCGAGGCCGCCTCGGTCGTCACGGTCCTGGAGGGCTACCAGATGGCGCGCCGGGGGCGGGCGGGGGCCGCCCTGGCCGTCTCGGCGGTGGGCTCCTTCGTGGCGGGCTCCATCAGCATCCTGGCGCTCAGCTTCATGGCTCCCAGCCTGGCCATGGCCGCCCTGAAGTTCGGCCCGGCCGAGTACTTCACCGTGGCCCTGGTCGGCCTCATGATCATGTCGCGCCTCACGGGAGGCAACCTCCTCAAGTCGCTGATGATGATGGGCATCGGCCTGGCCCTCGGCACCGTGGGCATGGAGACGGTGGCCGGATATCTCCGCTACACCTTCAAGCAGCCGCTCCTGGCCCAGGGCATCGACTTCCTGCCCGTGGCCATGGGCCTCTTCGGCATCTCGGAGGTGCTCCTGACCGCGGAGGAGCCCGAGGGGAAGGCTTCCCTCCACCACGTGCGCTTCCGCGAGCTGTGGCCCACGATGGAGGAATGGCGGCGCTCGCTCTGGCCCATGATCCGCGGCTCGGTCATCGGGTTCTTCACCGGCCTCATCCCCGGCCCGTCGCCCGTGATCGCGACGATGGTCAGCTACTCGGCGGAGCGGCGGCTGGACAGGCGCGGAGAGTTCGGCCGGGGCGCCATCGAGGGCGTCGCGGGGCCGGAGGCGGCGAACAACGCGGCGGTGGGCGGGGCCTACGTGCCGCTCATGGCCCTGGGCATCCCCTTCACGCCCGCCATGGCGGTCATCATGGCGGTGCTCCTGATCCACGGGATCAGCCCCGGGCCCACGCTCATCAGCGAGAAGCCCGACCTCTTCTGGGGCGTCATCGCCAGCATGTACATCGGCAACGCCATGCTCCTCGTCTTCAACCTGCCGCTGGTCGGCGTGTTCGCGAACATCATCAAGACGCCGCTGCACGTGCTCATGCCCATCGTCCTGCTCCTCTGCCTGGTGGGCGTCTACTCGATCAACAACTCGCTCCTCGACGTCTGGCTGATGATCGGCTTCGGCCTGCTGGGCTACGCCATGCGGCGCCTGAAGTACGATTCGGCGCCCCTCGTCCTGGCGCTGGTGCTGGGTCCCATGATGGAGCGGAGCTTCCGCGAGGCCATGATGATCAGCCAGGGCGACCTCGCGGTGTTCGTGACCCGCCCCATCTCCGCCACGCTCCTCGCCCTGGGCATCCTGGCCGTCGCCCTGCCCCCCTGCCTGGCCGCCCTGCGGAGAAAGACCTCGGGGATGTGAACCGCGGAGACGCCGAGGCCGCGGAGCCGATCGCCTCGGGAAAGGACCGGA
>JBHGAX010000472.1:0-2562 GCA_041946635.1 Methylomirabilales bacterium (SeqCode)
CTCGGCTCTCGTTTACCGGTCCACGTCCGCCAGGACGAAGTCCAGGCTGCCCAGGATGGCGAGCAGGTCGGAGACCATGAGGCCGCGGCTGATCAGGGGCACGGTCTGCATGTGGGCGAAGGAGGGGGCCCGGATGCGGACGCGGTACGGGATCGTGCTCCCGTCGCTCACGCAGTAGTAGCCGGTCATGCCCTTGGTCGCCTCGATGGGCACGCACGCCTCGCCCGGCGGGATCACGGGCCCCCAGGTGACGTTCAGGAAGTGCGCGATCAGGGTCTCGATGTCCTTGAGCGTGCGCTCCTTCAGCGGCGGCGTGGTGAGCGGATGGTCGGCCTTGTAGGGGCCGGCCGGCATCTGGCGCACGCACTGCTCGACGATCCGGAGGCTCTGGCGCATCTCCTCCACGCGCACCACCGCCCGGTCGTAGCAGTCGCCCCGGGTCGCGGTGGGTACGTCGAACTCGAACCAGTCGTAGCCGGAGTAGGGGCGCGCCTTCCGCAGGTCCCAGCCCAGGCCGCAGGCCCGCAGGTTCGGCCCGGTCACGCCCCAGTCGATGGCCTCGTCCAGCGTGTAGTCGCCGATGCCCACGGTGCGGCCCTTGAAGATGCCGTTCCGGAGGACCAGCGTGTCGTACTCCGCCAGGCGCGCCGGCATGTAGGCCAGGAAGTCCCGGACGAGGGAGTCCCAGCCCTCGGGCAGGTCCGCGGCCACGCCGCCGATGCGGAACCAGCCAGGGTGCATGCGCGCGCCGCAGACGGCCTCCACGATCCCGAAGATCCGCTCCCGGTCGCTGAACATGTAGAAGACCGGCGAGAGCGCGCCCACGTCCTGCGCGTAGGTCCCGTACCAGACCAGGTGATTCGCCAGCCGGAACAGCTCGCACAGCATGACCCGGATGACCTTGGCCCGGTCCGGCACCTCGATCCCGGCCAGCCGCTCCACCGAGGCGAGGTAGCCCAGGTTGTTCACGACGCCCGCCAGGTAGTCCACGCGGTCGGTGTAGGGGATGTAGGTGTGCCAGGACTGCCGCTCCCCCATCTTCTCGGCCCCGCGATGGTGGAAGCCGATGTCCGGAATGCAGTCCACGATCTCCTCGCCGTCCAGCTGGAGGACGAGGCGCAGCACGCCGTGGGTGCCGGGATGCTGCGGGCCGAGGTTGAGGAACATGAAGTCCGAGGTGGCGCTGCGCCGCCGCAGCCCCCAGTCCTCCGGGCGAAACTGCAGCGCCTCCTGCTCGCGCTCCTGCTTGTCGTCGGGGAGCTGGTAGGGGCCCATCTCCGTGGCCCGCGCGGGGTGGTCCTTGCGCAGGGGATGGCCCTGCCAGGTCGGGGGCATCAGGATGCGCCGGAGGTGCGGGTGCCCGTCGAAGGCCACCCCGAACATGTCCCAGGCCTCGCGCTCGTACCAGTTGGCGGCGGGCCACAGGTCGGTGACCGTGGGCAGCCGGGGCGGGTCGCCGGTGAGCGGCACCTTCAGGCGGACGTCGGCGTTGCGCTCGTAGGACAGCAGGTGGTAGACCGCCGTGAAGTCGCTGGCGGGCTGGCCCGCGCGCTGGCCCCGCACGCGCTCGTCCAGCACCGTGAGGTCGAAGAGCGTGCGGTACGGGCGCGGCACCTCGGCCCGGAGGTAGCGGAGCACGTCGCGGACGCGCCCGGGCGCGACCCAGAGGGTGGGCACACCATCCGCGGTCGGCTGGACGGCGAGGATGACGGGGCCGAAGCGGACGCGCACCTCCTCCGCGCTGCCTGCCTCGAGACCGCCCGCTCCCGGCTCGCGCGGTCGCGCCTGGGTGATGCCCGTGGTCATACGCGGTCCGGCGGCGGGTAGGTGGTCGCCGCACCGCGCGCGGCCCGCTTCTGGTCCCGCAGCGACGGGCGCGGCGCGCGCTCGATGCGGCCGTCCCCGGCGAGCCAGGTGAGGGGGCGCCGCTCCTTCCCCACCGCCTCCTGCAGGAGGAGCAGGCCCTCCATGAACGTGTCCGGACGGGGCGGGCAGCCCTGCACGTAGACGTCCACGGGGAGGATCTTGTCCACGCCCTGCACCACGCTGTAGATGTCGTACATCCCCCCGGAGTTGGCGCAGGAGCCCATGGAGATGACCCAGCGCGGCTCCATCATCTGCTGGTAGAGCCGCTTGATGACGGGCGCCATCTTGATGAAGACCGTCCCCGCGACCACCATGACGTCGGCCTCGCGCGGCGTGCCCCGCACCACCTCGGAGCCGAAGCGGGCCACGTCGTACTTGCTGGTGATGCTGGTGGCGAACTCCACGTAGCAGCAGGACAGGCCGAAGTTGAACGGCCAGATGGAGTTCTTCCGGCCCCAGGCCACCAGGTCCTGGAGTCGGCTGAGGAGCACGTTCTGCCGCACGGCCTCCTCGAAGGAGCCGGTCCCCGCGACCCGCTCGGTGGGGGCCGAGGGCCGGGTCAACCACCAGCGCATGCCCCTCTCCTGCCTCGCGTCTGCCGCCGGGGATCGGGCGTCGGGCGCTCAGGCCGCCCGCCGCTCCCCCGCGGGGGGCGCCTCCGCCACCCGGGCCACCGTCGGCGCCGGCGGCCGCAGC
>JBHGAX010000473.1:0-2559 GCA_041946635.1 Methylomirabilales bacterium (SeqCode)
CTCGGACCTCGGACCTCGGACCTCGGACCTCGGACCTCGGACCGTAACCATGCCCCTCCACAGCTTCACGCCGCGCCGCGACAACGTCTGGGTCTGGCTGCCCATCCTGGCGGCCCTCGTGGCGTTTCCGCTCATCGCGAAGAGCGAGTACATCCTGAACATCGGCGTCCTGGCGGGGATCTACGTCATCCTGACGCTGGGCCTGAACATCACCAACGGCTGGACCGGCCTGATGTCGTTCGGGTATGCGGCCTTCTACGGCATCGGGGCCTACACGGCGGGCATTCTCTCCACCCGGTACGGGGCGCCGTTCTGGGTCACGTTCCCCGCGGCGGGACTGGTGGCCGGGGCGTTCGGCGTGGCCATCGCGCTTCCGACGCTCCGGCTCAAGGGCATCTTCCTGGCCCTGATCACGATCGGGTTCCAGGAGATCGTCTACCTGGTCACGCTGAACTGGATCGGCCTCACGCGCGGCCCCATGGGGATCCCCGGCATCCCGCCGCCCAGCATCGGCGGCTACAGCTTCACGAGCAACCGGGACTACTTCTACCTGATCCTGGCGCTGAACGTCCTCATCATCTTCCTCGTCGCGCGGATCATGGACTCGCGGGTCGGACGGGCGTTCGTCGCCATCCGGGAGGACGAGGTGGCCGCGCAGTCCGTCGGGATTCCCGTCTTCCCCATGCGCGTGCTGTCCTTCGTCATCTCCACCGTGATGGCCGGCGTGGTGGGGGCCTTCTTCGCGCACCACGCCCGCTTCATCAGCGCGGACTCCTTCCGCCTGGACGAGACGTTCGTCATCCTCACCATGCTGATCGTGGGCGGCATGGGCACCCTGGCGGGCCCCATCATCGGCGCCGTCTTCCTGGTGATCTTTCCCGAGGCGGCCCGGTTCCTGTCCCACTATCGCGAGATCGTCTACGGCGCGATCCTCATCCTCGTCATCCTCTTCCGGCCGGAGGGCATCGCCGGCGTGCCGGGCATCATCCACTCGCCCGCGCGCCGGAAGGCGGCGGCCGGGCCCGCGCAGGAGGCCGCGCCATGACCGCGATCCTCGAGGTGCGGGGCGTGAGCGTGAACTTCGGCGGCCTGGCCGCCCTGAAGCAGGTGAGCTTCTCGCTGGGGGAGGGCGAGATCGTCGGCCTGATCGGCCCGAACGGAGCGGGCAAGACCACGCTGTTCAACTGCCTGAGCGGCTTCCTGCGGCCGAGCGCCGGCGAGATCCTGGTCCGGGGGAGAGCAGTCGCGCAGCTGGCTCCCCACCAGATCACGGCGCTGGGCATGGCGCGCACCTTCCAGACCAGCCGGGTGTTCAAGCGCATGACCGTCATGGAGCACCTGCTGGTCGGCGCCCACCTCCACCAGCGCGCGGGCTTCTGGGCCGCCGCCTTCCGGCCGGCCTGGGTCGGGCGGGAAGAGGCGGAGGCGCGGGCGCGCGGCCGGCGGACGCTGGAGCTGTTCGGCGAGGACCTGCTGCCCTGCCTGGACGACTTCGCGGACACCCTTTCGTACGCGAACAAGCGCCGGCTGGAGATCGCGCGGGCGCTGGTCGGCGAGCCGAAGCTCCTGCTGCTGGACGAGCCGACGGCGGGCATGAACCCGCACGAGAGCGCGGCGGTGGTGGAGCTCATGCGGACCATCCAGAAGTCGGGCGTGACGGTCCTCCTCATCGAGCACGACATGAAGGTGATCATGGGCGTGTCGGATCGGATCGTGGTCCTGGACCACGGCGAGAAGATCGCCGAGGGGCTCCCCGCCGAGATTCGCCGGAACGAGGACGTCATCCGCGCCTACATGGGAAGGCGGCACGCCGGTGCTTGAGCTGCGCAACGTCTCGACGCGCTACGGCCAGGTGCAGGTCCTGTGGCAGGTGTCGCTCACCGTCGGCGAGGGCGAGCTGGTGTGCCTGCTGGGGCCCAACGCCGCCGGCAAGTCCACCACCATGAAGACGATCCTGGGGCTCGTCCACCCCTTCGAGGGCGAGGTGCTGTTCGGGGGGACGGCCATCCACCGGGGCCGGCCGGCGGACGTGGTGCGCGCGGGGATCGCCCCGGTCATGGAGGGCCGCCGGATCTTCCCCGAGCTGACCGTGTACGAGAACCTGCTCATGGGCGCCTACACGCGCACGGACGGGGCGGCCGTCCGCCGGGACATCGAGGGCATCTACGAGCGCTTCCCCGTGCTCCGCGAGCGCCGCAGCCAGCTGGGCGGCACCCTGTCGGGCGGCGAGCAGCAGATGCTGGCCATCGCCCGCGCCCTCCTGGCGCGCCCGCGCCTGCTCATCATGGACGAGCCGTCCATGGGCCTCTCGCCCCTCTACGTGGACCGCACCTTCGAGATCATCCTGGATCTCAACCGCCAGGGCATCGCCATCCTCCTCGTCGAGCAGAACGCCAGCATGGCCCTCAGCATCGCCCACCGCGGCTACGTCCTCCAGACCGGCCGCGTCGTCCTCCAGGACACCGCCGCCGGCCTGCTCCAGCACCCGATGATGCGGTCGTCGTACCTGGAGCTGTGAAGCCGCAGGGAGCGAAGAGGCGCAGGGGCGCGGAGGCGAAG
>JBHGAX010000474.1:0-2547 GCA_041946635.1 Methylomirabilales bacterium (SeqCode)
CGAGGTCCGAGGTCCGAGGTCCGGAGGCAGTGTGCTCCCGGAGACCGCGCGCGTCAAGATAAGTAACAGGGAACTCAAAAGATACTGTTCATTAGTATTTCTGATGCTGGGAGGCAGGCGATGGGAGGGAGGCCCCGATGGATATGCACCACGAAGAGTACGAAGGACACGAAGGCAGGTCCTCAAAACGCACCGGGCGCGGATCGCTCCGCGCCCAGTGCGTTCGTCCGAACCCTTCGTGCTCTTCGCGCCCTTCGTGGTGAAGCTGTCCGAGTAATCCGGGCTAGGCGTCCAGGATGGCCTCGGCCTCCTCGCGGTACGCATCCATCAGGTAGGGGATGCCGGTCACCCTGGCGCACTCCTCGGTGAGGCTCATCAGGTCGCGGCGGCTCATCGCGGAGATGCGGAAGCGCCGGGCGCCGGCCATGAGCTGCTGCAGGCCCACCCGCAGCTTCTCGGCATAGGAGTAGATGCCCAGGGCGCCCAGCGGGAGGTCCTGCATGGCGTCCCGCCCCACCATCTCGGCCACCTGCTCCCAGCAGACGAAGATCTCCTCCAGCGTGCTGCCGTACTGGCTGACCGTGCTGGGCAGGCCGCCGTTGTTCATCCAGGCCCGCACGTTCTTGCCCACCATGCCCGGGATCATCATCGCCCGGCCCATGCACACGGCCTTGCAGAACGGCGCCCCCAGGGACAGGGCCTTGAAGATGTGGTCCTCGGCGCTGAAGCCGCCGCCGAAGGCCAGGTCGGGGACCCGCTCGCCCCGCGCGGCCAGGCGAGCCGCGAACTCCGCCGCGGCGGCGTGCAGGTAGAGGCTGGGCATCCCCCACTCCTCCATCATCCGCCAGGGGCTCATGCCGGTCCCGCCCGACGCGCCGTCGATGGTGAGCAGATCGATCCGGGCCCGGCTGCCCCACTTCAGGGCCATGGCCAGCTCGCGCAGGCCGTACGCGCCGGTCTTCAGGGTGATGCGCTTGAAGCCCAGGCCGCGCAGCCGCGCGCACTCCCTGTGGAAGCCCTCTTCGTCGATGAAGCCGAGGCGGCTGTGCCGCTCGAACTGCTTCAGCGCCCCTTCCCGGAACGCCGCCTGGACCACCGGGTGCGAGGGGTCGGGCGTGACGATGTAGCCGCGCCGCTGCAGCTCGAGGGCGCGCTCCAGCGACCCCACCTTGATCTCGCCGCCGATGCACTTGGCCCCCTGCCCCCACTTCAGCTCGATGGTCTGCATGCCGTGCTTGTCCACGACGTACTCGGCCACCCCCAGCCGGGTGTCCTCGACGTTCATCTGGACCAGCATCTCGCCGTAGCCGCGGTGCCAGCGCTTGTAGGTCTCGATGCGCCGGTCCATGTCGGGCGCCAGCCTGATCTTGCCGTGGGCGTCCAGCTCCAGCCTGGGATCGATGCCGCAGACGTTCTCGCCGCAGACCACCGTGATGCCGGCCAGCCCCGCGCCGGCCGCGAAGTGCTCCCAGTTCTTGCGCGCCACCTCGGTGGAGCCCAGCGCCCCCGTGAAGACCGGCGCCTGCATCCGCACCTTGACGTCCCAGCCGTACTCGGTGGTGGTGTCCACCTGGGGGAAGGTGCAGGTGTCGGGGGTGCCCGCCACGCCGTCCGGCAGCCCGTCCGCCCCCAGCGCGTAGCCCTGGATGTTGAGATGGGAGTAGTCCACCGGATAGTTCTTGTCGCCCCCGGCGGTGATCTCGCCGTAGGGGCCCGGGTAGATCAGCTCCCGGCTGCGGAAGGTCGCCTGGAACACCTCGCAGTTGCCCCGGCAGCCGTCGATGCAGCGGGTGCAGAGCCCGGAGCTCGGCACGACGCTGCGGGAGCGGTTGGACGTCTGGGACACGTCGTTCGAATTCGGTCGCTGCAAGTTCACGGCTCTTTACCTCCTCGTCCAGCGTCCAACGTCCGGGGTCCGAGGTTTGTTCGCGACCTTGGCCGCAAGGTCCGAGGTGCGGCCCGCGGCTCGATCACCGGCCTCTCAAAAAGGTCCAGATGCAAGGCGGCGGGCCGTAGGCCGAGTGAGGCGTAGCAGCGCTACGCCGCAGCGAGCGCCGAGACCCGCCAACGCCGCAGATGGGCCTTTTTCAGAGGCCGGCCATCTGCCAGCGGGCGCACTGGAACCCCCGCCCCAGCTCGCACCACACGCAGGTGTCCGGGGTGCTCGCCGCCATGCTGACCTGCGAGGCGCACAGCCCGCACACGCCGGGCGTCTTCTGCGGCCCCGGGCAGGGCGTGATCGTCATGGGACACACCCCGATGCAGGTGTTGCAGCGCTTGCAGAACTCGGGGCGCGTGTTGAACGGCAGGGCCACGCGCCGGTCGCGCCCCCGGCCGACGAAGCCGAGCGACCGCGACTGCCAGACCTCGTCGCAGACCCGCACGCAGCGCCCGCACAGCACGCAGGACCTGTTGCGCATGGGGAAGCGGACGCCCGTCACGCCCACGCGGACGGCCAGGTCCTGGATGGCCCGGGAGTTGGGCGCCTCGGCCAGCAGCAGCTCCACCGTGGTGCGCCGCGCTCGCAGCACGTCCGGCGAGTGCGCG
>JBHGAX010000475.1:0-2499 GCA_041946635.1 Methylomirabilales bacterium (SeqCode)
CGGCGCGGCCGTTGGAGGCCGGGGGCTACGCCCGGGGCTTCCGGGCCGGACGAGGGCGTCGGGGTCGCCGGGGGGCTTTGAGGAGGCAGGCTTGGCAGCGGCCGCGGAAGGTCACCTGGGCCTCCTCCACCTCGCCCACCCGCGCGCCCGCGGTGAGGCAGGGCCGCCGGCCCACGACGCAGGGGACGTCGGCGATGGCGCCGCACGTCCGGCAGACGAAGTGGTGGTGCCAGCGCTGGGAGGACTCGTAGAGGGCGCGGCCCGGGCCCACATCCGTGACCATGGCCAGCCGCCCGCGCGCGAGGTCGGTCACGACGTTGTACACCGAGGCGCGGGGCAGCGCCACGCCCCGCGTGCCGAGCGCCGCCCGGATCTCTTCGACCGAGCGATGCCCGCCCGCCTCGCGGAGGAAGCCGAGGACGAGCAGCCGGGGGCGGGTGACGCGCAGCCCGGCTGCCCGCAGGGCCTCGGCGAGGGCCGGCTCGTCCGTCAGGCGAGCTGCGCCCGGAACATCCACAGATGCTTCTCCAGTCCGTGCGCCACTTCCAGCAGGATGTCCTGGCTCACGCTGTCGCGATCGCCGAGTCGATCCGCCGCGTGGTGGGCCCGGGCCGCCGCCGCGGCCAGGCGCTCCGTCACCAGCCGGGCGGTGTCACGGTCCCGGATCATGTCTTTGGGCAGCGACTGCAGGTCGCTCCCGTCGCCGACGTCCCGCGCCTGGCCCTGCGCCGGGAGGCCCAGCGCCACGATCCGCTCGGCCACCGTGTCGGACCAGGTCCGGGCGTCCTCCACCACCACGTCGAGCTGGGCGTGGATCGCAGGGAAGAACGGCCCGACAACGTTCCAGTGGGCTTGCTTGCCCTGCAGCGAGAGGTCGATGAGGTCGGCGAGCACCGGCTGCAGCTCCGCGGCCACCTGCCGCCGGACATCCGGGCTCAGCGCCACGTGAAGATCGTCGGTACGAAGGGGCGTTACGGCAACCTGGCCATCACTCATCAGCATGTCCTCCTTCTCGGTCGCTCTCTTGCCCAGGCCGCGCCCAGGGCGCTGTACTCTGGACACTGTCCAAAATAAGACCTCAACCGGACAGTGTCAAGAGTCGCCGGGCGGGGAGGATGTCGCGCCCCCCGCCGGCGGGCTCTGGGCAGGCACCCCGACGCGGCGCGAGAGAGGCGACGCCCCCGCGGAGGCGCGGGGGCGTCGGTGACGAGCGGGGCTACCGGGCCTTCGCCAGGTTCTGGGCGGCGAACTCCCAGTTCACGAGGTGGTCCAGGAAGGCTTGCACGAAGTCCGGGCGGCGGTTCTGGTAGTCCAGGTAGTAGGCGTGCTCCCAGACATCCACCGTCATGAGCGCGGCCTGGCCCGTGGCGCGGGGCGTCTCCGCGTTGGGAGTAGTGATGATCTTGACGGCCTCGCCTTCGGCCACCAGCCAGGCCCAACCGCTGCCGAACCGCCCCACGGCCGCGGTCTTGAACTGCTCGGCGAACTTCTCGTAGGTGCCGAACGCGGCCTCCAGCCGGCGCAGGAGATCCCCCGCGGGCCGGCCGCCGCCACCGGGCCGCATGCTGTTCCAGAAGAAGGTATGATTCCAGACCTGCGCCGCGTTGTTGAAGACGCCGGCCCGCGCGGCGTCCCCCGCCACCGTCTGCACGATCTCCTCCAGCGGCTTCGACTCCAGCGGCGTGCCGGCGATCAGCTTGTTGAGGTTGTCCACGTAGGCCTTGTGGTGCTTGCCGTGATGAAAGCCGATGGTCCTGGCCGAGTAGTGCGGCTCCAGCGCGGTCTCGGCGTACGGGAGGGGTGGGAGCTGGATGGCCATGGCGTGCCTCCTTTCGTGGGACGGATGACGGATGGTGGTGCCCGGAGCATAGGCCGCCATGGTTCGTTCCGCAAACGTCTCGTCAGCCTCAGCCCGCCTCCCGCTTCAAGTACTCGATCACGGCGCGCCGCTCGCCGTCGTCGCGAAGCGGGGGCGGTGCCATAGTGGTCCCTGGGACGACGGCTTGCGGGTCGCGCAGGAAGCGGTCCAGGGCCTCCTCCGTCCAGACGAGACCCCGGCGGCCCGCCTCACGGAGCGCACGGGAGAACTCGAAGCCCGGGAGCGCCCCGGCGCGGCGGCCAAAGAGCGCGTGCAGGTTCGGGCCGGGCAAGTCGCGCTCCGCCGGGTCCGCCGAGTGGCAGGCGTAGCACTTGGCGAAGGCCCGGGGAACGGGCCCCGCTGCGAGGACGACCTGCCCCGCCGGCAGCCCGATGAGCAGCGCCGCGAGGAGGGTCAGCCGGCACCTCATCGCGTGCGGAACACCACGAGGCGGTCGGTGCCCGACTCCGGCGCCCAGACCTCCCCGGGGCGGCCGAGGATCTGCCGCACGTTCGCGCCGGCCTGGGTGCTCGGGAACGCCGTGAAGCGCTCGGTTTCCGGGTCGAACTGCACCATGGCGTTCGCGCCCTGGGCGCGGGCCTCACCAAGACGTTCGACATGTCGGTCCTGATCGTCCAGGG
>JBHGAX010000476.1:0-2481 GCA_041946635.1 Methylomirabilales bacterium (SeqCode)
CGGCCCAGCGCCTCGAAGATGCGTTCCTCGAACTCCTCCGAGATGACGTGCTCCATGCGCTCGGCCTCTTCGTGGACCCGGTCCCAGCTGTAGCCGAGCGCCTCCGCCAGGTACGTCTCCAGCAGGCGGTGGTGCCGGATCAGCTCCAGCGCGACCTTCTCCCCGGCCCTGCTGAGCACCACCCCCTGGTAGGGCTGGTGGCGCACCAGCTTCAGCATGGCCAGCTTCTTCACCATCCCGGTGGCGGAGGGCGCGGCCACGCGCATGGCGCCGGCCAGCGCGGTCGTGGAGACGACCCCGTCTCGCTCCTGGAGCTTGTAGATGGCCTTGAGGTAGTCCTGCATTCCCTGGCTGAGCACCGCGCACCCCGAGTTTGGCCGCGCCTAACTGATACGCCGGGGAGGCCGAGGCGTCAAGAGAAACTCAGCGCGGCGGCTCCCCGCGCTTCGCGCGCAGCGCGCCGAGCAGGTAGGGGGCCGCCAGGGAGGCCGCCGCGAGCAGGAGGAGGACCAGGGAGATGGGTCGCTGCACGAGGATCCGGTAGCTGCCGTCCGACAGCACCAGCGCCTGGCGCAGGGACTGCTCCATGAGGCCGCCCAGCACCACGCCCAGGACGGCCGGGGCCACCGGGTAGTCGTGCTTGCGCATGTAGTAGCCGAGGAGCCCGAAGCCGCAGGCCAGCAGCAGGTCGGTCGTGCTCCCCGACACCCCGAACACGCCGATCACCGAGATGGCCAGGATGCAGGGATACAGGATCCGCTCCGGGATGGCGAGGATCTTCACCCAGAGCCCCACCAGGGGCAGGTTGAGCACGAGCAGCATCAGGTTGCCCAGGTACATGCTGGCGATGAGGCCCCAGAACACGTCGGGATTCTTCTGGTAGAGGAGCGGGCCGGGCTGGACGCCGAGCATCATGAGGGCCCCCAGCATGATGGCGGTCGTCGAGGACCCCGGGATGCCGAGGGTCAGGAGCGGCACCATGTTGCCCACGGCCGCGGCGTTGTTCGCGGCCTCCGGGGCCGCCACGCCGCGGATGTCCCCCTTCCCGAACGCCGTGGGGTCCTTGGCCAGCCGCTTCTCCACGTCGTAGGACATGAACGAGGCGATGGTGGCGCCGGCGGCGGGCAGCACGCCGACGTAGAAGCCGATGAGGGTGCCGCGCAGCATGGCCCAGGCGCTCCCCGCGAGGTCGCGCCACGCCAGCCACAGGCGCGTGAGCGGCACCGTCTCGCGCACCGGACCCGCCATGGCCTCCACGGCGAGCAGCACCTCCGAGACGGCGAAGAGGCCGATGGCCACCACCAGGAAGCCGATCCCGTCCAGGAGCTGCGGGACGCCGAAGGTGTAGCGGGCCATGCCGGTCGAGAGGTCCACGCCCACGGTGGAGAGCATCAGCCCGAGGATCATCGAGAGGAGCGCCTTCACCAGCGACGTGCCCGCGAGACTCGTCACGCTGGAGAGGCCGACCAGCATGAGGCCGAAGTACTCCGCCGGCCCGAACCGGAGCGCCAGGCCGATGAGGGGCACCGCGAACAGCATGAGGCCCAGCACGCTCAGCGTGCCCGCCACGAAGGAGCTGATGGCGGCAATCGCCAGGGCGGCGCCCGCCCGGCCCTGTCGCGCCATCTGGTAGCCGTCCAGGGCCGTGACCACCGAGGAGGCCTCCCCGGGCACGTTCACCAGGATGGAGGTGGTGGAGCCCCCGTACATGGTGCCGTAGTACATGGCGGTGAGCAGGATCATGGCCGAGGCCGGGTTCATGCCGTAGGTGACGGGGATGAGGATGGCGATCCCGCTGACCGGGCCGAGGCCGGGCAGGACGCCGATGAGCGTGCCCACCAGCGACCCGACCAGCGCCCACACCACGTTCCCCGGCGTCAGCGCGACGCCGAAGCCGTAGCCGAGGCTGGCGAAGATGTCGCTCACGGGGTCGCACTCGACCGAGGGTCCCGGCGGCGCGGGAGCGGCCGGCCGGCCGGGTCGGCCGGTCTCACAGGATGCCCGCCGGAAGGCTGATCTTGAGGACCTTGACGAAGAGCAGGTAGAAGCCGCCGCTGAACCCGACGGCAATCACGGCGGCGCGCCAGGCCGGCTCGCCGAGGAGCAGCAGGCTCGCCGCCACGAAGGCCAGCGTGGTGATCAGGTACCCGACGGGTGCCAGGCAGAGCGCGTAGGCCAGCAGCAGGGCAAACAGCAGGAGCGGCTTCAGGTAGCGGCGGAGCGGCGTGCCGGCGGCCCGCGCCGCCTCTCGCCGCCAGCCCTGCGCCATGAGCGCCGCGGCCAGGATGAGGCCCGCGCCGCCCAGGAGCACGGGGAACGCCGACGGGCCCAAGGGGTCGGTGACGAGGGGCGACTCCAGGGCGCGTGCCCCCTGAAGGTACGCCACGCAGAGCCCGGCGATGAGCACGCCGGCGACGGTGTCGTGCGAGCGGTCGGTCATCCATGCAGCGGTCAGCCATCAGCGGTCAGCGATCAGCCAGA
>JBHGAX010000477.1:0-2480 GCA_041946635.1 Methylomirabilales bacterium (SeqCode)
TGTGCAACATACGGGATGGCATCGTGGGGTCGTCGCTCCCCTCACCCTCGCCCTCTCCCCTCGGTCTTTCCGTCCCCTCGCCCCCGGAGGGGGGGAGGGCGAGGGTGAGGGGGCGCGGCCGCTCTATACGTACCCGTCCAGCCTGTGCAATCCCGCGGACCGGGCAGCCGCCACGCCGGCGGCGACCTCCTGGCGCGAAACGCCGCGAGACAAGTCCGGGTGCCGGGCGGCGAGGTGCCGCGGGTGGTACTGCGACATCACGTTGACGTAGGTGTCGGGCGAGAGGTCGGCCAGGAAGCGCATGACCCTCTCCGTGCCGGCCAGGCCGGCGGGCAGGACGAGGTGCCGGACCAGCAGGCCGCGCCGCGCCACGCCCCGCCCGTCCACGACGAGGTCCCCGACCTGCCGGTGCATCTCCCGCACCGCGGCGCGCGCCACGTCCGGGTAGTCGGGCACCCCGGACAGCTCGCGGCCGACGGGCGCCTCCCAGTACTTGAAGTCGGGCATGTAGATGTCGATCACGCCCTCCAGCAGCTCCAGCGTCTCGACCGACTCGTACCCGCCGCAGTTGTAGACGAGCGGCAGGCGCAAGCCCCGCCCGGCGGCCACGGCCAGGGCAGCGAGGATTTGCGGCACCTGGTGGGTCGGGGTCACGAGATTGATGTTGTGGCAGCCCATGTCCTGGAGGGCGAGCATCGTCTGGGCCAGTCTCTCCGGCGAGGCCGGGGATCCCTGGCGGCCGTGGCTGATCTCCGCGTTCTGGCAGAAGATGCAGCCCAGATTGCAGCCGGCAAGGAAGATCGTCCCGGAGCCGCGGCGGCCCACGAGCGGCCGCTCCTCCCCGAAATGCGGGCCGGCGCTCGAGACCAGCGCCGTGCCCGCCACGCCGCACGTGCCGACCTTCCCCTGCCGGCGGCGCGCCCGGCACTCCCGCGGGCAGAGCCGGCACGGATCGAGCAGTTCCTGGGCCGCGGCGGCCCTCGCCCCCAGCGCTCCCGCGTGCGCCAGCCCCACGTAGCCGGGAACCGTCGACGCGTGTTGCATTCTCGCTACTGCCCTCCTCGCCGCCAGCGCACCTCCCCCAGCTCCCTCCCCGTGGGAGCGACACGGAGCCGGCCAAAGGCCACCTCGCGCACCGCCTGGGGGTCGGGCAGGGGCGTCAGGAGGGACATGCGCTCCCCCGCCGGGTCCAGCGCGTCCAGGATGCCGAGGGCCAGGAAGCGGCCCCCGGCGTCGTGCAGGCCGAGGAGCACCCTGTCAATGTCGGCCAGCCCCACCACGCTCACCTCGCGAACCTCCAGGAACGTCCGCACCGCGGCCAGCCGGACGCCGGCCGCGCTGCCCCCGAGGAGGAGGAAGGCGGCCTCTCCCGCGACCTCCCCGTACAGCGGCTCGGCGTCCAGCCCGGACCCCAGCCGGCCGAGCGTCTCCGGCGGAAGCCGCTTCCCCGCGCCGAGCCAGAGCTCCGAGAGCCGAAGGGCGGACCAGCCGTACTCCCGCCGTTCCGCCATGGCGAAGTAGTCGGCGAATCGCGCCTCCCGGTACGCCCTCCGAGCGGCGGCGCTACGCTTCTCCACGCGGGAAGAGACGGGCAGGCGGTGGATCCGCGCCGAGCGGCTTCCCTCGAGCCGGTGCAGGATCGGCTCCAGCTCGTCCGTGCGCTGCAGGGCAAGCACGTGCCGCGGCTCGAGCGCTTGAAGCTTCCGGGACTTGAGCGCCACCCCGATCGGGCCGGCCACCATCCCGGTCGTGTCCACCAGCACGATCGCCGCGCCCTGCGCCACGGCCCGTCGCGCGAGCGCCTGCGTGCCGAGCACCAGCGGCAGGAAGCTGCCCGGCGGCGCGGTGGCGCCCACGAAA
Organism: Methylomirabilales bacterium (SeqCode); assembly: GCA_041946635.1. GTDB lineage: Bacteria > Methylomirabilota > Methylomirabilia > Methylomirabilales > 2-02-FULL-66-22 > 2-02-FULL-66-22. Next base: position 1,861 of record JBHGAX010000477.1, read on the forward strand.
CGCAGGTCGGCGGGGACGAGTCGTGTCGCGGAGTAGAATCCGAGGCCCACCGTGGTCGGTGGGCCGAGCCAGGACTGGCCGATGTCGGCGTCCACCAGCCCGACGCTGAATCCCCGCCGGGTGCAATCCGCGGCCAGGTGCCGCGCCAGGGTGGTCTTTCCCGTGTCGCTCGCCCCGAGGAGCACGCCGACGCCGGGCTCGGCGGCGATCGCCTGCGCCGCGCGCGCCCACTCGGGCAGGACGTCGAGCCCCTCGGGCGGCGAGTCGGCCCGGCCGTGCAGCAGCATGGAGCGATTATAGCCAGGGCAGGAGGATTCAGCCACGCCCCCCGACAGGACAGGCGTAGCGGCCCGGCAGGGGCACCCGCAGGACGCGCGTGCTCCGGCCCTCGACTCCGTTTCACTCCGCTCGGGCCGAACGGCATTCAAAGCGGGACCGGGCCGGCGGACAGCGGCGCGGGGGTGCGGGCGCTGTGCGCTTGCACCTGCCTGGCGGACAGCGGGACGCCGAAATCAGCCCCGGGCGATACGAGGACGAGCCGGCGGCAAGGCATCGGCCGGGTCACACCTGGCAGCACGGGCAGAAGTGGGTGCCGCGCTGCGCGAGCAGGATGCGGCGGA
>JBHGAX010000478.1:0-2461 GCA_041946635.1 Methylomirabilales bacterium (SeqCode)
CGGCCCAGACCGCCGGCCCACCCGGACGCGAGGTTGCCGAAGCCGCGCTCCGGCGCGCAGCAGCCACGAGCCTCCGGCGGAGTACCGGCCCGCCATGCCGGTGGTGTGCCGTGTGGCCCGCACGAAGTTTGCAGAGCACGGGCGCGTCATGAAGATCCGCGTGCTGCTGTCCGGCAAGCATCGGATCGCCCTCCACGGGCTCAAGGGCCTCCTCGATCGCGAGCCGGACCTGGAGGTCGCCGTTCCCTGTACCAGCCTCGAGGAGACGCTCGCCGGCGTGCGGCAGTTCGCGCCCGACGTGGTGATCGTGGATTACGAGCCGGCGGACGGGGAGGCGGCCGCGGTCCTCGCGAGAATTCAAGCCGACAGGCTCCGGACCCGCCTCGCCCTCCTGGCTCCGGTGATGGGGCCGGACGAGCTGGTGGAGGCGCTCCGCCTGGGCGCGACCGGCGTCGCCGTCGCCGAGATGCCGCCGCCCCTGTTCGTCCAGTGCGTCCGCGCGCTCCACGCGGGTGAGCGCTGGGTGGAGCCCGGCTGCCTGACGCGTGCCCTGGAGACGCTGCGAACCAGGGAGGCCGCCGCGCGCGCACTCGCGCGCGTCCTCACGCCCCGGGAGATGGAGGTTGCGCGAATCGTGGCGCAGGGGCTGAACAACAAGGAGGCCGCCCGGCAGCTCTCCATCACGGAGGGGACCGTCAAGACCCACCTGCATTCCATCTACGAGAAGTTGCGCGTGGACGGCCGGCGGCGGTTGGCGCAGTTCGTACGCGAGCGGGGTCTCGCCGCGAGGCTGGACGTGACGGCGGACGACATCGCGCGTGTCCTCGGCGTCCCTCAGGTCCAGCCCGGTCCCCGGCGGCGCGCGCCGGAGAGCTGAGCGGCGGCCCACGGCAAAATCACCCAATCTGTACTCACATCTGTAAGAATTGACTTGTCGTTCTTGCACGATTTACCGGCCCGGCAGGCGGCCGGGAGGGGCATGGCCGCGCCCTGCACGCGCGATTGTTTCACCCCGCCTGAGGGTACCCGAATTGCACACGGCCGCCATGCAGGCCTACAACCCACGATGGAAGAATTGAATGGCGGCAATTCGCGTGCTCGCGACGGGAAGCTCCGGGATCGTGTTGCAGGGCGTCCAGGCCGCCCTCGCCCACGAGCGGGACATGGTGACCACGGCGGCGTTCCGCGCAGAGTCGAGCGCCTCCGCGCGCCGCTGGCGGCCGGACGTGGTGATCCTGGCGCAGGATGTGGACGGACCGCCTGGGGTCCTGGCGGTGCGTCGCCTCATGGACGAGAAGCTCGCGACCCGGGTCATCCTGCTGACCCGGGCCGTTGCGGTGGATGAGGTGCTCGAGGTCCTCCGCCTCGGGGTGGCGGGGATCGTGCTCGGCGAGATGCCGCCCCACCTGCTCGCCGAGTGCGTGCGCGCGGTCCACCGGGGCGAGCAGTGGGTGGAGCGGCGGCTGCTGGCCGCCGCCGTGGAGACGCTGCTCCGCCGCGAGGCGGGCGCCCGCGAGGTCTCTCGCGTCCTGACGCCCCGGGAGATCGCGATTCTGCGCGGGGTGGCTGGCGGGCTGAGCAACCGGGAGATGGCCGAGACGCTCTACATCAGCGAGGGAACGGTCAAGACGCACCTCCACAGCATCTACCAGAAGCTCCAGGTCGCCGGCCGGCGTGCGCTTGCGCAGTACGCCCTCGATCGCGGTCTCCTCGGCGCGAGCCCTCCGCCGAAAGCCCCGGCGCCGCCGCTCGCCGCCAGCGCCGCCGCAGACGAGGCACCGAGGCTCAGCGACCGGTATCCGCGGGCGGGGCTGGGGTGACGGGCGCGCCGGCCTGCCCCGGCTCGGGAGCGGGCGACGGGGCCGCGACTGCCGGGTGCCCGACGGGAACCGTGCTGATGGCGGCATCGTCGACGTAGAGCGTATGGGTCTCCGGGAGCGTCAGGCCGGCGTAATTGTTCACGCTCCACTGTCGCGAGTTCGTCGCGTGGTCCAGGTACTTCCGCTCGTCGAACTCGGTCTTCAAGGCCGTCTTGTTCCAGATCTCCGCACCGTCCTGCCAGCACTGCACCGTGCCGTTCCAGGCGGCCGACCAGACGTACGCGCACTCCAGGTGGGTCCACCGGCCGGGGGCGATGTTGAAGGGCGCGGAGGCGATGGGTCCCGCGCCGGCGGTGTTGTAGCGCCCGTCGGCGCCCACGTGCCGGTAGAGGTAGAAGTACATGGGCCCGTCCGGCCGGTTGCCCACGTTGATCGTGTAGACCGGATCGCTGCTCCGCGTCGTGCCGGCCTGCCACGCCTGCTTCCACTGAAAGACGTTCCACCAGTGGGGCGCGGCCACGACCTGCGGGAAGTAGTACCACACGCTGTAGTAGGCGCTGGTGGGCAGCGAGGCGGGGGTATACGGCGTGTCGACCTTGGCGAGCCGGACGCCGGGCTCCGGCGAAGACCTTCCATTCGCG
>JBHGAX010000479.1:0-2451 GCA_041946635.1 Methylomirabilales bacterium (SeqCode)
CGGCGTTGGCCGCGCCGTCGAGGCGGACGGTCCGGCCAACCAGAGGGTCAGGTCCTCCCGCGACACCATAGCCATGTTGGGCCCGAACTGCTGCTCGAGCCTGAAGCCTAATGCGCGGCGGTCGTCCCCCTCTTCGTGCTCCCTCGGCTTACGCTCCCGGGCGCCTCGCCTCCGTGACCGCCTCATCTGCGCGGCGCCCTTGGAGTATCCCTCGGGCGGGCGCCGGCCGGCGTCGCCGCGCGGCCCCCGAGCAGCGCGGCCCGCGTCTGCTCGTCGAGCTGACCCGTCACGGGGAAGCCCTTGTCCCGCTGGTAACGCCGGAGGGCGTCGCGGGTCGGCTCGTCGAGCGTTCCCGTGGTACTCCCGGGATCGAACCCCGCCGCCTTCAGCTGCCGCTGGGCTTCGCTGATGGTCGCCGCGTCGGCAGGCCTTCCCGCGCCCGCGGCAGGGGCTGTCGCCGCGGCCGGTGTGCCGCCGGGTGCCACCGCGGCCGCCAGGGCGGTGAGCCCCTCGTCGAGCCGCGCCAGGCTTTGCATCACTGGCGTCTCATTCCGATTCGCCGCGGCGATCTTGTCGCGGACATTGGCGACCCCCTCGGGCGTCAGGTCGGCGTCCAGGTAGCGCCGGATGTCGCGCAGGTCGGTCAGGAAGGCGTACAGGGTGCGCTGCGTCTCCGCGATCTCCCGGGCGAAGGCGTCGTAGCGCGCCCCCTGCTCGGCGCGCCGCGCCTCGGCCCGGCGCCGGAGCTCCGGATCCTGGACGGTCGCGGCCTCGTCCTGCCAGGCGTTCAGTTGCTTGTCGCCGCGCTCCCGCACGGAGGCGGCGTGTCGGCCGACGTCGTTCGCCAGGGACTGGAACCGCTCGAACTCCTGGCCGAACAGCCGGTACTGCGTTGTCAGGGCGTCCCCGCTCTTGCCCGGCAGCCCGTTCAGTGCAGCCAAGGTGGCCGCCAGCTGTGTTCGGCTCCTGGCGACGTAGTTCCGCGTGTCCTCCATCCGCGAGACGACGTCTGCTCGCCGTTCGATCCCGCTGGTCGCACAACCAGACAGCAGCGCGGTCAGGGTGACCGCAGCCGCTGCCACCACGAAGCACAGGCTACTGCCCCGGTCCATCACCGTCCTCCTTCCTCTTCTTCTCGACGGTTGTGGCCCCTCGTCACAGGTGCCCGGGACGAGCACTCCCAGCAGAGGATTTCCGGTGCGCCCTCGCGGGCGGAGTGCGGCCGGGATCGTGCCTCCCAGCCGCCCGGCCCACCTTGGCCGCGTCGCTCCCATTCGAGGGCACGACCGCAGGGCTCCCCGTGTCCATGCTCGCCCCGGCGGCACTCGCATCTCCTGCCCGCCCACGCCCATGCCCGCCTGACGGCCATCTCGGGCGGCGAGTCTGCCGGATCGGTCTCGTGCATCCGTGCTTCCTCGATCCGTCGCAGGACGCCCGCGGCCTTCGCGGCGTCCGCGGCGTTCAAGATCACCGCGACCGGTCTCGTGCCATCGACCGGCGCGTAGGCGCAGATAGTGTTGATGCCCGCGTCGGCGAGCCGCGAGGCCGCCTCGGTCAGCGCCCGGGCGCGGTTGTCCGTGGGTTCGACGAAGGCGCCGTGCTGCGCGTGCGGAATGGCCCACACGCCGGCCACCTCCACGCCGGCGTCGGCCAGAAGGGCTGCCAGTCGGGCGAGCGCACCCGGCGCATCGTCGACCTCCAAGAGCAGTTGCGTCGCTCGGCTCATCTCCGATTCCCCGAGAGAATCGCCGCCCGCCCGCCGGGTCACGCGACGTTTTCGACGCGGGACCCGATGCTCTAGCCCGGAGTATTCACGAACGATGCAGCCGAGGTGCTGCGGCCGTCTCCCCGGCAGCCCAGGCACTCGGTCATGATCGTGCTCACCCGGGTGGCGTGAAGCCCGCGCGGCATACCCGCCGCGCCTCCGCAACAGAACACATGCGGCCGTGCTGCAAAGCGCGGGCCGCGCTGCATGCCTGGCGGCAGGCCGTTCTTACAGGCCGGCCGCCGTTGACTGGCGCGGGCGGCCGCCCGAGGGTCAGGCCGCGTCCAGCTCGATCCGGACGGTCCGGAGCTCTGGTCGGGACTCACGGGGTGCGGAGAACCAGAAACCCTCCCGCTGCACTACCTGGCTCAGCTCGGTGACCGGGATCCACCGCCAGCGGGCGGGCGACTGGAGATCCTCATCATCGGCCCGCTCCCCGACGACCACGAAGGCGAGCACGTACCAGCGGCCGGCTCCAGACGCGAGGGCGTGGGGACAGAAGACGAGGGGACGTCTTCCCCGACCCCGGAAGGCAATGATCTGTTTCTTCCGCTGGATCGCGTCCCGGAGGACGGCGAGCGTCTGGACATCCGCTCCGGCCGACGTTCGCGGTCGTGACGCCGGACGGACGAGCCACTCCCGGAATCGACGAAGTAGCGACCGGAGGTCCATTTGTGCTCCGCTGC
>JBHGAX010000048.1:0-16072 GCA_041946635.1 Methylomirabilales bacterium (SeqCode)
GGTCCTGGCCGCCGTCGTCCTCCTCACCCTCCCCCTCGCCGCTCGCCTGCGTTCCGCGTTGCGCGTTCCGCGTTGAACGTTCCGCGTCGAGCGCGAACACCCGGGCCCGCGTGTCCTGGTTCGTGTTACGCGTCGCGTGTTACGAGTTTCTTCGCTCCCTACGTTTTGCGTGTTCCGTTTCACGTTCTACTCGACCCGTATCACCAGCTTCCCCCGCGTGTGCCCGGAGGCGATCGCCTCCTGGGCCCGGGCGGCCTCGGTTAGCGGGTAGACCTGGCTGAGGTGGACGCGAAGCTGGTCGGCGTCCAGGAGACTGGCGAGGTGGTCGAGCTGCAGCGCGTTCGGCTCGACGAAGACGTAGAGGTGCTGCGCGCGCTTTCGCGCCGCCAGGTCGGTGTCCCGGGCCAGGATGGAGACGACGCGGCCGCCCGGCCGCACGCACTCGTAGGCCTGCGCCAGCGCCTCGCCGCCCACGCAGTCGTACACCACGTCCGCCCCCTCGGGCAAGAGCGCCTTGACGGCCCGGCTGAAGTCGCCCGCCGTGTAGTCCACCACCTGGCTCGCGCCGAGCTGCTGCAGGTACTCGTGGTTCCGCCGGCTGGCGACGCCCACCACGCGGGCCTGGGCGACCCGGGCCAGCTGGACCGCAAGGCTGCCGACTCCCCCGGACGCGCCCACGATCACGCAGGACTCCCCGGCCTGGAGCTTGGCCGCCCCGTGCAGGCACTGGTACGCGGTGAGCCCGGCCAGGGGCACCGCCGCCGCCGCCTCGAACGAGACGCTCTTCGGCCGGAGAGCCAGGTAGCTCTCCGGGAGGGCGATGTACTGCGCATACGTGCCGTGCTGGATCACCGGGCGCCGGCAATAGGCGTAGACCTCGTCGCCGGGCGCAAAGCGCCGCGCCGCGAAGCCCTGCCGCTCGACCTCGCCGGCCATTTCCCAGCCAGGAATGATGGGAAAGCGGTGCGGGAGGAAGTCCTTCAGGTGCCCGGCGCGGATCTTCCAGTCCACGGGGTTCACCCCGGCCGCCTTCACGCGGACCAGCACCTCCGCCTCGCCGGGCTCCGGGGTCGGCACCTCCCCGTACCTGAGCACCTCCACGCCCCCGAACTCGTGGATCGCGATGGCCTTCATGCTGCAACTCCCCACCGGGCGCCACCGGCACCCCGCGGCCCCGCCGGTGCCGGAGCGCGCCCACCTACTTCCCTGTGCCCTCTTCCCGCTGCGCCCGCAGGCGATCGGCCAGCGCCGTGCCCGCGCGGCGCACGTAGGCACCGATCTCCCGCGCCGCGTCGCCGGTCCGCGCCCGCGACGCCGTGACGAAGGCCGCCCCCACGCGCCGCGCGCAGTCCTTCACGACGAGTCCGAGCATCTGCGCGGCCTGCGAGACCGCGAGCCGGCGCAGCGCCCGCCGCTCCGGGAGCACCAGCGCGCCGCAGTAGCTGCGCGCGATGAGGCCCACGCGGAGCGTCAGGAAGGCGTTGGCGGTCCCGGTCACGAGCGAGTTCATCACCAGGGAGGTCGCGGCCTGCAGGCCGGGGATGGCGCCGGCGACCGAGCCCAGGACGCTCGTGATGACCGGCTGCACCTGCTCCGTGAGGTCCAGGTCCTCGAGCTGGCTGCTGACGATGGCCGTGCCGGCCACGTTGGCGTACAGGGCCAGGAAGTCGCGCACGGTCGGCCGCTGATAGTAGACGTGGGCCACCTGCCAGATGAGCCGCGACTGTGCCGCCAGCACGATCAGGGCATCCAGGCTGCCGTTCTGCGACACGGCCGTGGTGACGAAGACCTGCGCGGCCGACGCCTTGATCACGCGGTTGGCGTGCTCGTCCAGGACCTTCAGCGCGGCGGCCACGTCCTCCCGCGTGGCGAGCGGCCGGTCGGCCAGGCGCGGGTTGTCGCGCAGGCGTCGGGCCAGGGCCTGCAGGTGGACCGGAAACTCCGGCGACCCCTCGCACTCGGGCGGGGTGAGGGGTTTCGGCAGGCGAAGCCAGAGGACCACCGGCACACCGCAGCACAGGACGTACAGCCCGATCAGCCCCCAGAGCACCACGGCGGCCAGGGTGGGGTGCACGCGGTCCGCCAGGGCCACCACCTGGGCGGTCTGGTTGATCAGGAGCACGGCGAACGCGATGAGGACGAGGACACCCAGGAGCGCGAGGGCGGCCACCAGCGGCTTGCGCATGGACGAGGCTCCCGTCTCCGGGGATGGGGCCCGGGGGGAAATTCTAGCACCCTAAGCCGCCCGGCTCCGCGTGTGCGGCGTCACCGCAGGCGGGGGTCGAGCGCCTCGCGCAGCCCCTCGCCCCTGCTCGCCACGGCCAGGAGGATGGCCAGGCCAGGGAAGATCCCGAGGCACGGCGCCTCGGTGAAGTGCACCTGTGCCGCATGCAGCGGTCCACGAGAGCAGTCGAGAGCACGAGGACCAGCCGGACCGGCGTGAGCGGCTGGAAGGCGGCCACCACCATGGCGAGGGCGAGCATCGGTATGGAGAGCAGCGCGATCACGGCCGAGACCGCCGCGTCCACCCCTCCGCCCCTTCCCCGGCTGATGCTTGCTTCCCGGTCGGGTCCGCGCTAGGCTTCCTCCTCGCCTTGCCCAGGGAATTCCCGGTGTGGCAGCCAGCACGGAGGGAGCGGTGAGCAGCCGACCGTCGGGGATTGCGGCCATCGGGGCCGTGCCGTGGGGCACCCACTTCTGCCAGTTCTACGAGACCAAGCAGGACCTGGCGGACGTCCTCGGCCCGTATTTCAAGGCCGGGCTCGAAGCCCACGAGCACTGCATGTGGGTCACCTCCGAACCGCTTACCGCCGGGGAGGCCCGGGCGGTCCTCCGCGGCGTCCTGCCCAGCGTGGATCGGTACCTGGATGGCGGGCAGCTCGAAATCCTCCCGTACACGGCCTGGTATCTCAGGGACGGGCAGTTCGACGCCGGGTGCGTCTTGGAGGGTTGGCGGGACCGCTTGAATCAAGCGCTGGCCCGGGGGCTTGCCGGGCTGCGGCTGACAGGAAACACCTTCTGGCTGGAAGGGGCGGCGGCCTGGCAGAGCTTCATGGACTACGAGGCGGCGGTGGACCGGATGCTGGGCCGCTACGCCATGCTGGCCCTCTGCACGTATGCGCTCGGGCGGTGCGGGGCCACGGAGATCCTCGACGTCATCAAGAATCACGAGTTCGCGTTGATCAAGCGGAGCGGGCGCTGGGACGTCATCCAGAGCCAGGCGCGGAAGGAACTCCAGGCGGCGCTCCGCGCCTCGGAGGAGAAGTACGAGCGTCTCTTCCACGGCGTGCCGGTGGGGATCGCCGTCACGACGCTCACGGAGGGGCGGTTCCTCGACGTGAACGAGGCCCTGCTGGAGATGGGCGGCTACCGGCGCGAGGACCTCCTTGGTCGGACGGTGCACGAGGTGGCAGCCTGGGGCCGCCCCGAGGCCCGCGCCCAGTTTCTCGCCGCGCTCACGGCCACCGGCCGGGTCCGGGACTTCGAGGCGACGCTCCGCCGCAAGTCGGGTGCGCCACTGACCGTGCTGGTCTCCGCCCACATCCTGCCCGTGGGCCAGGAGCCGGTCATCGTGAGCGCCATCCTGGACATCAGCGACCGCGTCCAAGCCGAGGCCGCCCGCCGGGAGAGCCAGGCGCGCTACCATGACCTGTTCACCAGCATGGAGGAGGGCTTCGCGCTCCACGAGATGCTCTTCGACCTCGCGGGCGCGCCGCTCGATTACCGGTTCCTGGAGGTGAACCCGGCCTTCAGCCGGCTCACCGGCCTGAAGGCGGCGGACGTCGTGGGCCGCACCGTGAAGGAGGTCCTCCCCGACATCGAGCCCGCCTGGATCGCCCGGTACGGGGCCATCGTGCAGACGGGTCGCGGGGAGCGGTTCCAGGCGCCGGCCGCGGCGCTCGGCCGCTGGTACGAAGGGTACGCCTATCCCGTGGGTGGGCGTCGCTTCGCGGTGACCTTCACCGACATCACCGACCGGAAGGCTGCCGAGGCGGCCCTCCGGCAGTCCCTCGCGGACAAGGAGGCGCTCCTCCGGGAAGTCAACCACCGGGTCAAGAACAACCTCCAGATGCTCTGCGACCTCCTGTACTTGCAGATGGAGGGGACGGCAGACGCCGACAAGGAAGGGCTCCTGCGGGAGACCTACGGGCGGATCTACGCCATTGCCCGGCTCCACGAGCAGCTCTACCAGTCCATGGAGAGCGGGCAGGTGCATCTGCCCACCTACCTGGGGCGGCTCGTCGGCGGCTTCGAGGACCTCTACACGGCCGTCCCGATCACGCTGGACGCGCCCACGGAAGATCTCGCCCTCGATGTGGACCGCGCCATCCACGTCGGCCTCATCCTCACCGAGCTGCTCACCAACGCCATGAAGCACGCCTTCGTGGCTCCCGGGATCCTCGCGCGAGTCGATGTGACGCTCCGTGTCGAGGGTGACGCGGCACAGCTTCGGGTCCGCGACACCGGGATCGGGCTCCCCAAGGACCTGGATATCGAGCACGCGAAGAGCCTGGGCCTGCGCATCGTCCACATCCTGGCGCGCCGCCTGAATGCCGCGGTGGAGATCGAGAGCACGGAGGGGACGACCTTCACCCTGACCTTCCCCCGCCATGCCGACGCACCCCGGGAGCCGAGCGCGACCTGACTCCCTTCCCCTCCCCGGCGCTCCGCGCGGCGACATCACGGGCGGGGCAACGACTGATCTGAAGACCTGACCCCCTAGCGCAAGACCGCCGGGCATCGAGAGGACTATCCGGGGGTGGGGCCACGTTGTCCGCCGCGCCCAGAAGAAAGGCCGCGTAACTCCTCGCTACGCGGCCTTTCTTCTTGATTTCTCGATCCCTACGGCTCCCAGGAGATCTTGTTGTTCCTACAGCAGCTTGTTCACGTACTGGGCGATGAGCTCGGAGGCGCCGCGCTCCACCCCCACGAACTCCATGCCGGTCCGGTACACGACCTTCCGCTCGCCGCCCGCCACGGTGACGCGGTGGCTCGCGAAGGCGCGCACGGCCCGCGCCAGGACCTGCACGCCCTGTCCGTCCACGGTGAAGGCCAGCCGGTAGATCTCCCCGGGGCGCACGGGGTCCGTGTGCTCGACCAGGGCTCCGGACAGGCTGAGGTCCACCAGGGCGACCTCCATGAGGTGCAGGTGGGCCGGGGAGTGGGTGCGCAGCCTGGCGCGCGCGTCGCGGCGCCGCTCGTGCGCGATGTCCCGCGGGGCGGGCAGCTTCGCCACCTCGCCCTTCTGCAGCACGTGCTGGATGCTGCGGGCCAGGTCGTCGAGGTCCACCGGCTTGCGGACGAAGTCGTCCGCGCCCTCCCGCAGCGCGGAGATGGCGTGCTCGATGGCCGAGGTGGCGGTCACCATGATGACGGGGAGTGAGGGGCGGCGGGTCTTCATCCGGCGCAGGACCTCGATGCCGTCCATGCCCGGCATGATGATGTCGAGGAGGACCAGCTCCAGCGGCTCGTTCTCCACGATCGACAGGGCGGCCTCGCCGTCCTGCACCAGGACCGGCCGCATCTTCAGCCGCTCGGCGACGAAGTCCCCGAGGATGGTGAGGAAGAATCGCTCGTCATCCACCACCATGACCTTCCCGTCGCTGTCCATAGGCCCTCCCTCGGCACCGGCAGCGCTCGCGCCGCGCAGACGCTATCGTTCGCGCCCCTGCGCGTCAAGGGATTTCACGCGGCCGGCCGGGCCCGGCCGAGATAGGACGGCCCCCCGGAGGCCGGGGGGCCGCGCACGTGGACGGGATGATGGGACCGCTCGATGAGCCTACCGCTTCTTGAGGATGATCCGGGCGTCCACCACCCGGCAGCCCTTGCCCTCCTCGTACACCAGGACGGGGTTGGCGTCGGTCTCCGCGATCTCGTCCTCCAGCTCGGTGACCAGCTGGCTCAGGCGGCTGAGGACCTCGGCCACCGCCTCCTGGTCCCGCCGCTTGTCCCCGCGCACCCCCTCGAGCATCGGGTGGCAGCGGATCTCGGAGATCATGATCCCGCCGCAGCGCGGGGAGATGGGCGCCACGCGGAAGGTCACGTCCTTCAGCACCTCCACGAAGATGCCGCCCAGGCCGAACATCACCGTGGGGCCGAACTGCGGGTCGCAGGTCGAGCCGCAGATCACCTCCATGCCCTGGGGCGCCATCTCGTAGACCAGGATGCCGTGGATGTCGGCGTCCGCCTTGTACTGCTTGGCGTTCGCCAGGATGGCGCGGTAGGCCTCGCGCACGCCCTCCACGGTCCGGATGTTCACCCGCACGCCGCCGGCGTCGCTCTTGTGCAGGATGTCGGGCGAGACGATCTTCAGGACCACCGGGAAGCCGATCGTCTGCGCCGCCGTCACCGCCTCGGCCTCGCTCCTGGCCAGGGTGGAGGCCATGACGGGCAGCCGGTAGGCCGCGAAGACCTCCTTGGCTTCGGGCTCGGTGAGCGCCGTGCGGCCGGCGGCCCGCGCGCGGGCGAGCACCTCGCGGGCCTTCGCCTGGCTGACATCCGGCCAGGGGGTGTAGTCCGGCACGCAGCCCTCTTCCTCGAACTTGGCGTGCTCGCGGAGCGCCGCGAACGCCGCCAGGGCCTTGCTCGGGCAGTCGTAGCAGGGGATGCTGTTCTCGCCGAACCGCACGGCGGCCTCGGTGCTCTTCTCGCCGCCCACGAAGCAGGCGACCACCGGCTTGTAGCGGATCCGGGACTCCTTCACGATCTTGATGACGGCGTCCGCGATCTCCAGCGGCTTGGTCACCGCCGTCTCGCAGTACAGGATGCAGACGCCGTTCACCCAGGGCGACGCCAGCGCGGTGCGCAGGGCCCCCTCGTAGCCCGCGACCCCGCTGCCGCCGGTGATGTCCACGGGGTTCTTCGGGCTGCCGTAGTCCGGCATGAACTTCCGGAACTCCGCCTGCAGGTCGGGCGGGCAGGTCTTCAGCGGCACCCCGTTCGCCTCGGCCGCGTCGGTCCCCAGCACCCCGATGCCGCCGCCGTTGGTGATGAGCACGATGTTGTCGCCGCGGAGCGGCGGCTGCATGGCCAGCGCCTGGCTCTTGTTCAGCAGGTCGTCCAGGTTCTTGGCCCAGACCACGTGGGCCTGCTTGAAGGCCCCCTCGTACACCTTGGCCGCCCCGGCCAGCGAGCCGGTGTGCGAGGCGGCCGCCGCGGCGCCGTGGGCCGAGACGCCGGCCTTCAGCCCGATGATGGGCTTGCGCGCCGCCCGGCCCGCCTCCAGGAACCTGTTCCCGTTCTTCACGCCCTCGATGTAGAGCGAGATGCACTTGGTGTTCGGGTCCTGCGCGTAGAACTGGATGCAGTCCGCGAAGTCGATGTCCGCCATGTTCCCCAGCGAGATCATGGCCGAGAGCCCGAACCGCCGCACGTACGTCACCGTGTCCAGGGCCAGGATGAGCGCCCCCGACTGGGAGACGAGCGCGGTCTGCCCGGGGAAGGGCAGGCAGGGGCAGAAGCTCGCGTTGGCCTTGGTGGTGTTGCTCACCACGCCGATGATGTTCGGCCCGAAGACCCGCCCGCCGGACTCGCGCACGATCCGGACCAGCTCCTCCTCCTCCGCTTTCTTGCCGACCTCGCCGAACCCGCTGCTGATCACGATGTGGCCGGCCACCGCGACCTTCGCGCACTCCCGCGCCACCTCCAGCACCTTGTCGGCCGGCACGCAGTAGACGGCGGCGTCCACGGGGCCGGGGACGTCCATGATGGAGGCATACGCCTTGAGGCCGCAGATCTCCGTCGCGCCTGGATTGATGGGGTAGACCGGCCCGGCGAAGCCGCATTCGGTGAGGCCCTTGGTCACCTGGTTGCCGATCGTGCCCTCCCGGCGCGAGGCGCCGATGACGGCAATCGACCGGGGATTGAAGACGCGCTCGAGATCTGCCTGCATGGCCTGTCTCCCTGCCACCGTGTGGCGTCCGGATTTGTGAAGCTTTGCACACGAGGACCCGGACCGGACCCCGGATGAGCGGCGGTCGGCCGGGCAGGTTTCGGCTGAAGCCGAAACTTTTTACCCGGGGCAGGGAGCGAATTCAAGCCGATCCGGAGCCGCAGGAGCCAATGACTTGACTCCCGAACAAGCCCGGCGCAGGCGGCGGGGTGTCGCAGGCAGGATGCCGCTATTCGTTCTCCAGCACCACGCCCTCGAGGACGTTGGCGACGTCCTCGCACCGGTCCGTCGCCTGCTCGAGGATCTCGTATATTTCCTTCCACTTCAGGATCACGACGGCGTCCCGCTCGCCCTTGAAGAGCTTCGCCAGGCCCTCGCGGAGGGTTTCGTCGTTGGCGTTCTCCAGGCGGTTCACCTCCACGCAGGCGGCCAGGATGCGGCCGCGCTCCCGCTTGACGTGCCGCAGGCCGTGCACGGCGACCTTGAGCTGCAGCGTCGCCTCGATCAGGTTCTTGGCCAGGGTGCGGGCCTCGGGGGTGGCCACCGCGATCTCGTACAGCCAGATCCGCTCGGAGGACGCCTCCATGGCGTCGATCACGTCGTCCAGCTGGCTCATCAGGCGGTGGATCTCGTCGCGGTCGAAGGGCGTGACGAACGTCTTGTGGAGCAGCTCGATGGCCTGGTGGGTGACCACGTCGGCCTCGTGCTCGACCTCCTTGATCCGCCGGGCCTTCGGCCCGGGGGAGTCCAGGTCGTCCAGGAACGCCGCCAGGAGCCGGGCCCCCTCGATGGCCAGGTCCACCTGCTTCTCGAACAGATCGAAGAAGCCAAACTCGTAGGGCAGCAGCCGAAGCGCCATCATCTCCTCCGCGGTTTGCCGGGGGCGGACCCGTTCCCGAAAAAGGCTCGGCCCCAGGCGGCTCAAAACGGCCCGGATGCCCTTCGACTTCGCTCAGGGCCGTGAGCCCGTCGAACGGCAAGGCGCCGCGCCGCAGGCGGGGTCCCCACCGAAGGTGGGTCCAGGCGTAGCAGCGGTACGCCGCAGCGCCGCGCGGGCGCGGCAACGCCGCGGGCGGGCCGTTTTCAGCCGCCTGTCAGTGCGCCCGCGCGTCCTCCGCCAGGCACTCGTCCACGATGCGGACGGCGTGGTCGATGTCGGCCCGGGTGATGACCAGCGCGGGCGCGAACTCCAGCGCGCAGTTCATGTGCTTGATGATGAGCCCCCGCGCCTTGGCGCGCTGGACCATCCGCTCCAGCCGCTCGGCCGGGAAGGGGGCGCGCGTGGCCCGGTCGGTCGTGAGGTCCAGGGCCGCCCAGAGCCCGGTCCCCCGCGCCTCGCCGACGACCGCGTGGCCCGCCAGGGATCGCAGCGCCTGGAGCAGGTACTCGCCCATGGCCCGGGCGTGTTCAACGAGCTGCTCGCGCTTCAGGATCTCGATGTTCGCGAGCGACGCCGCGCAGGCCACGGGGTGGTTCATGTAGGTCTGCAGGTTCGCGAAGTAGTCCACCTTCTCCACCACGGCCTCGGTGGCCCCCACGGCCCCCATGGGCATGTAGCCGCTGGAGATGCCCTTGGCCATGAGCAGCAGGTCGGGCTGCGCGTCGAAGTGCTGGATGCCGAACCACTTCCCGGTCCGCCCGAAGCCGCAGATCACCTCGTCCACCACCAGCAGGATGCCGTGGCGCCGGCAGATCTCCTGCACCTGGGGCCAGTACTCGGGGGGCGGCGCGCAGGCCCCGAAGCCCTGCTGGATGGACTCCCCCACGAAGGCCATGATCTGCGAGGGGTCCTCGAACTGGATGAGCCGCTCCACGTCCTTCGCGCAGGCCAGGTCGCACGCCGGGTAGGTCAGGTGGAGCGGGCAGCGGTAGCAGTAGGGCGACTCGGCGAAGATGGTGCCGGGCGGCAGCGGCTCCATCATGTGGCGGGTGGGGAGGACGCTCCCCAGCACGCGCAGGGCGCCGCCCGTCACGCCGTGGAACGCCCCGCGGCGCGAGATCACCTTGAAGCGCCAGCGCTCGCCCCGGTAGTGATGGTAGTGGCGCGCCAGCTTCAGCGCCGACTCCAGCGCCTCCGAGCCGCTGGAGACGAACAGGAACTGGGTGATGCCGGGGGGCGTGAGGTCCGCCAGGACGGCCGCCAGCTCGATGGCCCTGGGGTTGCCGTACTGCATGGGCGTGAAGTAGTGGAGCTGCATGACCTGCTCGTGGATGGCCCGCGCGATCTCGGCCCGCCCGTACCCGACGTGCACCGGCCGCGTCCAGCCGGAGACGAAGTCCAGGTACTCCTTCCCGGTATCGTCCGTCACCCGCACGCCCGCGCCCCGGGTGAGCACCGTCACGCCGGCCCGCAGGTCGGCCGCGCTGGTCCGCGGATAGATGACGTGCGGCTTCCCATCCTTCCGTTCGATGAAGTCCGGCATTGCCTCATCTCCTCCGAGTCGTTGGGGTTCCGGGGACGGCCGTCTCCGCCACCGGCCCGCCGGCGGCCTCTCGGCGCGCGGCGGGCGCCGGCGCCGCCGCGCCTCCCGCCAGGAGGATGCTCGGCGCGCCGACCCAGGCCAGGGTCGAGGGGTATTCCGCAGCGTCGCCATGCCCATCAGGATGGCGAAGGGGACCTCGGAGAGGGCCAGGATGCTGCTCTGGTGCGCGGGGGAAGGCGTTCGCGGCCCCATCAGGCCGTCGCCGCCCCGCCCGTCTGCACCTCCAGGCTGCGGGCCGCGCCGTCCGGCGAGACGCGGAGCACCAGGTCGCGGATCTCCGCGAGGTGCCGCCGCACCGCCTCCTCCCCCACCCCCGCGGGGGCGTACACGGCATACAGCACGTCCCGGGTGCCGGGGGCGATGCGCGTGCGGGCGTCGGGCCCGTAGAGCACGGTGGAGACGATGCCCTGCCGGTCCGCCATGCACATGTCCCCCGCCTTGGCGCCCTGGTCCCGCCCGTTGAGCATCGTGTAGCGCTCCGTGCCGCGGGTGACGTCCAGGCGGAGCGGCGGCTGGATGGCGGCCAGGTCGTGGCCCGCCGTGAGGAGCTGGTTCCGGAGCTCGGCGATGAACATGGCCTCGACCAGCGCGCCGGCGCGCGGGAGCGGCCGGCCCTTCAGCGCCACCGTTTCCAGCTGGAGCGCCACGTGATACGTCTTGTCGTACCGCTTGAAGTACGCGGCGTACGCCTGCAGCCTGGGCAGGGCCGCGAGCTGCGCGCGGTCCGCGCCCGCGAACCGCGCCTGGAACTCCCGCTGCAGCTCCTGCCGCGCCTTCTCCAGGGCGGAATGGCTCGCCGGGTTCGCGACGCCGGCGAGGACCAGGACGCCGGCGCAGGCGCCGGGGAAGCTCCTCCGCCACTCGTCGGAAACGAGCAGGAACGGCATGGCCGTGACTCCGTCCAGGACTCCGGGCAGGCCCGCGCTCCACGCAGGGGCGTGCCGAGCGCGGGCGCAGTGTACTGCGTCGTCCGGGCAGGTTCCACTGGTTTCTACGGCGGGGCGGGCGCGGCGGCCGGCTCGCCGCCCCGCAGGGCACGGAGGGCCGATCCGGGAGGGCTCCCGGGCCCGCCGTGCCCTGCGGCGTTGCGGCGGCTTACTTCGCCTTCCCCGGCGCGGCGGGCGCCGGGGCCGGGGGCGTGGTGTCGATGGCCACCAGCTTCACGGTCGGCTTGAACTTCGCATCCCGCAGGGCGATCTGGCCCTGCCGGGAGAAGTTGACGGACTCCGCCAGGATGCGGGCCGCCTCCTGCGGCGCGTGGAAGCCCACGGAGTTCTCGGCCTCGGCGAAGTCCAGGTAGAAGGTCGCGCGCCGCTGCAGGTAGCGGGCCGCCGCCAGCTCCGCGTCCGGCTTGCCCGCCTCCTTCGCCGCCTTCAGGTCGGCGATGAGGGCCATGAGCGAGTCCATCGCCTGGTTCCGCAGGGCGAAGGTCTTCTCCTGGATGGCCTCCACGCGGGCCTTCAGCTCGGCCTCCGCCACCTTGTGGCAGCTCTGGCAGGCGCGGTTGAGGTTCAGGAGCGGGCTGCGCACGTGGTGGTCGGAGACCTTCACGCCGCCGGTGCGCGTGTAGGGCATGTGGCAGTCGGCGCAGGCCACGCCCGAGCGCGCGTGGATGCCCTGGCTCCACATCTCGAACTCCGGGTGCTGGGCCTTCAGCATGCCCGCCCCCGTGTCCTTGTGCACCCAGTCCTTGAAGCCGGCGTCGTCGTAGAGGGCCATCATGTCGTCCACCTTCAGGCCCTTGCTCCAGGGGAACACCAGCCGCTTCTCGGCCCCCTTGAAGTAGTACTCCACGTGGCACTGCGCGCAGACGTAGGTGCGCATCTCCTGCCGGTTGGCCTGGCTCACGTCGTAGTTGGCCACGCCCTGCGCCGCCTTCAGCGCCTGGATGCCCTCCAGGAAGCCCGGGCGGGTGATGCGCAGCTCCATGGTCTTCGGGTCGTGGCAGTCCAGACAGGTCACCGGGTGCTCCACCAGCTTCCGGGCCTCCATGTAGGGCATCTGGTTCAGCTTCTCGAAGCCCTTGATCAGGTCCCCCTCGCCCGCCTTCATCATGGCCGCGTAGGCCGAGGCGTGGCACTGCATGCAGGTGCCCGGCTGCTTCACCACCTTCTGCCGGTCGGTGTAGGTCTGGTCGTCCAGCATGTAGGCGTGGCCGCGGTCCTCGCGGAAGTCCGCGGCGAAGGCGTAGCCGGCCCACATGGTCTTGAGCCGCGGGTCCTCCTCGATCTTCGAGGTCGCCACCGCCGTGCGGGGATCGGTGTCCGACGGCTTGCGGGGCAGGGCCTCGCTGCCGCCGAACTTGGTGCGCACCATGTCCACGGTCTTCTTGTAGCCCGCGTACTCGAAGGGGAAGTTCTTGCCCCAGACGGCGGGGTCCACGGTGGCGTCGGTCAGCTCGACCGTCCGCACGGTGGGGTTCCGGGCTTCCTGCTGCCGCGTGGTGATGCTCACGATCAGGACGCCGCCGGCCACCGCGCCGAGGACGGCGGCCACGAAGACGGCGACGAACAGGAACCGGCGGGAGGTGGAACTCGCGGTCGTCATGATGGCTCTCCTCCAGGGCGTCAGAGCAGGTGGCCGACCGAATTGTGGCAGCGGACGCAGGAGACGCCCGCGCCGCCATGGGGCATCGCGAGCAGGGCGTCGCCGTGACACCGGCGGCACTGCGCCTCCAGCACCGCGTGGTCCTGCGGGCGCGCCTGCAGCGAGTCGGGGAAGGTCCCGGCCGTGAAGGCCAACGAGTGCCGGGCGCCGTTCGTCGCCTTGACGACGGCCTTCTCGATGGGCCCGGCCGGCGTGTGGCAGTCGTTGCAGGTCGCCACGGCGTGGTGCGAGGACTTCAGCCAGGCGTCGTAGTGCGACTGCATCACGTGGCAGTTCGCGCAGGCCCGCGGCTCGTCCGTCAGGTAGGAGGTGCCCCGCCCGTGGACGAAGGCAAAGCCTCCCAGCCCGGCGGCGGCGCCGAGGGCCGCCGTGAGCAGCAGGGCGGGAAGGGTGGCGATCGTGAATCCGGCCCGCATGGTGCCTCCTTGGGTTGCCCCGGGGTGCCGGCGTCCGACAGAGAAGCGCGTACCGCGTCATCTATAGGACAGGTAGGTGTAAACGTGCTGTTAAAGTGTGTTAAGCGGCGGTAAAAGCGTAGCGGAGAGGATTGGTTTGGTTTGGAATCTGCATGAGGACCAGAACGGTCTCACACGGCACGAAGGCGAAGAACGGGCCGCGGTCTTACAGGCTGAGGAGAGATAGGATTCCGGTTTTCGGTTCTCTGTGTCTCTGTGCCTCTGTGTGAGGCGGTCCTACGTGCGGAACCGGTACCCGACGCCGACCACGGTGAGGATGTACTCGGGCTCGGAGGGATTCGTCTCGATCTTCTGGCGCAGGTGCTGGATGTGGACGTCGATCACGCGGCTCCAGGCGTAGGGCTGCTCGTCCTGCCAGAGGGTCTTGCGGATGACGGCGCGGCTCACGGGCTCCGGTCGGGCCGTGACCAGCAGGTGCAGGAGGTCGTACTCCTTGGGCGTGAGCTCGATCTCGCTCCCGCGCACGCTGACGCGCCGGCTGCGCGGGTCGAGGTGCAAGGCGCCGACGGTGAGGGCGTCCTCCGCCGGCGCGGCGCGGCGCAGGCACGCCTTGATGCGCGCCACCAGCTCCAGGGTCTCGAAGGGCTTCACCACGTAGTCGTCGGCCCCGCTGTCCAGGCCGGTGACCTTGTCCGAGAGCCGGTCCCGGGCGGTGAGCATGATGACCGGGATCCGCGGCGGCTCCTTCTTGAGCGCGCGGCAGATCTCCATCCCATCTCCGTCGGGCAGCATGAGGTCGAGGACCACCAGCGCGGGGAGCTGCCGGTCCAGGAGCTGCCGCGCCTCGGCGCAGCTCGCCGCCGTCAGGGTGGCGAAGCCGTGCAGCTCCAGGTTCGCCTTCAGCACCTGCCGGATGTCGGGATCGTCATCCACGATCAGCAGTGGCCGCTGCATCCGCCCGCTCCCCCGGCGCCGGCAGGGGGAGCCGGAACCAGAACCGGCTGCCGCCCGCGCCGCCGCTCTCCACGCCGATCTCGCCGCCGTGCGCCTCGACGATGCCGCGGCAGATGGCCAGCCCGAGCCCGGTGCCGTCCTTGACCCCCCGCGTGTAGAACTGCTCGAAGATCCGCTCCCGCTCCCCGTCCGGGACGCCGCAGCCCTGGTCCTGCACCGCGGCCTCCACGCCCGCATCCGTCGCGCGCAGCGTCACGGCGATGACGCTGCCCGCCGGGCTGAAGTGCAGGGCGTTGGACAGCAGGTTGGTCAGCACCTGCTTGATCCGGTCCTCGTCCACCTGCGCCCGGACCTCCTCGGCCGTCAGGCTGACCTGCACCCCCTGCTTCTCCGAGAGCGGCCGGAAGCCGGCGACCACCTCCGCGAAGGTCTCCCGGAGGTTGACCGCCGCGAAGCGCATCTCGAACTGGCCCAGGCCGATCCGCTCGTAGTCCAGCACGTTGCTCACCAGCCGGATGAGCCGGTCGGCGTTGTGCTTCACCATGTCCAGGAACACCGTCAGATCCCGGTGCTCCTCCCGGCCCGGCATGGCCAGCCGGGCCGCCAGGTAGTCCATGGCCCCCTTGATGGAGGTGAGGGGCGTGCGCAGCTCGTGCGAGATCTTGGCGATGAAGTCGGAGTGGGCGCGGTTCAAGCGCTGGAGCGCCTCGTTCTTCTCCGTCAGCTCGCGGGTGGCGGCGCCGATCTTGTCCTGCAGGGACGAGTGGTACTCGTCGATGGCGCGCGCCATGTCCCGGAAGGAGGCGCTCAGGTCCTCCAGCTCGTCCCCCGTGCGGAGCAGCGGCACCGCGGGGTCGCCGTCCCTGGAGAACTTGTGCATGAGGCGGCGCATCCGCGCCACGGGCTTGATCACCGTCTGCCGCGTGACGGCGAACAGCGCCAGCATCACCACCAGGGCCGTGCCCGCGGCGCCGGCCAGCATGTACCTGCGGTCGCTGCTGATCATGGCGGCCGCGTAGTCCATGGGCAGCGAGACGCTGATGGCGCCCCGGACCTGCCCCACCCGGTACCCCTGCTCCGCGTGGCAGGACAGGCACGACTCCTCCACGTAGAGCGGCGCGATGTAGCGGAAGCGGGAGGAGCCGTTCCGCTTCTCGATGGCGGTCGTCTCGGCCCGCCGCCCCGCCTCGAAGTCCCGCAGCGCCGCCGCCTCGAACTCGTCGGGCGCGTTCCCCGGGTTCACCAGCTTCAGGCTGGTGATGTGGAAGTAGTACATCCCCTCCCGCTCGGCATACAGCGACAGCTTGCGGGTCACCAGCGCCGGGTTCTCCTTGACGTAGCGCTTGCCGGTGACGTCCGTGATCATGGAGTCGGGCAGGTAGGGATTCGGCTCCACCCAGGGCAGCTTCTCCACGAAGATGCCCCCGTGATCCGCGACCCACCGGCGCGTGATCACGATCTGCTTGAAGAGACCCTTGGCCTGCATCTCGATCTGGGCCAGCACGAGCTGCTCGTGCCGCCGCGCGACGATCCCCAGCGTCACGCCCATCACCACGAGCAGGATGGCCGTGGTGGAGAGGATGTACTTGAGGCTCAGGCTG
The DNA here is from genome assembly GCA_041946635.1 of Methylomirabilales bacterium (SeqCode). Taxonomy (GTDB): domain Bacteria; phylum Methylomirabilota; class Methylomirabilia; order Methylomirabilales; family 2-02-FULL-66-22; genus 2-02-FULL-66-22. The sequence goes on from JBHGAX010000048.1 coordinate 15,953, forward strand.
AGGCGCATGGCATGCGGCGGTTACCGGTTCTGCGGTTCGAGGCTCGAGTGAAAAGCAACACGTAACACGTAACGCGCGACCTTCGGGACACGCTGCTGTGAGTTCTTATTACGTGTTACG
>JBHGAX010000480.1:0-2449 GCA_041946635.1 Methylomirabilales bacterium (SeqCode)
GCATGTCGGCCTCGACGCTCGCCGGCTTCTCCGAGCGGCGGACGGCGGTATCGGGGTCCTTCAGGCCGTTGCCGGTGAGGATGCACACCACCGGCTCATCGGAGCCGAACGCGCGGGTCCTGGCCCACTTCGCCAGGCCGGCCACGGACGCGGCCGAGGCCGGCTCGCAGAAGACGCCCTCGACCTGCGCCAGCAGGCCGTACGCGTCCAGGATCTCCTCGTCGGAGACCATGTCGATGTGTCCCTGCGAGTCGCGCGCGGCCTCCACGGCTCCCTGCCAGCTCGCCGGGTTCCCGATGCGGATGGCCGAGGCGATGGTCTCGGGCCGCTCCACCACGTGGCCGCGGACGATGGGCGCCGCCCCCTCCGCCTGCCAGCCGATCATGCGCGGCAGCCTCCCGCTCTTGCCCAGCTTCCGGTACTCGCGGTAGCCCCGCCAGTACGCGGTGATGTTGCCCGCGTTGCCCACCGGCATGAACTGGAAGGCCGGGGCCTCGCCGAGCTGGTCGCAGATCTCGAAGGCCGCCGTCTTCTGCCCCTCGAGCCGGTCGGGGTTCACCGAGTTCACCAGCACCACCGGGTAGCGCTCCGAGACCTCCCGCACCATCTTCAGCGCGTCGTCGAAGTTGCCCCGGATCTGCAGCACCCGCGCGCCGTGGAACATGGCCTGGGCCAGCTTGCCCAGCGCGATCTTGCCCTCGGGGATCAGGACGAAGGCACGCAGCCCGGCCCGGGCGGCGTAGGCCGCGGCGGACGCCGAGGTGTTCCCGGTGGAGGCGCAGATGACGGCCTTCGCCCCCCGCTCCACCGCCTTGCTGATGGCGAGGGTCATCCCCCGGTCCTTGAAGGAGCCGGTGGGGTTCGCGCCCTCGAACTTCAGGTACACCGGACAGGCGAGGCCCAGCCGCGCGGCCAGCCGCTCCGCGGGGATGAGCGGCGTGTTCCCCTCGTTCAGCGTGATCACCGGCGTCGCCGGCGTCACCGGCAGCCATTCGCGGTACTGGTTGATGAGACCCCGCCAGGGCATGGGCACTCCCAGGTGCTGCGTGAGACGTGAAACGTGAAACGTAAGGAACGGGACCCCTCTGCTCTTGCCCGTTACGTTTTGCGTTTTGCGCTTTACGTTGCCGCTAGTCCTCCACTCCTTCAACCCGGATGCACACCGTCTCGGCGGCCACGACCTCCAGCTGGTCGATGCTCTTCAGCGCGCGGCGCATGTCGCCTTCCAGGGCCTCGTGGGTCAGCATGACGATGGGCACCGCCGCCTGCTCGGCGCGGCCCTTCTGCAGCATGGAGGCGATGCTGATCTGGTTCTCGCCCAGCACGCCCGAGACCGCGGACAGGACGCCCGGCTTGTCCACCGCCATGACCCGCAGGTAGTAGCGGCTGCGGATGCGCTCCATGGGCTTGATCACCGCCTCGCCGCCGATGGCGGCCGTCGGCAGGAGCGACGCGCGGGAGGGCCGGTGGAAGATGATGTTGTGCGCGATCTCCACGATGTCGGCCACGACCGAGGAGGCCGTAGGCATCTGCCCGGCCCCCCGGCCCGAGAACATGAGCGAGCCGGCCGAATCGCCGCGGATGTGGACCGCGTTGTATACCCCGCCCACCGAGGCGAGGAGGTGCGTCTCGGGGATCATGGTCGGGTGCACCCGGACCTCCAGCTCGCCCTGGTCGTCCTTCGCAATGGCCAGCAGCTTGATCCGGCAGCCCAGCTCGCGGGCGAAGGCGATGTCCACGGGCTCGACCTTGCGGATGCCCTCGATGAAGATGTCGCTGTACCGGATGTAGCCCCCGTAGGCCAGCGACGCGAGGATCTGCAGCTTGTGGGCGGCGTCGAACCCGTCCACGTCCAGCGTGGGATTCGCCTCCGCGTAGCCCTTGGCCTGGGCCTCGGCCAGGACGTCGGCGAACGCCCGCCCGGTCTCGCTCATCTTGGTGAGGATGTAGTTCGTGGTGCCGTTCACGATGCCCATGATGGACTGGATGGAGTTGGCCACCAGGCCCTCGCGCACGGACCGGATGATGGGAATCGCCCCGCAGACGCTCGCCTCGAAGCCCAGGTCCACCCGCTTGGCGGCGGCGGCCTGGTAGATCTCCAGGCCGTGCTCCGCCAGGAGCGCCTTGTTGGCCGTGACCAGGTGCTTGCCCTTGTTCACGGCCTCCAGGCACATGGTCCTCGCGACCGTGGTCCCGCCGATCAGCTCCACCACGATGTCCACCTGGGGGTCGTTGATCACCTCCATGGCGTCCTTGGTCAGCAGCTTCGGGTCCACCGGGATCCGGGGTGTGCCCGGCTCCGCGACCTTCCGGATGCGGAGCGCGCCGCCCACCCGCCTGTCCAGCAGCGCCGCGTGCTCGGTGAGGAGCTTCACCACGCCCGATCCCACCGTGCCGACTCCCAGGATGCCGACGTTGATGGTCTTCATGGATGGTCCTTTCGTTCGGA
>JBHGAX010000481.1:0-2443 GCA_041946635.1 Methylomirabilales bacterium (SeqCode)
GCGCCAGATCGTCTTCTGCCCGCACGTGCTGGCTGCCGGTCCGGGCGGCGACTACGTCCTGGCCTTCGTCATCATCGCCGAGCCCGACCCGGGCGCGGACTTCGCCTCGCCCAAGCGCTGGCGCTGGCTCCGCGTCTCGGACCTGCAGGTGACCGCGCGACGCTCGGGCCTCTGGTTCTCGGCGCCCCGCGAATCCCGCCCGCTGCTCACCAGCGTCATCGTGGAGCTGGAAGCCGCCTGAGCAGACGGCTCGCAAAGGCCAACCTGCGGCGTTGGAGTGCCCCGGCGCCCGCTGCCTTCCCGGTGTCTCACGCGTACGCCTGATCCCGCGGGTCCGCGGCCCAGGCGGGCAGGGCGCGACCGGCGGCCCGCAGCTCGGCGCGGCGCTGCCGGTGGTCCGGGCAATGCTGCTCCACCAGCCGCCAGAACTTCCGCGAGTGGCTCAGCTCGCGCGTGTGGCAGAGCTCGTGCACCAGCACGTACTCCACCAGGTGGGCGGGCAGGAGCAGGAGCCGCGCATTCAGCGAGATGAGGCCCCGGCTGGAGCAGCTGCCCCAGCGCGTGCGCTGCAGGCGGACCGCCGTGCGCGTGCACGGGAATCCCAGCGTCCGGCCCAGCGATTCCAGCCGCGGTACCAGGTGCAGCCGGCTCTGGCGGACCAGCCAGCGGCCGAGCGCCTGCCGGCAGGCCGGCTCGTCCGCCACCCGTCCGGCCAGCTGCAGCCGGTGGGGGCCGACCTGGCCCACCCGCACCGACGCGCCGCCGGTGTCGCGGACCGCCACGTCCCAGGTGGCGCCCACCGCCGGGAGGTGGATCTGCGCGGGGATCTGCCAGGCGGGAGGCGGCGGCAGGGCCTGCCGCCTGCGCTCCGCCCGCGCCAGCGCCGCCCGGATCCACGCCTGCTCGCGCTCGAGGACGGCCGGGATCCGCGCCAGGTTGTAGCGTCGCGGGACCACCACCTCCAGCTCGCCGCGGAGCGTCACCCGGAGCGACAGCCGCCGGGCCCGCGGGCTCACGCGCAGCCGATAGTCGATCACCCCGCCTCCTGACCGGGCGCCCGCGGCTCCGTCGCCCGCGTGGCCCGCCAGAACCCCACGGCGCCCACGGCCAGCACGAGGCTGGCCGCCCCGAAGCCCGGCCGATAGCCCAGGCTCTCCGCCACCCACCCGAAGGCGCTCGACCCCAGCATCCCGCCGAGCAGCACGGCGATGTTGAAGAGCGCCAGGGCCTGCGCCCGCCGGCCGCCCGGGGCCGCCTCGAAGGCCATGGCGCTCGCCGCCGGAAACACGAACCCCTGCGCGGCGCCGTTCAGCACGCCGACGAGGATGAGCAGCCAGGTGGCGTGCAGCCCGCTGCAGAGGGCCAGCCCGAGCATCTGGCCCGCCAGGGCCGGCAGGATGATGCGCCGCGGGCCGAGCCGGTCGGCGAGGCGGCCGGCACCGACGCGCACGAGGATGGCCGCAGCCGTGAAGGCCACGTAGAACGGCGCCACGCGCGGCAAGTCGATCAGCCGGCCGAACGGCGGCAGGAACACGAACAGGATGGTGTTGGCCAGGCCGAACTGGAAGCCGGGGAGCAGGATGGGCACGAGGGCCAGCCAGAGGTGGGCATCCACGCGGCTGCTCGGCGACGCGGGCTTCAGGCGGGACGCCGGGATGGCCCAGCAGACGGCGAAGGCCACCACCGCGGCCAGGACCACCGCCCAGAAGAAGGCCGGGAACCCCGCGGCTCGCAGGATCTGCTCCCCCACGGCGGGCGCGATGGCGATCGAGGCGAGCCCGGAGACGCCGAAGAGGCCGAGCGCCTCCGCCCGGCGGCCCGGAGGCGCCTGGTCCGCGATCAGCGTGAGGACGGCCGTGCCGAAGAGCGCCAGGGCCGCCCCGTGGAGGAAGCGCAGCAGGTAGAAATGCCAGCCCAGGCGGGTGCTGAGCGCGAAGCCGACCGTGACGAGGACGAGCGCGCCGGAGCTGACCCGCAGGACGGGCCGGCGCGGCCAGCGGTCCAGGGCCCGGGCCGCCGAGGCCTGGGCCAGGATGGCCGCCACGTGGTACCCGGCCATGATGCGGCCGATCTCGCCCTCGCGGCCGCCCAGCGACTGGATGTAGAGCGGCAGGAGGTTGTACGCGTTCAGGATGCCGAAGACCAGGAAGTTGGCGAGGGACGAGAGGAGGAAGGCTTTCGTGTACACCGGATCTCGCGCCAGGCCAGCGAGGACGTTCGGGACGGATCGACGCCGCCCCTGAATAGCTCAGCCCTGTCCGGGTGTCAACCGTTTCCTGCCTGTCCTTTGCCTGTCCTTCGTGGTGTGAGGCGGCTCACGCCGCGGCCGGCGCCTCGGCACGCGCGGCCCGGCCGGCCTCCGCCCCGGCCAGCCGCCCGAAGACGGCGCCGGCCATGAGGCCCGCGCCGCCCGGCGCGGCTGGCGCAGGATCTCGGCCCCGTA
>JBHGAX010000482.1:0-4281 GCA_041946635.1 Methylomirabilales bacterium (SeqCode)
GCGGTCAGCCCAGCACCGTCCGCTGGCCGTCCTGGCGGCGTAACGCGTACCACGGGATACGTCACGAGCAGCGCCCGACGTTCTTTGCGAGTTACGTGTCACGAGTTACGCAGGAAGGCTCTCCGATGTCACGCTACCGCTACTTCCTCGCCATCCAGACACGCCTGCCGGATGACTACCGGGACGATGCGGAGTTCCGGGGCAACCTGGAGACGCTGCGGCGGCTCGGGTTCGACGGGGTGGAGCTGAACATCCGGGATCCGGAGCGGGTGGACCCGGCCGGCCTCACGGCCTACCTGGCGGAATTCGGCCTGGTGCTCTCGATGTTCGCCTCGGGGCTCACCGCGAAGACCCACCGGCTCTCCCTGGCCAGCCCCGACGAGGCGCGCCGCAAGGAGTCGGTGGCCCGCACGGCCGGCTTCCTGGAGTTCGCGCGACACTTCGGGGCCGGCGTGATCGCCGGCTTCTTGAAGGGCGCCCCCCAGGAGAACGACGCCGGCGCCCGGGACCGGCTGGCCGCCTCCCTGCAGGAGCTGGCGCCCCTGGCCGACCGCCTGCAGACCCCCCTGCTCGTCGAGGCGGTGAACCGGTACGAGTCCCCGGTCGGCCACAGCCTGGCCGACACCTGGGGCATCGCCCGCCGCGCCGGCAGCCGCTTCGTGCAGATCCTCCCCGACACGTTCCACATGAACATCGAGGAGGTGAACATGCGGCAGGCCCTGGCCGACCACCGGACCCGCTTCACCTCCTTGCATCTCTCCGACAACACCCGCCACTTCCCCGGCCTCGGGGCCATGGATTTCGCGGCAATCATCCGCACGCTGGACGAGCTGGGCTACCAGGGGAAGCTCGCCATCGAGGGGAACGTGCGCACCAGCTTCGCGAGGGACGTGGAGATCGCGATGCAGCGCCTCGCGCCCCTCCTCGCCCGGTAAGTTCGCGCCAGGCAGAGCACCGCCCGGCTCCCAGGAGCCGGGCGTTCTGGTTTCGAGGCCGGGATGGCGCGCCGCGCCTCAGCTGGTCGCCCTCGCGCTCGGCGCTCGGCGGCACAGCCGGGGGGCGAGGATGAGGGCCAGGCCGTAAAGGGCGAAGCCGAGAAAGAGGGTGGATGCCTGCCCGGCGCGCACGTCCTCGAGCAGGAACTTCAGGCCCGTGAGGACGAGCAGCGGGTAGACGAGCCAGGCAGCCTCCGCGAAGTCCAGGACGCGGGCCGCGCCGGCCAGCGCCAGGATGGCGGCGACGAGGGCGCCCGTGCGGAGTGTGGCGACGATCCCCGGGTGGAGGCTCCCCGCCTGCCCGCCCGCCAGCGCCGGCGCGACCCAGACCACGGTCGTCCCCAGCAGCCCGCCCAGCGCCAGCAGGAGCACGAGGAGGCGCGGGGCCCGGGCCGCCGCCATGTCGATCTCCACCGGCGCGCCGAGCGGCCGGATGGCGGCCAGGCACAGGCCCAGCACGGCCAGCATGACCAGGGAGGCGGGCGGGGGCCGGAGAGGCAGGCCGAAGCCGTACAGGACGTGCGGCAGCAGTCCCGACACCGCGACCGCGGCCGCGAGGTAGACCGCGCCGTGCGCATGGAACGCCACCCGCCCGGCGACCCGCCCCGCCCACGCGGCCGCGAGGCCGAGCCCGCCGTACACCAGCCCCAGGCCCGGTCGCGCCACCAGGAGCGCCCAGCCCGCCATGGCGAACACCAGCCCGGCCGCCGTGTAGAACAGGAAGTTCCGCCGGCTCCCATGGCGGCGCTCGATGAAGGCTACGGCCACCCCGTAGCAGCCGCCCGCCAGGACGAGCGTGGCCATGCCGAGCGGCACCGCCCCGACGCCGGTCACGCCCGTGACGTAGGCCGCCCCGCCCAGTCCCACCAGGATGCCGGCCACCGACTGGGCCACCTCGAAGGGAATGACCTCCCGGTGGAGGAAGAGGGTCCGCGCCGCGAAGCTGCCGAGGTAGCCGGCCAGCAAGAGGATCTGCGCGCCCAGGGCCACGCCCGGCGAATCCGGCACGCCGGCGGTGACGGCCCGGGCGGACAGCAGCAGGATGGTCGCGTCGGCGATGAGGGCCACCGGCCAGCGCAGCAGCGTCCAGTCCAGCACGTAGCCCAGCCACAGGGTCGCCACGCCCAGGAGGACCAGGAAGTGAGGGCCCGCAGCAGAAACGCCCCGGCGAGCACGAGGAGCGTGCGGCCCACCAGCGTGGCGACGGCGCCCAGGTCCGCCGCCGGCTGCCCGCCCGGCGCAGGCGCGGCCCGGCGCGCTGCGGCGGCAGCCGCGCCGGCTGCGGGCGCCGGGCCGCGCTCGAGCGCCCCGAGGCGGGCCTCGAAGGCGGCGAGCCGGCCGGTGAGGTGCTCCACCTGGGCCTCGAGCCGCGACAGCCGTTCGTCCATGGGCCCCCTCCCAGCGCCGCATGGGCCCGGCGCACCCGGTGTGCCGGTCATCCCTCCCGGACTTCCGTCAAAACAGCACGGCCCTCGGGGACCGTGCGCTCCCCAAGGGCCGCCGGATACATCGAGGCCTTGCCGCCCGCATCCTGCCCCCCTCCAGGCAGTCGCCAGGCATCCCAGCTCAGGTGCGCCGCACGCTACCCCCGATCGAAGCGAAAAGTCAAGAGGCGCCGTTCGCCGCGCCCGCGGTCGCTCGGCCGGTCACTCCGGCGTGGCTTCGGCCGCGGGCACCGTGAAGTCCCCCACCCGTCCGCCCGTCACGGCGAGGAGCTGCGGGAAGGTCATCGCCACGCCGGAGGCCGGCGTGCCCGCGGCCGGGTAGACGATCGCGTACTGCGCCAGCCCCTGGTCCAGCAGCACCGGGATGCCGGGCGCGATCCCGAAGGGGCAGACGCCGCCCGGCTCGAAGCCGGTCGCCGCTCGCGTCTCGTCGGGCCGCGCCATCCGCACCTTGGCGCCCACGGCCGCCTTCAGCTTGGCGGACGACGCCTTGCGGTCCCCGGGACAGAGCAGCATGCAGTAGCGGCCGTCCCGGGCGAGGAAGAGGAGCGACTTGGCGATCTGGCCGACCGCGACGCCCAGGCGGGCGGCGGCCAGCTCGGCGGTCGCCGTGCTGCCCGGCTCGAACTCCACGGCGTGCAGGCCGTGGGCCGCCAGCACGGCGGACACCCGCTCCGGGATCACGCGATCACCAGCAGCACGTCGCCCGTGTTCACGGACTGGCCCGCCTGCGCGACCACGCGCTGCACCGTGCCGTCCACGGAGGAGAGCAGGTCGTTCTCCATCTTCATGGCCTCCAGGACCACCAGGGCGCTGCCGCTCACCACGCGATCGCCCGGCGCCACCTTGACGGCCAGGACCGTGCCCGGCATGGGGGCCCGGACCACGTGCTGCTGGGCCAGCCGGGCCGGCGCGGGCCGCAGTCCCGGACGGGGCGCGGCATGGTTCGCGGGCGCTCCCGGCGGTCCGCCGCCCGGCACGTGGACCTCCTCGACCGTCACCTCGTAGGTCCGGCCCGCCAGGCTGACCCGGTAGGTACGCGGGGCATGGCGCCCCGCGGCGGCGCGTGCCTCGCTGCGATCGGCGCTCATGCCCGTGGCCTCCAGCCTGCCAGCCATGCTCCAGCCATCCGGAGCGGTCTGCCAGATGAGGGCCGGCGCGCCCCCCGGCGCCGATCCGAACGCCTGCACGGCCGCGATGACGACGGCATCTTCTTCTCGGCCCATCCCCGCCTCCGTTCTCCGGCCCGGTGCGCGGCGGGCTACAGCGGAATGTTGCCGTGCTTCTTGCGGGGCCGCGACTCCCGCTTGCTCCTCGCCATCTCGAACGCGGCGATCACGGTGGGCCGGGTGTCCTTCGGATTGATCACGAGGTCCACATAGCCGCGCCTGGCCGCCTGGTAGGGGGTGGAGAAGTTGCGGCGGTACTCCTCGATCTTCTCCTGGCGGCGGGCCTCCGACTCCTGCATCGCCTTCCGGAAGATGATGCTGGCCGCGCCCTCGGGGCCCATGACCGCGATCTCGGCCTGGGGCCAGGCGATCACCACGTCCGCGCCCAGGTGGCGCGAGCACATGGCGAGGTAGGCGCCGCCGTAGGACTTCCGCACGATGAGGGTCACCTTGGGGACGGTGGCCTCGGAGTAGGCGTAGAGGAGCTTGGCGCCGTGGCGGACGACGCCGCCGTGCTCCTGGGCGGACCCCGGCAGGTACCCGGGCACGTCCACGATGGTGAGGAGCGGGATGTTGAAGGCGTCGCAGAACCGGACGAAGCGCGCCGCCTTGTCCGAGGCGTCGATGTCCAGGCAGCCCGCCATGATGCGGGGCTGGTTGGCCACGACGCCG
>JBHGAX010000483.1:0-2425 GCA_041946635.1 Methylomirabilales bacterium (SeqCode)
TTTCTTTCTTCGGGGCTTGGCGTCTTTGCGTGAGGCGGTGCCTCTCCGGTCCGACCCTTCGCGTCTCTGCGTCTCTGCGTGAGACGGTCCCTTCCTGTCGTTCTTGGGGCTTGGCGTGAGCGCCCTCAGGCGGGGCGGAGGAACAGGGTGGCGAGGGGCGGGAGCGTGAGGGTGAGCGAGAAGGGGTGGCCGTGCGCGGGGGCCGGCTCGGCCTCCACGCCGCCGGCGTTGCCGACGTTGCCGCCGCCGTAGATCCCCGAGTCGGTGTTCAGCAGCTCGCGATAGTACCCGCCCCGCGGCACCCCGATCCGGTAGCCGTGGCGGACGACCGGCGTGAAGTTGCAGGCCACCACCGTGAAGTCCTCGGGGTTGCGCGCGCGCCGGAGGAACGCGACCACGCTCGACTCCCAGTCGTTGCAGTCGATCCACTGGAAGCCGGCCGGCTCGAAATCCACCTCGTGCAGCGAGGGCTCGGCGCGGTACAGGCGGTTCAGGTCCTGCACCAGCCGCCGCGTGCCCGCGTGGTACGGCCCCATGCCCAGGAGGTGCCACTCCAGCCCCGTCTCGTGGTTCCACTCGTTCGACTGCCCGAACTCCCCGCCCATGAAGAGCAGCTTCTTCCCCGGGTGCCCGTACATGTAACCGAAGAAGGCGCGCAGGTTGGCGAAGGCCTGCCAGTCGTCGCCGGGCATCTTGCGGCGCAGCGAGCCCTTGCCGTAGACCACCTCGTCGTGCGACAGCGGGAGGATGAAGTTCTCGCTCCAGGCGTAGAGCAGGCCGAAGGTGAGGTTGCCGTGGTGGTGCTTGCGGTGGATGGGCTCCTTGCTCATGTAGAGCAGCATGTCGTGCATCCAGCCCATGTTCCACTTGTAGCCGAAGCCCAGCCCGCCGAGGTACAGGGGGCGCGAGACCTGCGGCCAGGCCGTGGACTCCTCGGCGATGGTCATGGCGTCGGGGTGGTAGCGATACACGGCCTCGTTCAGCCGGCGGAGGAAGCCCACGGCGTCCAGGTTCTCGTTGCCGCCGTACTGGTTGGGGACCCACTCGCCCGCCCGGCGCCCGTAGTCGAGGTAGAGCATGGACGCCACGGCGTCCAGGCGCAGTCCGTCCACGTGGTAGCGGTCCAGCCAGAACAGCGCGCTCCCCAGCAGGAAGTTCGCCACCTCGTTCCGGCCGTAGTTGTAGATGCGCGTGCCCCACTCCGGGTGCTCGCGCTGTCGCGGATCCTCGTGCTCGTAGAGGTGCGTGCCGTCGAAGAAGGCCAGGCCGTGCGGGTCGGAGGGGAAGTGGGCCGGCACCCAGTCCAGGAGGACCCCGATGCCCTGCTGGTGCATCCGGTCCACGAAGGCCATGAAGTCCTGCGGGCCGCCGTAGCGCGCCGTGGGCGCATACAGGCTGATGGGCTGGTAGCCCCAGGAGCCGTAGAACGGGTGTTCGGTGATGGGCAGCAGCTCCACGTGGGTGTAGCCCATCTCGCGCACGTAGGCGCCGAGCTGCTCGGCCAGCTCGCGGTAGCTCAGCCAGCTGCCATCCTCCCGCCGCCGCCAGGAGCCCGGGTGCACCTCGTAGATGGCGATGGGCGCCTCCAGCCGGCTGGAGGCCTGCCGGCGGGCCATCCAGGCCTGGTCGCCCCAGGCGTAGCTCAGGTCGGCGACCCGCGAGGCGGTGTGCGGCGGCTCCTCCGTGGCGAAGGCGTACGGGTCGGCCTTGAGGGCCAGCGGGCTCCCCGAGCGCGAGAGGAACTCGTACTTGTAGACCGCGCCGGCACCCAGCCCGGGCACGAACAGCTCCCAGACGCCGTTGCCCGGATGCAGGCGCATGCTGTGCACCCGCCCGTCCCAGCCGTTCCACTCGCCCACGACGCTGGCGCGGCTGGCGTTGGGCGCCCACACGGCGAAGCGGACCCCCGGGACGTCCTCCACGGTGACCAGGTGCGCCCCCAGCTTCTCGTAGGCGCGGTAGTGCGTCCCCTCGCCGATGAGATGCAGGTCGAAGTCGCTCAGGCTGGACGGAAAGCGGTAGGCGTCCTCCAGGCGCCGGACTCCCCCGTCGTCCAGCACCTCCAGCTCGTAGCGGAACGCGGCGCGGCGTCCGGGGAAGACCGCCTCGAAGAAGCCGTCCGGGTGGAGGCGGGTCATGCGCTGCACGGCCGGGTCGCCGTCGGCCGGGACGACCAGCACGCCCTCCGCGCCGGGCAGGAACGCGCGCACGGCCACGGCCGGCTGGCCGTCCTGCACCACGGCGTGCGGCCCGAGCACCGCGAAGGGGTCGCCGTGGCGCCCGCGGACGATGGCGTGGATGATGTCCCAGGAGACGGTCGGCATCGTCTTCTCCGAAGACGGGCTCATGGCTCATGGCCGATGGCTCATGGCAAAGGCTCTTCCCGTGAGCCACGAGCGGGTACCCGGCCTGCCGGGTGCAGCCA
>JBHGAX010000484.1:0-2422 GCA_041946635.1 Methylomirabilales bacterium (SeqCode)
GCCGTGGAGGACACCGTGGGCGTGGGAGACGGCGCCAAGAACACGATCCGCGTGGCCATCGCCGGGGCGAGCGGCTACACCGGGGCGGAGCTGCTTCGCCTGCTGGTCCAGCACCCGCATGCGCAGGTCACGCTGCTCACCGCCGAGACGCACGCCAATCGGCCCATCGCCGAGGTGTTCCCCAGCCTGCGGGGCTTCGTGGACCTGGTCTGCCAGCCGCTGGACCCCGCCAAGCTGGCGGTGGAGGCGGACCTGGTCTTCCTGGCTCTGCCGCACAAGACGTCCATGGCGGTGGGGGCGGACCTGCTCCAGCGCGGCGCCCGCGTGCTGGACCTCTCGGCCGATTACCGCCTGAAGGACGCGGCCGCCTATGCGACCTGGTACGGCCACGCCCACACCGCGCCCCACCTGCTGCAGGAGGCGGTGTACGGGCTGCCGGAGCTGCACGGCGAGGGCATCCGCACCGCCCGGCTGGTGGCCGTGCCCGGCTGCTATCCCACCAGCGCCATCCTGGGGCTCGCGCCGCTCGTGGCGGAGGGCCTGATCGACCTCGAGACCATCGTCATCGACTCCATCTCGGGGGTGTCCGGCGCGGGGCGCAAGCCCGAGCTGCCCACGCACTACTCCGAGGCCAACGAGAGCCTGAAGGCCTACGGCGTCGCCCGGCACCGGCACACGCCGGAGATCGAGCAGGAGCTGGCGCGCCTCGCGGGCCGGGAGCTGGGCGTGACCTTCACGCCGCACCTGGCGCCGCTCACCCGCGGGATCCTGACCACGTGCACGGCCACGCTGCTCAGCCGGCGCTCCACCGGCGAGCTGCTGGCGCACTACCGGCGCTTCTACGACGGGCGCGCCTTCGTGCGCGTGCTGCCCGAGGGTGCGCTGCCGGAGACCAAGCACGTGCTCCACTCCAACCTGTGCGACGTGGGCCTGGTGGCGGACGCCCGCACCAACCGGGTCATCGTGGTGAGCGCGATCGACAACCTGGTGAAGGGGGCCTCCGGACAGGCCGTGCAGTGCTTCAACCTGATGGCCGGGCTGGACGAGCGCGCCGGGCTGTGGATCCCGGGGCTGTTTCCGTGACAGGCGCATTGCAGATTTCGGATTTCAGATTGTCGCAGACGCCCGTTCTCCAATCTGCAATCTGCATTCTGCAACCTGAAATCCCGCGGAGAGGCCATGGCGGCGAGGTGGGCTGAGCGGTCGGGAGGCATCACGGCGGTGGGCGGCGTGCGCGCCGCCGGGGTGGCGTGCGGGCTGAAGCGGGACGGGCGCCCGGACCTCGCGCTCGTCGTGGCCGACCGGCCGGCCAGCGTGGCGGCCACCTTCACCACCAACCGGGTGCAGGCCGCCCCGGTGCGGCTGTCCCGGCGGCACCTGAAGGGCGGGCGGTTCGCCGCCATCGTGCTGAACAGCGGCAACGCCAACGCCTGCACGGGCCGGCAGGGGGCGCGGGACGCCGAGGCCATGGCCACCGGCGTGGCGCGGGCCCTGAACGTGCCGGCCGACCGGGTCTTCGTGGCCTCCACCGGCGTGATCGGCCGGCCGCTCGACATGGAGGCGGTCGCCAAGGGCATCGGGCAGGCGGCGGCCGACCTCTCGCCCGAGGGTGGGGGGCGGGCGGCGCAGGCCATCATGACGACGGACACCGCGGCGAAGGAAACCGCGCTCTCGTTCCGCCTCGGCCGGCGCGAGGTCACGCTCGCCGGCATGGCCAAGGGCTCCGGCATGATCGCGCCCCGCATGGCCACCATGCTGGCGGTCCTGGCCACGGACGCGCTCATCGCGGCGCGGCCGCTCCAGCGGCTCCTGCGCGCGGCCGTGGAGGACACGTTCAACTGCGTCACGGTGGACGGGGACACCAGCACGAACGACATGGTGCTCTGCTTCGCCACCGGGGCCGCGGGGACGCCTCCGCTGCGGCCGGGGACGCCCGCGTTCCGGCGCTTCGGCGAGGCGCTGCACGAGGTGTGTCTCCGCCTGGCGGTCATGATCGCCCGGGACGGGGAAGGGGCCACCAAGCTGGCGACGCTCCGCATCGAGGGCGCGGGGAATCCGCGGGAAGCGCGCCTGGCCGCCGAGGCGGTCGCCACCTCGCCCCTGGTGAAGACGACCCTCTTCGGGCAGGACATGAACTGGGGCCGGATCATGGCCGCCCTGGGCCGCTCGGGTGCCCGCTTCGATCCCGAGGCGGTCGAGATCCTGGTGGACGAGTTGCCGGTGGTCCGCCGCGGGATGACGCGCGGGCCGGAGGCCGAGGCCGCCGCCAACGAGCGGCTGCGCCGCCGCGAATTCTCCCTGGTCGTGCGGCTGCACGCGGGCCGCGCGGCCGTCCGGCTCTTCACCACCGACCTCAGCGAGGACTACGTCAAGATCAACGCGGGCTACCGGTCGTAGTGCCGAGTGCCGAGAGCCGAGAGCC
>JBHGAX010000485.1:0-2389 GCA_041946635.1 Methylomirabilales bacterium (SeqCode)
TATCCGCAAACGTGCGGGTGACATAGGTCGAGCCGTACACCCAGAGGATGCGCATCGGGACGGTGCCGCGGTTGATGAACCGGTGGTCGATCCCCGCAGGCACGTGTGTCGTGTCGTAGGGGCGGATGTCGTACCGCTGCCCGCCGGCCTCGACCGTCGCCTCGCCCTCGAGCAGCACGACCATCTCTTCGGTGTTGTGCTGGTGCAGCTTCAGCGCGGCGCCCACCGGGAACGTGCTGATCCCGCTGACGAACCGCTGCGCCCCGGTGGACTCGAGCAGCAGCGGCTTCGTCTCCACGCCGCTCCCCCGCGGAACCACCGGGATGTCTCCGAACTTCACGACCTTCGCTTCCGCCATGCGCCTCTCCTCGGAACGTCGGGTTACCCCAGACATGGGACGCTAGCACCGGGCGGGGGGGCTCGTCAAGAATCGCCGGGGGCGGGCCGGCCTCCATTGACTTTGCCGGATGCCCGGCTACAATCGCGCGGACCCGCAGACAGGAGAGCCGCATGGCGACCGAGTCGCTGCACCAGATGCTGCGCGGGCGAAAGGTGTTCGATCTCGGGGTGGAGCTGTTCCCCGGCATGCCCCACGTGCCGACGCACTCGCCCTTCATGTACCAGATGGTCCGCCAGCACGGCGACATGATGTACGGTGCCGGAGTCTCGGCGGCCGTGGACATCTTCGGCATGAGCTGCCACACCGGCACGCACCTCGACGGCTTCGGCCACTTCGCGAAGGACCTGTGCCTGCACGGCGGGACGCCCGCCGGCCAGGGGCAGAGCAAGCTGGAAGGCCTGAAGGTGCACGGCATCCAGCAGGTGACGCCCACGTTCCGGCGAGGCGTGCTGCTGGACGTGGCGGCCAGCGAGTCGGTCGACCTGCTGGCGCCCGCGCACCTCATCGAGCCGCGCCACCTGGAGGCTGCGGCCAAGCTGGCGAAGGTGCAGATCCAGGCGGGCGACGTGGCCCTGGTGCGGACGGGCTGGATGCGGCTCTGGCCCGACCAGCGCAGGTATTACAGCGGCCAGACCGGGCAGCCGGGCCTGAACCTGGACGCCGCGCGCTGGCTCACCGACCGGGGCGTCTACTGCATCGGCAGCGACAACTTCGCGGTGG
Organism: Methylomirabilales bacterium (SeqCode); assembly: GCA_041946635.1. Lineage (GTDB taxonomy): Bacteria > Methylomirabilota > Methylomirabilia > Methylomirabilales > 2-02-FULL-66-22 > 2-02-FULL-66-22. Next base: position 1,121 of record JBHGAX010000485.1, read on the forward strand.
AGTACATGCCTGCGCCGAACAACGCCAGCCCCGTGCACGTCCACTGCCTCGTGGACAAGGGCGTGCACCTGCTCGAGGTGGCGAACCTCGAGGAGCTGAGCCGGACCAAGACCTACGAGTTCCTGCTCATCCTGATCCCCATGAAGATCCGGGGCGGCACGGCAAGCCCCATCCGCCCGCTGGCCGTAGTATAGGCAAGCCGGCTGCCGACACGTACTGTCTCACACGGAGGCACAGAGACACAGAGATTCGGCTCCATGCCTCGGGAACCGATGCACCCGAGAGTTGGACCTTGCGTGGTCTCTGTGCCTCTGTGTCTCTGTGTGAGATACCCTTGGAGCGTGATGACTCCTGAAGAGGTCCTGCCCGATATCTTCCGGCTGGAGATCCCGCTGCCCCGCAACCCGCTGCGGGCGGTCAACGCCTATGTGGTTCGGGGTGGCGGCCGCTGGCTCATGATCGACACCGGGATGAACCGCCCCGAGTGTCTCGACGCGGTGCGGGCCGGCCTTGCCGCGCTCGGCGTGGATCTCGGGCGGACCGATTTCTTCATCACGCACGGCCACTCGGACCACGTGGGGCTGGTGTCGGAGCTGGCGGCGCCCGGCTCGCGGATCTTCATGCATGCCCGGGACGCCGCGATCCTGGCAAACCCGGAACTCTGGAGCGACATGGCGGTCGCGGCTCGGACCCACGGCTTCCCGGACCCGGAGACGGCGGTCATGAAGCATCCCGGGCGCAAGTACCTCTTCAGCGGTCAGCCGCGCTTCACGCATATCGCCGAGGGAGACAGGCTGCCCGTCGGGAAGTACGCCTGGCGCTGCGTGGAGACGCCCGGGCACACTCCCGGCCACGTGTGCCTGCACGACGCCGAGCGCCGGATCCTGGTCTCGGGCGACCACATCCTGGCCACCATCACGCCCAACATCTCGGGCTGGGTCGAGGGGCCGGATCCCCTCGGCGACTTCCTGGCGAGCCTGGGCAAGGTCGCGGCGATGGAGGCGGACGCCACCCTCCCCGCGCACCGCGGCGTCATCCGGGACCATCGGGGGCGCGTCGCGGAGCTGAAGGCGCACCACCGGGCGCGCATGCAGGAGGCCCTGGACATCCTCGCCCGCGGGCCGCGCACCGCCTACCAGGTCGCCGCCGAGATGACCTGGAGCATCGGCGCCGCCTCCTGGGACGACTTCCCCGTCCCCCAGCAGTGGTTCGCCACCGGCGAGGCCCTCTCGCACCTGCTGCACCTGGAAAAGCTCGGGAAGATCCGCA
>JBHGAX010000486.1:0-2377 GCA_041946635.1 Methylomirabilales bacterium (SeqCode)
CACCCACGCAATCACCTTGCGAAGGGGAGGTCTATTCTCTATACTCTGTCGTTCCGTGCCACCCGAATCGCCGCACTCCAGAAGGACGAGGGCGGAGGGGTGCAGCCGGCCGGCGCCTCCGGCCCCGTCCGCCCCGAGCGCACACCGGCATGAAGCAACTCGCCATCCTGGGCTCCACCGGCTCCATCGGCACGCTCACCCTGGACGTGGTGGCGGCGCACCCGGAGCGGTTCCAGGTGGCCGCCCTGGCCGCCCGGGCCAGCCTGGACCGCCTGGAGCAGCAGGTGCGCCGGTTCCGCCCGCGCCTCGTGGCGCTGGAGAGCGAGGCGGCGGCCGACGAGCTGCGCCGGCGGCTGGACGGCGCCGGGACGGCGGTCTGCAGCGGCCCGGGAGGCGTGCTGCGCGCCGTGACCGACTCGGGTGCCGGCCTGGTGGTCTCCGCCATCGTGGGCGGGGCCGGCCTCCGGCCCACCATGGCCGCGCTCAGCGCCGGCGTCCCGGTGGCCCTGGCCAACAAGGAGTCGCTGGTCATGGCGGGGGGCCTCATGACCGCCGAGGCGCGCCGGCGCGGGGTGCGCATCCTGCCCGTGGACAGCGAGCACTCGGCCATCTTCCAGTGCTGGCAGGACGGGGACGCGGCCCGGGTCCGGCGGCTGGTGCTCACCGCCTCGGGCGGGCCGTTCCGCCGGCTCCCGCCGGCGGCCTTTGCCAGCATCACCCCCGAGCAGGCGCTCAACCACCCCACCTGGGCCATGGGCCGGAAGATCACCATCGACTCGGCCACGCTGATGAACAAGGGGCTGGAGGTGATCGAGGCGCACTGGCTCTTCGGCCTGCCGGTGGACCGGGTGGACGTCATCGTCCACCCGCAGAGCACCATCCACTCGATGGTGGAGTACGTGGACGGCTCCATCCTGGCCCAGCTCGGCGTCCCGGACATGCGCGTGCCGATCCAGTACGCCCTCACGTACCCCGAGCGGTGCGGCAGCCCGGCCCCGCGCCTGAAGCTGGAGGAGCTGGCCGGCCTCACCTTCGAGCCGGTGGACCGCGAGCGGTTCCCCTGCCTGGACCTGGCGTACCAGGCGGCCGCGGCCGGCGGCTCGGCCCCCACGGTCCTGAGCGCGGCCAACGAGATCGCGGTGAGCTGGTTCCTGGAGCGCCGGATCGGCTTCGACGAGATCCCCGGCGTGGTGCAGAAGGCGCTGGACGCCTTCCCCCGCCGCGACGTGCAGAGCATCGACGAGGTGCTGGACGTGGAGCAGGAGGTCCGGCGCCGGCTGGAAGCAAAGTAGAGCCTAGCGCCGAGCGCCGAGAGCCGAGAGTGCACGTCTCGGCGCTCGGCGCTCGGCGCTCGGCTCTTTCGTGGAGTCGCAATGACCGTCCTCACCGCCATCATCGTCCTGGGCATCCTGATCTTCGTCCACGAGCTGGGCCACTTCCTGATGGCCAAGCGGGCGGGGGTGGGCGTGCTCAAGTTCTCCCTGGGCTTCGGCCCCAAGCTCGTCGGCGTCAAGCGCGGCGAGACCGAGTACCTCCTCTCGGCGCTGCCCCTGGGCGGCTACGTGAAGATGATCGGCGAGGACCCGACGGACGAGTCGCCGGAGGCCGCCGATCCCCGCCGCTCCTTCGCCAAGAAGTCGGTGGGCGCGCGCGCCCTCATCGTGCTGGCCGGCCCGCTGGCCAACTTCGTCCTGCCCGTCTTCATCTTCTGGGCCGTGTTCATGTTCGTCGGGCAGAGCTACTTCCTGCCCGTGATCGGCTCTCCCGACGCGGACTCGGCCGCCGCCCAGGCCGGCCTGCAGGCGGGGGACCGCGTGCAGGCGGTGAACGGGGCGCCCGTGCTCCGCTGGGACGAGGTGAGCGAGGCCGTGCAGGAGAGCCAGGGCCGGCCCCTCCGGCTCGCGGTCTCCCGCGGCTCGGAGCGGCTGGAGGTCACGGTCGAGCCGCGGGCGCGAACCGGCCGCGACCTGTTCGGGCAGGAGGTGCAGCACTGGGACATCGGCCTGCACCCCCTGGTGCCGACCCGCATCGGGCAGGTCATCCCGGGTCACGTGGCGCAGCAGGCCGGCCTCAAGAGCGGGGACCGCATCCTGGCCGTGAACGGCGAGCCGGTCGCGGAGTGGGAGCAGCTGGCCAAGCGCATCCACGCCAGCCCCGGCCGGCCCGTGCGCCTGACCGTGGAGCGCGAGGGCAAGCCCTTCGAGCTCGAAGTCACGCCGCGCCCCAGCCAGCAGCCGGGCGGGCGCGGGGAGGAGGAGGTCGGCCTCATCGGCATCTCGCCGGCCCCGGAGTCGCAGTACCGCCGGCTGGACCCGGTGCGCGCCCTGGGCGCGGGCCTCACCAAGACGTTCGACATGTCGGTCCTGATCGTCCAGGG
>JBHGAX010000487.1:0-2356 GCA_041946635.1 Methylomirabilales bacterium (SeqCode)
CGGGTCCTTGATCATCCGCCCGGCATCGGCCAGGGCTTCCATGATGCTGACCAGGTCCCTAATGGAGACGCGCTCGCGGAGCAGGTTCTGCAGCACCTTCTGGACGTCTCCCAGGGTCAGGAGGTCGGGGACCACTTCGCCCACCAGCGCCGGGGAGGTCTTCTTCAGGTGGTCGAGGAGCTGCTGGGTCTCCTGGCGGCCGAGGAGCTCCGGCGCGTGCCGCTTCACCTCCTCCGACAGGTGGGTGATCAGCACGGTCATGGGGTCCACCACGGTGTAGCCCGCCAGCTCGGCCTCGGTCCGCTGGCTGTCGGGGATCCAGAGGGCCGGCAGGCCGAAGGCGGGCTCGGTGGTAGAGATGCCATTGATGGGCTGGGCGGCGCCGCTGGTGTCCATGGCCAGGCTGTGGCCGGTCAGCGCGGTCCCGCGCGCCACCTCGGTGCCGCGCAGCTTGATCACGTAGTCGTTGGACTTGAGCTGCATGTTGTCGCGCACGCGGACCGGCGGAACGACCAGGCCGAGCTCGGTGGCGAGGGAGCGGCGCACCTCGGTGATCCGCTCCAGCAGGTTGCCGCCCTGCTTGGGATCGGCCAGAGGCACCAGCCCGTAGCCGATCTCCACCTCCAGGGGGTCCATTTCCAGGAGGTCCATCACGTTCTCGGGCGCCTTCGGCGGAGCGCGGCGGGCCGGGGCTTCCTCGACCGCCGCGGCTCCGGCACCCGCCCGGGCGGGAGGAGCGGTCTGCAGCGCGCGGGAGAGCAGGCCCGCCGCGGCGGCCGCCGCCAGGAAGGGAAGCATCGGCATCCCCGGCATGAAGCCCAGCACGGCCAGGATCCCCGCGGCCAGGCTCAACGCCCGCGGGTATGCCAGGAGCTGCCGGGTGAGCTGGGCGCCCACAGGCATATCCGAGGTCGTCTTGGTCACCATCAGGCCGGCGGAGGTGGAGACCAGCAGCGCCGGGATCTGGGTGACGATGCCCTCGCCGACGGTCAGGATAGTGTAGGTCTGCAGCGCCTGGGCGATGTCCATCCCGCCCAGGAGCCCCACCGCGAAGCCGCCCAGAACGTTGATGATGATCATGATGATGGCGGCGATGGCGTCGCCCCGGACGAACTTGCTGGAGCCGTCCATCGCGCCGTAGAAGTCGGCCTCCTGGCCAATCTGCTTCCTGCGCCGCCGCGCCTCGTTCTCGTCGATGATGCCGGCGTTCAGGTCGGCGTCGATCGCCATCTGCTTGCCCGGCATGGCGTCCAGGGTGAACCGGGCGGCCACCTCCGCCACGCGGCCGGCGCCGTTGGTGATCACCACGAACTGGATCACCACGAGGATGAGGAAGACCACGATGCCGACGACGTAGTTGCCGCCGATGACGAACTGCCCGAAGGCATGGATGACACTGCCGGCCTGCCCGCTTCCCAGGATGAGCCGCGTGGCGGAGACGTTCAGCGCCAACCGAAAGAGGGTAACCAGCAGCAGCAGGGCGGGGAAGGCGGAGAACTGCAGCGGCTCCGTGGTGTAAACCGTGACCAGCAGGATGGTCAGGGCCACGGTGATGTTGATCACCAGCAGGCCATCCAGCACCAGGCCGGGCAGCGGGGTGATGAGGATGCCCACCAGGGCCACGGCGAAGATGGCGACAAGGTAGTCGGCGTAGCGCAGGATGGCGGCGGGCGGCGCGGCGGCTCCCGCGGGCGGGGGCAGAGTGGGAGCGCCGGGCCTCATAGCTCAGCCCTCGGCGAGCCGGCTGAGGACCCGGGCTTCCGCTCGGAGAGGCGATAGACGAAGGCGAGCACCTCGGCCACGGCGCGGTAGAGCTCCGGCGGCACGCCGTCGCCGATCTCCACGTCGCGGAAGAGACTGCGAGCCAGCGGCTTGTTCTCCACGATGGGCACTCCGTGCTCCTCCGCCACCTGGCGGATCCGCTGGGCCATCAGCCGCTGGCCCTTGGCCACCACCTTGGGCGCGGCCATGACGCCGGCCTCGTACTTCAGCGCCACGGCGATCTGGGTCGGGTTCGTCACCACGGCCGTGGCGCCGGGCACGTCGCGCATCATCCGGCCCCGGGCCATCTCCCGCTGTCGCTGCCGCAGGCGCGAGCGGATCGCCGGGTCGCCTTCCGTCTGCTTCAGCTCCTCGCGGACCTCCTGCTTGGTCATCCGAAGCTGAGCCTCGTGCTGGCGGCGCTGGAAGCCGTAGTCGATGGCGCCGATGGCGACCAGGGCGATGGCGCTCTGCTGGGCCATGCGCCAGGCGATGCTTCCGGCCAGCCCCAGGGCCGTCGCCACGTCGCTGCTCTGCAGGGCCGCGAGCTGCGGCAGCGATTCCCGCAGTACCTTGACCAGCACGAAGCCCACCA
>JBHGAX010000488.1:0-2348 GCA_041946635.1 Methylomirabilales bacterium (SeqCode)
CCCGCTGTCCAGAGAGGAGGCACGCATGAACCGGCAGGCACTGCTCGCGGAAGTGAAGGAGTACTTCGTCGCGTCGGACCACTGGCGGCGCATCTGCGCGTCGCTGCAGGACCTGGATCCGACGGGGACGCACATCCACACCTACGTGGACACCTCGGTCCACCCCGATTCCCTCGAGGCCATCATGTGCGGCTACTTCCAGCGCATGGGCTGGCCGTCGGCGCGCAAGATCGACCACATGGCCCCCAAGGCCGGGATGGGCAGCCTCCACGGCGTGGAGCCGAAGGGCAAGCCGCACTTCGACTTCCAGTGGTTTTACAAGCCGGACGTGGGGCTGAAGGCGTGCGAGGGCGGCGAGTCGGGCTGCAACCTGTTGATCTGGAACCGCTGGTATATCAACCGCTTCAACAGCCAGTTCCCCTTCAAGGATCCGGGGCCGGCCGAGGAGAAGGCCATGGAGGCCTACTTCAAGTCCGACCACTTCCTCAAGGGCCTGGACTACCCGGTGAAGCCCACCACCAACCACATGCACGTGAACGTGCACACCGGCGTGCACCCGGACCACATCCAGCGGCACGCCGAGATGGCGCTGGCCAAGCTGGGCTGGAAGGTCTACTACACCTGCCCGAACGTCTACCTGGTCCAGGGCAAGTACCAGGGCAAGCTGGTCTTCATGTGCCAGAAGCCCGAGGTCGTCTGGGACATCGGCTGGCGCTTCGACTCCCAGGCCATCCTGGAGCCGGCCCTGGAGACCTGGATCTTCGACGCGAACCCGGGCTACGACGTCTGGACCTCCGCCATGCTGGCGGACGTCATGGCGCACGACTACGTGCGCCTGACGGACGCCGAGGTGGCCGAGGTGCTCGCGGCCTGCCGCCTGCCCCGGTGAGGGCCCCGCGCCGGGCGCCCGGCCGTCCCGCTCCCGCGGCAGGACGGCCGGGCGCCCGGCCGCCTGACGCCGCGCCCGGGTCCCCGCCCCGCCGGACGCGGAGGCCTCGATGGTAGAGCCGGGCATCGGGCTCGCGTTCTGGGGCAAGCTGGCCCTCGGGTTCGTGGTGGGGAGCGGCTGGGTCGCCTGGAGCACGGTGGCGGCCGAGCGGCAGGGCCCGGCCGTGGGCGGGCTGATCGGCGGGCTGCCGTCCACCATCCTGGTGAGCCTGCTGTTCATCGGCGTCACGCAGACGCCCCGCGTGGCCGCCGAGACCACCACGCTCATCCCGCTCATCCAGGGGATCAACGGCGTCTTCGTCCTGGTGTACCTCGCGGCCGTGCGGCGAGGGCTCGCGGCCGGGCTGTCGGCGGGCCTGGGCGCGTGGGTCGCGCTCGCCGGCGCCGTCGCGGCCGCCGGCCTCAGGGACTTCGCCGTCTCGCTGGCGGGCTGGGCCGTCCTCGCCGTCGGCTGCTACCTGGTCGCGGAGCGCCTGCTGGCGATCCCGCCCGGGGGGAAGCTCGCCATCCGCTGCACCCGCATGCAGATCGCCGCCCGCGCCGTGTTCGGCGGCACCGTGATCGCCACGGCGGTGCTGACCGCCAAGCTCTTCGGGCCGAGCTACGGCGGGATCTTCGCGGCGTTCCCCGCGACCTTCTTCTCCAGCCTGGTGGTCACCCACCGGGCGGGCGGCAGGGACTTTTCCCGGGCCGTGGGCAAGGCGATGATGACGAGCGGGATGATCAACGCGGCCCTCTACAGCGTGGCCGTGCGGTACGCCTATCCCGGGTGCGGCCTGATCCTGGGCACCGCGGCCTCCCTGGCGTTCTCCGGCCTGACCGCCTACTGCACCTACCGCTTCATGCGGGCCACCGCACCAGCCGCCTGACGGGCCTCCCCCGCGAGGCACCTGGCGGCCCCTTGCTCGTGCTCCCCCGGCGCCGACGGCCTCCGCGCCCGCTACTGCAGCGGCGAGAACTCCGTCGGCGAGAGGATCGTGTTGTGCTGGCTCACGACGATGGGCCGGAGCCGCGCGAGGACATCCTTGCGGCGGGGGTCCTTGGCCCAGGCGGCCCACTTCGCCTGCCGGTCGTTCAGGTCCGCGTAGGCCCAGAGGTGGACGACCTGGTGCAGCGTGCCCGTCTCGGTGTGCCAGAATCCCACCGGCTTGATGCCGTACTCCGCGATGGCGGGAAGGATGGTGGTGCGGGCCAGCTCCAGGTACTCCGGCAGCCCGCCCACGACCAGCTGGTACGTGCGCAGCTCGTAGATCATGGCGCCTCCTCTCCCGAGCGTTCGGCGATCGGCGGTCAGCGGTCAGCCAGGAGCAGGCGACGGCCGAACGCGCCGTTCAGGCAGCGCGGGCAGGGGCCGGGCGCTCCATGGGCCGCGGTTCGTCTCGGCACCCGGCACCCGGCAC
>JBHGAX010000489.1:0-2345 GCA_041946635.1 Methylomirabilales bacterium (SeqCode)
AACCTTACTTTGAACCTTGAACCGCGAGGGGCTATCCCAGGTTCTTCCGGAACCGGAGGGCGGACAGGCCCAGGACGAGGAGGCCGATGCCGAGGAGGGCGGCCGCCTGGGGCCAGAGCACGCCGAGCCCCACGCCCTTCAGGAAGATGCCCCGGATGATCACCAGGAAGTAGCGGAGGGGAATGAGGTAGGTGAAGACCTGCATGGGCTCCGGCATGCTGGCGATCGGGAAGATGAAGCCGGAGAGGAGCATGAAGGGCGGGTTGGCGAAGAAGCCGAGCATCATGGCCTGCTGCTGCGTCTGGCTCACCGTGGAGATGAGGAGCCCCAGGCCGAGGGTGGTGAGGATGTACAGGCCGGAGAGCAGCAGGAGCAAGATGAAGCTCCCCGCGATGGGGACCTGGAACCACAGCAGGCCGACCACCACGACCACCAGGATGTCCCCGTAGCCGATGAGCACGTAGGGGATGGCCTTGCCCAGGATCAGCTCCAGCGGGCGGACGGGACTCACCACCAGCTGCTCGATGGTGCCGCGCTCCTTCTCCTTCACGATGGCCGTGGCCGTCATCGTCATGGTGACGATGGTCAGGATGAGCGCGACCACGCCCGGCACCATGTAGTTCACGCTCTTGAGGTCCGGGTTGAACCAGACCCGGATGCTGGGGTCCAACAGGGCGGGCGATCCGGCGCGCGGGCCCTGGCGCTCCAGGCGGATGCGGCTCGACTCCGCGCCCACGATCTGGGGGGCGTAGCCCTGGGCCACCGTGGCGGTGTTCGAGTCCGTCCCGTCGAGGAGGAGCTGCACGACGGCCGTCTCGCCGGCGGCGAGCCGCGCGGCGTACCGCGGCGGGATGACCAGCCCCACGCGGGCCCGCCCCGCGTCCATCAGGCCCTTGATCCGCCGCTCGTCGGTCGGCCGGTAGCGAATGTCGAAGTAGCCCGAGGTGGTGAAGCGGTCGGCCAGCGCCCGGCTCTGCGGCGTGCGGTCGTGGTCCGCGATCGCCATGGGGAGGTGCTTGATGTCGGAGGACACGGCGTACCCCAGGATGATGAGCTGCAGGACGGGCATGACGAGGAGCAAGGGCAGCATCCGGCGGTCGCGCCGGATCTGGAGGAACTCCTTCCTGACCAGGGTCAGGATGCGGCCGTGGCCGCGCCCGTGCCCCGACCTCGGACCTCGGACCTGGGACCTGGGACCGTCGTTCATGACTACTCCAGCCGCTTGTGGAACTTCGCCGAGCTCAGGACGAGCATGAGCACCGCGAAGCCGCTCAGGAAGAGCAGCTCCCGCCACAGCACGTCCAGCCCGACGCCCTTCAGGAAGATGCCGCGGAGGACGACCAGGAAATAGCGCGCGGGCACCGCGTAGGTGACGAGCTGCAGGGCCGGGGGCATGTTCTCGATGGGGTAGAAGAAGCCGGACAGCAGGAGCGAGGGCAGCATGGTGGCGAGGATGGAGAGCTGGAAGGCCACCTGCTGGCTCTTCGTGGCGGCGGAGAGGAAGAGGCCGATGCCGAGGGCCCCGAGCAGGAAGATCATGGACGAGGCGAGCAGCAGCGGGACGCTTCCCCGGAGCGGCACCCGGAACCAGGAGACGGCGACCAGGACGATGAAGGCCACGTCCACCATGCCGATGGCCACGTAGGGCAGGATCTTCCCCACCATCAGCTCCGCCGGGCGGAGGGGGGAGGTGATGAGCCCCTCCATGGTGCCCCGCTCCCACTCCCGGGCCACGGTGAGCGAGGTGAGCAGGGCGGACAGCATCATGAGGATGACCGCCGTCAGCCCGGGGATCAGGAAGTTCGAGGACCGCAGCTCCGGGTTGTACCAGACCCAGGTGCGGAGCTCGATGGGGAGCGGCTGGGCCGAGCGGTCGGCCTGGCCGGCCTCCGGCCGCAGGTCCCGCGTCTCCTCCTCGGCGCTCCGCAGGATGGCCGTCACGTTGCCGATGGCGATGCTCGCGGTGTTCGAGTCCGACCCGTCCACCACGAACTGGAGGGGCGCCGGGCGGCCGGCGGCCACGTCCCGGCTGAAGTCCTCGGGGATGACCAGCCCCAGGCGCGCCTCGCCGCGGTCGATGCTCGCGCGCAGCTCGCGCAGGTTCGCCACGCGGGCCGCCACCCGGAAGTACCCGGTGCTGGTGAGGCGGCGGACCAGCTCGCGGGCGGGCGGCTCGCCGTCCAGGTCGTAGAGCGCCAGCGGGACGTTCCGGATGTCCGAGCTGATGCCGTAGCCGTAGAGCATCAGCATGACCACCGGCATGAGGAGCACGAAGGCCAGCGAGCGCGGGTCGCGCCAGACCTCGATGAACTCCTTGCGCATGACCGCCCAGACGCGCATCAGGC
>JBHGAX010000049.1:0-15955 GCA_041946635.1 Methylomirabilales bacterium (SeqCode)
TGGCGCGCGTGCCCGGCACGCAGCTCCGTCCCCGCAACACCGTCCGCTACACCGCGGGGGAGTTCCGGCAGCTCTTCGACATGCTGATCACCTGGCGCACGATCCTGCGCGCCGACTCGGTGCCGTACTGAGGGGTGCGCGCAACCCGAACCAGCGAACGCGGGAGGATGCCATGGGTAGGAGAGGCGTGGTGCTCGTGCTCGTCGCCTGGTTGCTGGTCGGCTCGGTCGCCGCTGCGGGGGCGGCGGAGCTCACGTGGTGGAGCCACTGGGCGGTGGAGGAGAGCAAGAAGGCGGTGCTCTTCGACGTGAAGAAGCGGTTCGAGGCCAAGCACCCCGGCGACACCCTCGCGATCACCTTCTACGAGAAGAAGAACATGTGGCCCACGCTGCGGGCGGCCTTCACGGCCGGCTCCGGCTTCCCGGACGTCTTCTACTACGACAACGACGTGCCGGAGTTCGTGGGGGCCGGCTGGCTGGCGGACCTCACGTCCGCGGTCAAGTGGGACAACGTCGAGCCGTACGGCAAGGCGTTCTGGACGCGGCCGGGGCCGGGCGGGAAGATGGGGACCTGGGCCATCCCGGTGGAGGCCGCCTCCGACGAGATCTACTTCAACAAGAAGCTCTTCCGGCAGCTGGGCATCAGCGTCCCCGCCAACTTCGCCTTCACCCAGGACCAGTTCAAGGAGGTGGTCTCGAAGTGCGCCAAGGGCGGCTACGCGGCCTTCGCCACCGGGGCGGCGGACCGCGAGTGGGCGGCCCTCTTCATCCCGACGGCCCTCCTGCTCTCCAGGCTGGGCGGCGACGACCTGCAGAAGCTCGGCAAGGGCGAGCTGTCCTGGAAGGACCCGCGGGTGGCGGAGACCCTGCGCTACTACCGCGAGCTGATCGACGCCGGCGCCTACGCCAGGACCTTCAGCAGCATGACGCTGGCCGACGCCCACCGCTTCTTCCACACGGAGCAGAAGGCCTGCATGTTCCCGGTCGGCTCCTGGTACACCGGCCGGGCGTTCGTGGCGCCGGAGAAGGGCGGCCAGCCGAAGGACTTCGAGCTGGGGCTGCTGGCGAACCCGCTGATGAAGGACGGGAAGGGCCACGGCCAGAAGTCGCTGGGCATCGCCGGCTCGCTCGCGGTGGCGGCCAAGAGCCCGCGCCTCAGCCTCGCGCTGGACGTGGCCAACACCTTCGCCACGCAGGAGGTCGGGAACCTGTGGATGGCGAACACGGGCGTGCAGACGGGCATCAAGACGGACCCCGGCAAGATCGAGAGCCCCATCAGCTGGTACTTCAAGGAGTACGACAAGGTCAACCGAGGCACCAGGTGGACGGACCTCACCACGCAGACGATGAAGGCGGTGATGAAGCCCGGGATGTGGGAGACCTGGGTCGCCACCGTGAACCAGGGGCTCCCCAACAAGCTGCTCGGCGCGGACGAGGCCATCGCCAAGCTGGAAGACGCGCGGCTGAAGGGCAAGTAAACCGCAGAGGCGCCGGGGCGCGCAGGCGCATGGGCGCGGCAACTCGCCTCTGCTCTGCGCCCCGGCGACGGAGGAGGACACTCATGCGCACGCGGAGACTCACGACCATGCTGCTCGCGGCCGCGGTGCTCCTCACCAGCGCGGCTGCCCAGGCGGGCACGACGCTTCGGCTCGGGCATACGGACCCGGCGGACGGGCTGCGCCACAAGGCGGCGCAGATGTTCGCGGACAAGGTGAAGGAGGGGACGCAGGGCCGCTACGCCATCGACGTGCACCACAGCGGCACCCTGGGCAACGACCCCAAGCTCCTGGAGCAGGTGAAGCTCGGCGCCATCGACTTCGCCATCAGCGGGATCGCGATCTATGCCAACCAGCTGCCGGAGCTGGGCATGCTGGCCCTGCCCTATCTCGTGGAGTCCTACGAGCAGGGTTGGGAGCTGTACGACACCTCGCCCTGGGTGAAGGAGTGGCTGGGGAAGCTGCAGACCAAGAACATGCGGGCGCTCGGCGTGCTGGAGGCCGGCTTCCGGCAGCTCACCGCCACCCGGCCCGTCCGCACGGTGCCGGACCTGAAGGGCATGAAGATCCGGATCGCCAAGAGCCAGGTGTACGTGTGGCTGTGGCAGAGCCTGGGGGCGAACCCGACGGTGATGGGCCTGGACGAGGTCTACATCTCGCTCCAGCAGGGGGTCGTGGACGCGCAGGAGAACCCCATCCCGACCATCCACGTGCAGAAGTTCTTCGAGGTCGCGAAGAACATCTCGCTCACGAACCACATCTACGCGCCCATCCCGCTCAGCATGAACGAGAAGCGCTGGCAGGCCCTGACCCCGGCGGACCAGGAGGTCTTCGTCAAGGCGGCGCGCGAGGCGTCGGCCTGGCACCGCAAGGCCGTGGTGGCCGAGGACGAGAAGATGCTGGCCGACATGAAGGCCAAGGGTGCGACCGTCATCAAGCCGGACGTGTCGGGATTCGCCAAGGCCAGCCGGCCGGTCTACGACAAGGCGGGCGAGCAGTTCGCGAAGCCGGTCCTCCAGGCGCTCCTCAAGGACGCCGACGCGGTGAAGGCGAAGCTGCCGGTCAAGTGAGGGGACCGGGGGTTGGGGGTCAGAAGAGAACCAAGAACAGGCCGCACCGCCAAGACGCCGAGAGCGCCAAGGCTCCAGAGCGGCCGCCGCCGTCGCGGGCGGCGGGGGCGTGGACAGCCGGGGACGGGGATCGGGTAAGAACAGGGACCGGGGTCCGGGGTGAGTTAAGAGCGAGAACGTGCTCCACGCGGAAGGTACAGCACGCCGGCTCGCGGTCGTCCATTGGAGTAGCGACATGCGCCACGGCAACAACGATGCCAGCCAGTCCCCGGCCGCCACCCCCCGCGCCTCGGTCCCCGGCCCCTGCGCCTGGCTGCTGGACGCCGTGCTGGCCCGGGCGATCGACTGGGCCCTCGGGGTCATCGTCGGCGCGCTCGTGCTCCTCGTGTTTTCCGGCGTCCTGGCCCGCTACGTCTTCAACTACTCGCTGGCCTGGTCGGACGAGCTGGCCGCGCTCTGCTTCGTCTGGCTGACGCTCCTCGGATCCGTGGCCGCGCTGCGCCGCCGGACCCACATGACCATCGGGTTCTTCCCCCGGCTCTTCGGGCCCGCCGGGCAGCGGCGGGTGGGCCTGTACGTCATGGCGGCCATGCTCTTCTTCCTGGTGGTCATGATCTGGCACGGCATCACCCTCACGCAGGCCACCATGTCGGACCGGTCCGCGGTCCTCCGCCTGCCCGTGGGGCTGACCTACCTCTCGCTCCCCGTGGCCGGGGGTCTGATGCTGGCCTACGCCCTCCGACACGCCTGGGCCGTCTGGCGCTCCACCCAGGGCTGGACCGCCACGGCGGAGACCGAGGAGGACTAGGCCGTGAACTTCGTCATCATCTGGACCCTGTTCCTCGGCCTCTCCGCCACGGCCATCCCGCTGGCCTTCGCCATCGGGCTCACGCCGCTCCTGTTCTTCCTCCTGACCGGCAAGTACGAGCCGGTCGTCATCTTCCAGTCGCTCGTGAGCATCAACGAATCCTTCACCCTGCTGGCGCTGCCCTTCTTCATCCTGGCCGGGGAGCTGATGAGCGCCGGCGGGATCGGCAAGCGCATCACGAACTTCGCCTTCGCCCTGGTGGGCTGGGTGCCGGGCGGCCTCGCCCTCATGAGCGTGGTCGCGTCGATGATCTTCGGGGGGGTCTCGGGTTCGGCCGCGGCCGACGCCGCCGCCGTGGGCAGCATCATGATCCCCGCCATGGTGAAGAAGGGATACGAGAAGGCCTACGCCGCGGCCGTCATCGCCGCCGCCGGGACCATCGGGGTCATCATCCCGCCCAGCATTCCCATGGTCCTCTACGCCTTCGTGTCCGGCGTGTCGCTGGGCGACCTGTTCATGGCGGGCATCCTGCCCGGCATCCTGGTCGGCCTGGCGCTGATGGCCTGCGCCCTTGTGATCGCGGTCCGGCGCGGCTACCCGACGGAGTCGGCCATCGGCTTCCGCGAGGTCTGGCGGAGCTTCGTGGATTGCCTTCCCGCCCTGCTCGCACCGGTCATCATCCTCGGCTCGATCTTCACCGGCATCGTGACGCCCACCGAGGCGGCGGTGATCGCGGTCCTGTACGCGCTCCTGGTCGGCCGGTACGTGTACCGCGACCTGGCCTGGGCCGACGTCCCGCGGCTTCTGGTCCGGACGGGCGAGACGACCGCCGTCATGATGCTCATCATCGGGGCAGGCGATGCCCTCTCCTGGGCGCTCACGGCCGAGAACTTCTCCACGATCTTCTCGAAGTGGATCGTCTCGCTCACGACCAACAAGCTGCTGATCCTGATCATAATCAACATCTTCCTGCTCATCCTGGGCGGGCCGATGCCGCTGGCCCCCGCCCTGCTCCTCACCACGCCCATCCTGCTGCCCGTGGTGAAGCAGTTCGGCGTGGACCCCTTGCACTTCGGCATGATCGTGGTGTGCAACCTGGCCATCAGCATCTGCAGCCCGCCGGTCGGCAACACCCTGTTCATCGCGGCGAAGCTGGCCCGGGTCTCGGTGGAGCGGACCTCGCTGGCGCTGGTGCCGTTCATCCTGATCAACATCGCCGTGCTGCTGCTGATCACCTACTACCCCCCGCTCAGCCTCTGGCTGCCCGCCGTGCTGCGCAAGTGACCGGGAAGCCGTTCTTGCTGGTTACGCGTTGCGTGTTACGGGTTGCATCCAGATTGGTCGTACAGGAGCAGCGATGAACAAGTTAGCCATCATCACGGGGTTTCTCGGCGAGACGCGCAACCGGTACATGCAGTACCAGGGCAACCGGTCGCTCGCCGAGAAGTTCGAGGCGGCGGCCCGCATCAAGGGCGTGGACGGCCTGGAGCTGTGCTACCCGGCCGACTTCGAGAAGCCGGACGAGCTGAAGGAGCTGCTCGCGCGCCACCGCTTCGGGCTGGCCGGCATCAACTTCCGCTCGCGGCGGAGCGGCAAGTGGTGGCGCGGCTCCTTCATCTCGGAGCGGGCCGAGGAGCGTCGCGAGGTGCTGAACGACCTGAAGCGCGCCATGGATTTCGCCGCGGAGCTGAACTGCCGCCGCATCACGACCTGCCCGCTGAACGACGGGGCCGACACGCTCTTCGAGGTGGACTACACCAAGGCCTACGACTACGCGGCGGAGGTCTTCGCGGCGGCCTGCGCCCACGACCGGAGTGTGCGCATCTGCATCGAGTACAAGAAGAACGACCCCATGGCCCGCTGCATCTTCGGCACCGCCGGCGAGACGGCCGCCTTCTGCCTGCTCACCGGGGCGGAGAACCTCGGGGCCACGCTGGACATCGGCCACGCCCTCTACGCGGACGAGCGGCCGGCGCAGTCGGCGGCGCTCCTGGCGCGGGCCCGCCGGCTCTTCTACGTGCACCTGAACGACAACGACGGCCGCTGGGACTGGGACATGCTGCCGGGCGCCTTCCACCTCTGGGAATTCGTCGAGATGTTCTATACGCTGCGCAAGCTGCGATACGATAATGACTGGTACGCTTTCGACGTGTATCCCAAGGAGCTGAACACCGAGGAGAACTACGCGGCCGCCATGAGCCTCACGCGGAAGCTGGAGGCCATCACCAACCGCATCGACCCCGCGACGATGGAGGCGCTGCTCAAGGAGCGCAACTCCGCCAGGACGATTCCGTACCTGTACTCGCTGCTGTGAGGAACCGACGATCAGCGATCAGCTTTCAGCCAAGGACCGGAACGCCTCTTGGCTTGTATCGCTGTCATCGCCATGGCTCTTGTTCTAGCTGATCGCTGACCGCTGACCGCCGCTGTTACACATCGCTGACCGCTGATCGCTACAAGGAAAGGACAACCATGGGAGCGCACGCCGTGATAGTGAGGAACGAGCCGCTGAAGGAGTTTGCCAAGACCGTCTTCGAGCGCGTGGGCATGCCGCCGGAGGACGCCGAGATCCAGGCGGACGTGCTCGTCTGGGCCAACCTGCGCGGGGTGGATTCCCACGGCGTGCTCCGCATCCCCTGGTACGTCGAGAACGTGGACAAGAAGATCATGAATCCCCGGCCCAACATCCGGGTCCTGGCGGAGACGCCCGCGGTGATCTACTACGAGGGCGACCTGGCCTTCGGCCCGATCCCGACCGTCGCGGCCATGCAGCGCTGCATCGAGAAAGCGCGCGTCGTGGGCATCGGCTGGGCGCTCATCCGGAACATCACCCACCAGGGCGCCATGGCGTACTACGCCCTGATGGCCGCCCGGGCCGGGATGGCCGGCATGGCGATCGTGTGCAACCCGCCCAACATGGCGCCCCACGGAGCCCGTGTGGCGGGGGTGCACAACAGCCCCATCGCCATCGCCGTGCCGGGCAAGCGGCGCAAGCCGCTGTGCCTGGACATGGCCACCAGCATCGCCGCGCGCGGGAAGCTGGACCTGGCCATCGACAAGGGCATCTCCATCCCGGGGGAATGGGCGCTGGACAAGGACGGCAATCCCTGCACCGACCCGAAGCGGGCGGCCTGCATCACGCCCGCCGGCGGCCCGAAGGGCTCCGGCCTGGCCATCATGTTCGAGTGCCTCACCAGCCTGATGGCCGGGAACCCGCTCCTGTCGCCTGCGCACCAGAAGAAGCCGGGCGCGACCATCCACCGGCAGAACAGCGTGGTGGCCGCCATCAACATTGCGACGTTCACCGACCTGGAGGCGTACCGGGAGAACGCGGACATCCTGGGGGACGGGCTGAAGGCCTTGCCGACCGTCCGCGGGGTGAGCGAGGTCATGCTGCCCGGCGAGCCGGAGGATCGCGTGTACGAGGAGCGACTCAAGCAGGGCATCCCGCTGCCGGAGGGCACCGTCAACAACTTGCGGCAGGTTGGGGACCGCTTCGGGGTGAAGCTGCCGTTCTGACGGATTACCACGAACACGCAACGCGTAACCTTCGGCAGAAAGCAAAATCAGGCGCAGCAGGCTCTTTCTGGGCTACGTGTTACGCGTTACGAGTTAGGTTGCTGCGGAGAGAGCATGCCCAAGCGGATTGCGTTGATCCACGCGGTCGCCACCGCCATTCCCCCCATCCAGCACGCCTTCCAGGAGGGCTGGCCGGAGGCGGCGCTCAGCAACCTGCTGGACGACGACCTCGTGCCGGCGTACACGCGCGAGGGCGGCCTCACGCCGCACATCACGGAGCGGATCTGCGCGCTGGCCCTCTACGCGGCGCGGACGGGGGCGGACGGGATCCTGTTCACCTGCTCGGTGTTCCCGCAGGCCGAGGACCTGGCCAAGCGGCTGGTCTCCATCCCGCTGCTCAAGCCGGACGAGGCCATGATCGCGGCGGCGCTGGACGCGGGGAAGCGGATCGGCGTCGTCGCGACCAACCCGCCGGCCGGGCCGGCGGCCGAGGCGCAGCTCCGGGCCGCCGCCGCGGCGCGGGGCACGGAGATCGAGGTCGTCCAGTCGCTGGCGGAGGGCGCCTTTGCCATCGGCAATGCCGGGGACGCCGCCCGGCACGACGAGATGGTCGTCGAGGCGGCCAAGCGCATCGCCGGCCAAGTGGACGTGCTGTGCCTGGCCCAGGTCTCCATGGCCCTCGCGCGGGCCGCCGTCCAGGCGCAAGTCCGGGTGCCGGTGCTCACCAGCCCCGCGACGGCGGTGGCGAAACTGAAGGCGCTGCTCGGCGGGTGAAGGACGAGCAGCCACAAAAAGGCACAAAAGGCACAAGGGTAAAGGCACGGAGACCCGGACTGCCGGGCGAGGACAATCAGACACAAGAAGCACAAGAGGCACAAGGTTAAGGGGCTGAATCTCTTTCCCCTTCGTGATTCTTGTGCTTCTTGTGGCCACGTTGCTCTTCGGAGACCGTCATGATCAAGCTCAGCTATGCGGTGGCCCTGGCCGACTGCCGGGCGAAGAAGATGCAGTGCTTCCGCGGGGACCTGGACGCGGTCTGCGGGGAGCTGAAGGCTCTGGGGTACGACGGCGTGGAGCTCTTCGCCCGCAACCCGCGCGAGCTGGACCTGGCGTCCGTCCAGGCCACCATCCGCCGGCACGCGCTCCTCGTGCCCGAGATCAGCACCGGACCCGCCAGCGAGGACGGCCTGTCGCTCACCGACCCCGACGCCACCGTGCGGGAGCGGGCGCGCGAGCGGCTCCACGACTACGCGGACATGGCCGCCCGCTGGGGTGCCCAGATGCACCTGGGCCGGATCCGGGGCACCATCCCCGAGGGGCCGGGGGCCGAGGACGCCTGGAAGCGCATGAAGGAGGGCTTCCTGGACCTGGCCGAGTACGCCGGCCGCCGGGGCGTGCGGGTGCTCCTGGAGCCGCAGTGCCGCTTCCAGGGCAACGCGTTGCTCTCCGTGGCGGACGGGCTGGCGTTCGTGCAGGAGCTGGGCCACCCGAACCTCGGGATCGTGGCCGACACGTTCCACATGAGCATCGAGGACGTATCGATCCCGGCCGCCCTGGTGGCGGCCAGGGCGCATCTCTGGCACGTGCACTTCGCGGACAGCAACCGCCGGTACCCGGGCGGCGGCCACACGAACTTCCCGGAGATCGTGGAGGCGCTGCGCCTCATCGGGTACGACCGCTCCATCACCATGGAGATGGACCAGGCGCCCGACTCCTCCACCGCGGCGCGCCGCGCCATCCGCTTCGTCCGCGCGCTGCTGGATAACTGAAGAGCGGGCCGCACCGCAGAGGCGCAGAGCTCGCAGAGTTCCGGGATGGTTCCGGACCCAAAGAGCGCTGTGCGTCCTCTGCGCCTCTGCGGTTCATGTTACGCGTTACAGGTTACGCAATCTATCGCAAGCCTTTACAGCCCCCGAGACGGAGATGAGTCAGCGAGAGCACGAAGTCGTCTTCATCCCCGGCGACGGCATTGGCCCCGAGATCGGCGAGGCCGCGCTGGCGGTCCTGAATGCCAGCGGCGTGCGCCTCCGCTGGCGGGAAGCGGTCGCCGGCGACGCGGCGCGACAGCGGGGCGGCCATCCGCTGCCGGCCGATACCCTCGCGGCGGTGCGGCAGGCCGGCGTGGCGCTGAAGGGCCCCCTCCTGGCGCCCAAGCAGACCGGCCGGGTGACCATCCGCAAGGCCGGCGGCGACGTGACCTACCCCAGCGTGAACAATGCGCTGCGGCGGGAGCTGGAGGTCTTTGCGAACGTGCGGCCGGTGCGCAGCTTCGAGGGGATCCCCACGCCGTTTCCTGCGCTCGACCTGGTGATCGTGCGCGAGGTGACCGAGGACACGTACATCGGCTGGGAGGAGATGAAGGGCCCGGACGAAGCGTGGGCGATCAAGCGCATCACCCGGCAGGCCTCGGAGCGGATCTTCCGGTTCGCCTTCGACTACGCGCGGCGAGCGGGCCGCCGGAAAGTGACGGCCGGGCACAAGGCCAACGTCCTCAACCTGACGGACGGGCTCTTCCTGCAGTGCGGCCGGGAGGTGGCGGCGACCTGTCCGGACATCGCCTTCGACGACTGCATGGTGGACGCGCTGTGCGTCCGCCTGGTGAAGCAGCCGGAGGCCGTGGACGTGCTCGTGCTGCCGAACCAGTACGGCGATATCCTGTCGGATCTCTGCGCCGGGCTGGCCGGCAGCCTGGGCCTGGCCCCGGGGGCCAACATCGGACCCGCCGTCTCCTTCTTCGAGGCCTCGCACGGGGCCGCCCCGGACATCGCGGGCCGGGGCCTGGCGAACCCCGTGGCGCTGATTCTCTCCGGCGCCATGCTCCTCGGCCATCTGGGGGAGGCGCAGGCGGAGCGGCGCATCTGGACCGCCGTGGGCCGCGTCCTGAAGGAGGGGCGCTGGCTCACCCCCGACCTCGGCGGCCGGGCGCGAACCGGGGAGATGGCCCGCGCAATCATCGCCGAGATGGCCTGAGCGGCAAGCGGCCGGGGAGGCGCCATGCAGGGCGCGCGTGACATCAAGGGCGGCGTGCTGGGCAAGTACGCGAAGGTGGCCTGCTCGCCGGCCGGCCTGTTCCGGTACCCCACGGGCGAGGAGAGCGCGCGACGCCTCCGGTATCCCGAGGCGCTGGTGGCCAAGGTGCCCGCCGCGATCCGCGAGCGCTTCGTGGGCGTGGGCAATCCGTTCGCGCTGGGCGCGATTCCCGAGGGCGCGGCGGTCCTTGACCTGGGCTGCGGCGCGGGCTTCGACGCCTTCATCGCGGCCGGGCTGGTGGGGCCGGGCGGCCGCGTGCATGGCGTGGACCTGTCGCCGGAGATGCTCGGCATCGCCGAGGACGGTCGCCGGCGCGGCGGCCTTCCGCAGCTCCGCTTCCAGGTCGCCGACGTGGAGGCCCTGCCGTTCGGGGATGGCCGGTTCGACGTGGCCCTGAGCAACGGCGTGCTGAACCTGGTCCCCGACAAGCCCGCCGCCCTGCGCGAGATCTTCCGGGTGCTCCGCCCCGGCGGCCGCCTGCAGGCCTGCGACATGAGCCTGGTCGCCGACGCCCCGCCGCCGGACAAGGCGCCCTGGTCCGACTGAATTGCCGGCGCGCTGGCGAGGGAGGTCTTCCTCGCGATGCTCGAGGCCGCCGGTTTCCGGCAGGCGGGCTGCGTGGGCACCGGCGAGTACCGGACCTCGGCCTACACGCAGGCCGCGTTCTACACCGCGCAGAAGCCGGCCTGACCCCGGCACGAGGGGCGATCGCGGCCCGGCATCCCCTCACCCCTTCACAGGAGGCGCAGGCACCATGGCCCCACGGCGAGTCCTCATCACGTCCGTCTTCCTGCACCCCGGCGACGCGGTGGATCGGCGGCTCCAGGCCGCAGGCTTCGAGACGGTCCACCGCCCGCTGCTTCAACAACGGACGGAGGACGAGCTGATCGAGCTGCTCCAGGGCGTCGAGGGCACGATCTGCTCGACGGACCCCTTCACGGCCCGCGTGCTGAAGGCGGCGCCGCAGCTCAAGGTCATCGCCCGCACCGGCGTGGGCTACGACGCCATCGACCTGGACGCCGCCACGGCGTGCGGCGTCACGGTGTGCAACACGCCCGGGGTGAACCGCCATGCCGTGGCCGAGTGGGCCATGGCCCTGATGCTGTACTGCTCGCGGCGCATGGCGGCGAACATGGCGGAGGTCCGCAAGGGCGGCTGGGAGCGGTATGAGGGCATGGACCTGGCGGGCAAGACGCTCGGGATCGTGGGGCTGGGCGCCATCGGCAAGGAGGTGGCCCAGCGGGCCCGGGCCTTCGAGATGCGCCTGCTGGCCTGCGACGTCGTGGAGGACATCCAGTTCGCCGAGGCGCACGGCCTGAGCTACGTGCCGCTCGAGACGCTGCTTCGCGAGAGCGACTTCGTGACCCTGCACCTCTTCCTGAACGCGCAGACCCGGCACCTCATCAACGCCGAGCGGCTGGCGCTGATGAAGCCCACGGCCTACCTCATCAACACGTCGCGGGGCGGCGTCGTGGACACCAAGGCCCTCTGTGACGTCCTGCGGGAGCAGCGCATCGCGGGCGCCGCGCTGGACGTCTTCGAGGGCGAGCCGCTGGCCGCCGACAGCCCCCTGCGGGAGCTGGACAACGCCTACCTCAGCCCGCACATGGCCGGCGGCACGAGGGATGCCCGGACGCTCTCCGGCGCGACGGCCGCCGAGAACCTGATCCGGGCCCTGAACGGCCAGCCCCGGAACGTGGTGAACCGGGAGGTCCTGCGCTCGCGCTAAGGACCTTGATGATCACCCCGAAGGTCACGAAGCGATACGGCCAGCTTGATGAGGGCCGTGCTCCGTGCCCTTCGTGCTCTGCGTGGCGAGAGTGACGATCTCACGCCCGCTTCGATCGCGGGCGGGTGCGCCGCATGGCGACGGCGGCTTGCAGGACGGCGAGGACGGCGAGCGCGGCCAGCAGGGCGGCGGCGATGGGACGCTGGAGGAAGATGGTGAAGGCGCCGCCGGACAGGATCAGCGACTGGCGCAGGGACCTGCGTCTTTCCGCGCGAGCCTGATCCCGGTATGATGGCAGCGCTGTCAGTAGCAGGAAGCCGCCTCGGTGTCAACGCGAGACTTCCCCTCCTGCGGCGCTCCGGACGTCTCCCACGAGCCCACGGACGGTCCCCGGGCCCCGGCGTGCGTTTCAGTTGACAAGGGTGTGGGCCCGGAGTAAAGGAACTGGGCCGCGATCCCCGGCCCGATGCGCCGCCGGTCGACCCGCACCGGCGAGAGGTGACCATGCCTGACCTCATCCGCCGCTACGACAACAAGAACCACCCGATCGTCACGCCGAGATCCGGCGTGCTGAACTCCACCTACTTCAACCTCGTGCGCCTCCGGGAGGGGGAGGCCTATCAGGCGACGCTCGACGGGCTCGAGAGCCTGTACGCCGTGCTCAGCGGCAACGTGGACCTGGAGGTCGGCGGCGCCGCCTTTCGCGACGTGGGCCGGCGCCCGGACATCTGGTCCGGGAACGCCGACTCGGTCTACGTGCCCGCCGGCGCGCCCGTCCGGGTGCGGGCGAACGCCGATGGGACGGAGGTCGCCGTCGCGGGCGGCGTCTGCGACAAGGTGTTGGCGCCGTTCCGCGTGCTCCCGGGCGAGGTGGACATGGTGAACGTCGGCTCGGTGGAGACCCGATCCCACCGCCGGATCTTCCACCTGCTCGGCCAGAACGGCGTCGGCCGCGCCGGGAACCTGCTGGTGAGCGAGCTGTACTGCGATCACGGCTGCTGGTCCGGCTACCCGCCGCACAAGCACGACGAGGACCGCGGCCGGACCGAGACCGCGCACGAAGAGCTGTACCACTACCGCTTCCGGCCGGAGACCGGCTTCGGCGCGCAGCTCTGCTTCCAGCCCGACGGCACCGCCACCTGCTTCATGACGCGGCACGGCGATACCTTCCTGCTGGACCGGGGATACCACCCCACGGTGACCTCGCCCGGCCACGAGGAGTACATCTTCACCATCCTGGTGGGGAGGACGCAGCGCGGGCTGGTCCAGCACTTCAAGGAGGACTACGGTTACCTGATGCGCGGGATCCCGGGCATCCAGGACATGGTGGACAAGTTCAAGTGACAGGACGGACCATGGACCATCAGAACGCCTTCGGCGCGACCATCGACGATCAGAACCGGTTCTTATGGTCCGTGGTCGAGTTCTTGTGCTTTGATGGTCCATGGTCCTTGCCCGGTGGGCTGGGGCGCGAAGGAGAGTCTCTCCATGGGCAGCGATCTGTTTGACCTGACCGGCAGGGTGGCCCTGGTGAGCGGCGCGGCGCAGGGGCTGGGCTTCGCCATCGCCAAGGGGCTGGCGCAGGCCGGCGCCAGGCTGGTGATCAACGGGCGCAATGCGGAGAAGGTCGAGAAGGCCATCGCGGGCCTCGCGGCCGAGGGGCTGAAGGCGCACGGCTCGATCTTCGACGTGACGGACGTGCCGCGCATGCGCGAGCAGATCCGCGCGGTGGAGCGGGGCGTGGGCCCCATCCACATCCTGGTGAACAACGCCGGCATCCAGCGCCGCATGCCCCTGGAGCAGTTCGAGGAGGCGACGTGGCGTGAGGTGCTGGAGACGAATCTCACCGGGCTCTTCCTGCTCACGCGCGAGGTGGTGCAGGGCATGATCGCGCGCCGGGCCGGCAAGATCGTGAACATCTGCTCGCTCATGTGCGAGGCCGGACGGCCCACGGTGGGCGCCTACACCGCCGCCAAGGGGGGCGTGAAGATGCTCACCAAGGCCATGGCGGTGGAGTGGGGCAAGTACAACATCCAGGCCAACGGCATCGGGCCCGGCTACTTCACCACCGAGATGAACCGGCCGCTCTACGAGAACCCGCAGTTCGACGCCTGGATCAAGGCGCGCACGCCCATGGGCCGCTGGGGCGATCCGTCGGAGCTGGTCGGCACGGCGGTCTTCCTTTCCTCCCGCGCCTCGGATTTCGTGAACGGGCAGGTGGTCTACGTGGACGGAGGCATCCTCGCCGCGCTGTAGGACATGAAGCGGTCAGCGATCAGCTTTCAGCGGTCAGCTAAGAACGGAGGGCCGGATGAAGGACTTTCGGCTCGCACCTTTGATTCTGAAGCTGACCGCTGATCGCTGATAGCTGATAGCTGAAGAGGTACCCCATGGACCGCCTCAAGGTCGTCGTCCTCGGCGCGGGGTTCTTCGGGAAGAACTGGCTGCGGGAATTGCGCGCCTGCGCGGAGTGCGAGGTCGCGGGGCTGGTGGCGAAGCACGCCGAGCTGCTGGCCGGCGTGGGCCAGGAGTTCGGCGTAGCGGCGGAGCGGCGGTTCCGCACGATCGAGGAGGGGCTCGACCGGGCGGGGGCGCAGGCGGTGATCGTGGCCCTGCCGGAGATGGCCCACAAGGACGCGATCATTGCCGCGCTCGGCCGGGGCCTCCACGTGCTCACGGAGAAGCCGCTGGCCATGACCATGGCCGAGGCCGAGGAGGTGCTGCGGGCGGCCCGCCGCGCGCCCCGGGCCGTGCTCATGGTGGACCAGAACTACCGCTGGCGGCCGCACACGCAGACGCTGCGCCGCTTCGTGCGCGAGGGGAAGCTGGGCCGGGTCGCGAGCGTCGCGTACGAGTACCGCCAGCCCATCACGCGCACGACGACCGACGCCTGGCGCGAGCAGATGCCGCACCCGTACCTGCACGACATGGCGATCCACCACTTCGACCTCGTGCGGGCCTGTCTCGGCCTGGACTGCCTCCGGCTGACGGCGGTCGGGGTCCGGCCGCCGTGGAGCTGGTACCAGGGCGTCCCGGCCGTGGACGCCCTCCTGGAGTTCGAGCGGGGGGTGGCGGTGTGCTACACGGGGAGCATGGTGGCGCGCGGCCTCAGCACCCCGCAGGACGGGATCATCGCGGTGGTGGGCGAGGCCGGCACGGCGCGCCTGGAGGCGGACTCCCGGGTTCGCTGGTACCGCGGCGGGGAGGTCGAGGCCATCCCGACGGTGGAGCTGCCGCACGCGGACCTGGCGTACACGCTGCGCGAGTTCCTGGGCGCCATCCGGGAACAGCGCCTGCCCGAGACGCACGTCGAGGACAACGTGCGCTCCCTGGCCATCGTCGAGGCCGCCATCCGATCGGTGGAGGCCGGCGGCCAGCCGGTCGCCGTGGACCGCCTCGTCGCCAAGGCGCTGGCCGGCTGATCTCCCGCTCGGCTTTGAGATGCGGTCAGTGGCCGTCGGTCATTCCTCCGGAGGAGATCCATGGACCTGGGGCTGAGAGATCGGGTGGCGATCGTCACGGGCGGTGCCAAGGGCATCGGGCGGGCCGAGGCCGAGGCGCTGGCGGGTGAAGGGGCCGCGGTCGTCGTCGCCACGGCGAAGAGCGTGGCGGAGGCGGAGCGGGTGGTGCGCGGGCTGCTGGAGCAGGGCGGGCGCGCCATCGCCGTGCAGGCGGACGTGAGCCAGGCCGCGGACGTCCAGCGGCTGGTGGAGACCACCCTCAAGGCGTTCGGGCGCCTGGACATCCTGGTGAACAACGCCGGGACGACGGGACCGCACCTGAACAAGCCGCTCACGGAGATGCCCGAGGAGCTGTGGGACTTCATGGTCGGGAATCACCTCCGCAGCGTGTTCCTCTGCATCAAGTACGCCGCGCCGCACATGATGGCCCAGGGCTGGGGACGCATCATCAACACCTCCTCGATCCACGGGCGCGTCGGCGGGCGACCCTCGCTGGGCCACTACGGCGCGGCCAAGGCGGGCGTCATCGCGCTGACCAAGACGGCGGCCCGCGAGCTCGGCCCCAAGGGCATCACCGTCAACGTCATCGCCCCCGGCTTCATCGGCACGGAGACCCTGCGCGGCATCCTTGCCCCGGCCACCATGGAGAAGCTGCAGCAGCAGATTCCGCTGGGGCGGATCGGCGAGCCGGTGGAGGTGGGCCGGGTGGTGGCCTTCCTGGCCTCGGAGGCCGCCTCCTACATGAACGGCGTGGTCGTGGATCTGACGGGCGGCCGCCTGGAATTCGCGTTCTAGTCCGCTGAAAAGGGCCCATCTGCGGCGTTGTCGCGCCTCGGCACTCGC
>JBHGAX010000490.1:0-2335 GCA_041946635.1 Methylomirabilales bacterium (SeqCode)
ACCACGGCTCGCTCCGCCACCAGGTTGGGGAGGCCGATGAAGCGCACGCGCACGAGGAGCCGCGCCAGCAGCCAGGACAGCCAGCCCAGGCGGTAGGTGATCACCATGGGCGTGCCCAGGATGGCCGCCTCCAGGGTCACCGTGCCGGAAACCGCCAGCAGGACATCCGAGGCCCGGATGAGGGCGTGGGTCCGCCCCTGCACCACCCGCGCCCCTGCCCGGCCGGCCATCCGCGCCACGGGGTCCGGGTCCAGGTGCTGCGCCAGCCCGACGACCACCCCGAGATCCGGCCGCGCCGCGCGCAGGTGCTCCGCGGCGCGGAGGAGCAGGGGCAGGTGCCGGCCGATCTCCGCGACCCGGCTCCCGGGCAGGAGGCCGACCACCCGGGCCTCGGGCGGGATGCCGAGTGCGGCGCGCGCGGCCGGGCGCGGGGGCGCGTCCGCCAGGACGTCCAGCAGCGGGTGGCCGACGAACCGCACGGGGACCTGCGCGTCCCGGTAGAGCGACTCCTCGAACGGGAAGAGCACCAGCATGCGGCGCACCAGCCGGCGAATGGTCTTGACCCGGCCGCGCCGCCAGGCCCAGACCTGCGGGCTGATGAAGTAGCAGACCGGGACGCCCAGCCGGTGGGCGGCGCGGGCCAGCAGCAGGTTGAAGTCCGGGAAGTCCACGCAGATCAGGAGCGACGGCCGGGCCTCGGCCAGGTGGCTGCGCAGCCGGCGGAGCGCGGCGCGGAGCGCCTGGCGCCGCGCCCACAGCTCCGTGAGGCCGACCACCGCCGTGTCCTTGGCGTCCACCAGGAGCCGGACGCCGGCGGCGCGCATCTCCTCGCCGCCCATGCCCGCGATGTCCAGCTCCGGCCGCCGGGCACGCAGTGCCGCCGCCAGGCGGCCGGCGTGCAGGTCGCCCGACGCCTCCCCGGCGACGAGCAGGATGGACGGCCGTCGGTCCGAAGTCCGAGGTCCGAGGTCCAAGGTCACTGCGGTTGACGGTTCGCGGTTGGAGGTTCGAGGTCCCGGCTCTCGCGCGCCCCGCTCCCCGGCCCCCCGTCCAGGGTGGCCGGTGTCACAGGCCCTCGACGATGCGCGCCGCCACGGCGACCGCCTCGCGAGCCGCCTCTCCCGAGACCATCGGCGACCGGCGCGTGCGCACGCTGTGGAGGAAGTCGATCAGCTCCTGGCGCAGCGGCTCGGCCCGGTCCACGGGGACCTCCAGCTTGGTGATCTTGGGCTTGCCCGGGGGACCGGACTGGCGGAAGAGGTTCAGCTCCTGGGCCGCGTAGTCCAGCACGAAGCACGTGTCCCGCTGGAACACGCGGATCTTCCGGACCCGCTCGCCCGTGACGCGGCTGGCCGTGATGTTGGCCACGCAGCCGGAGGCGAACTCCAGCCGGGCGTTGGCGATGTCCACCTGGCCGGACACGACCGGGACGCCCACGGCGCTCACGCTCTTCAGCGGCGACTTCACGAGCGTCAGGATGATGTCGATGTCGTGGATCATGAGGTCGAGCACCACGTCCACGTCCGCGCCCCGCCCGGGGAAGGGCCCCATGCGGTGCACCTCGATGAAGGCCGGGTCGTGGACCTCCTTGGCCAGCGCCTGCACGGCGCCGTTGTAGCGCTCGCTGTGCCCGACCTGCAGGATGCGGCCGCCCGCCGCGGCGACCGCCACCAGGTCGTCCGCCTCCGCCAGCGTGCGCGTCATGGGCTTCTCCACCAGGACGTCGCTGCCCGCCTCCAGGAAGGCCCGGGCCACCTGGTGGTGCACGGCGGTCGGCACGGCCACGCTGACCGCATCCACCTTGCCCAGCAGCGTCCGGTAGTCGGCGACGGTCGGCACCTTGAGCCGCCCGCCCACCTCGCGGCGCCGCGCGTCCGAGATGTCGGCCAGGGCCACCAGCTCGGCCCCGGGCAGCTCCGCGTAGATGCGGGCGTGGTGCTGCCCCAGGTGCCCGACGCCCACCACCGCCACCTTCAGGATGCGTCCGTTCTCGCCCATGTCCTAATTGCCGCCTGCGGCGGCGACCATGGACGATGGACCATGGACGATCACCGCGTCCTGATGGTCCATGGTCCGTGGTCCATGGTCGGCTTGCTCAGTCGGCCACCACCGCCAGCTTCAGGGCGTCGGCGCCGGCCACGAAGCGCTCGCGCTCCAGGAGGAGCGTGCGGCCCGCCTCCAGGGCCAGGGCCGTCGCCTGGGCCTCCCGCAGCGCGTCCAGCGTGCCGGGCCCGATGGTGGGCAGGTCGAACCGCAGGTCCTGGTCGGGCCGGCTCACCTTCACCACCACCACGCCGCCCCGCGCCAGCGCCCCCCCGCGCCGGACGGCCGCGTC
>JBHGAX010000491.1:0-2334 GCA_041946635.1 Methylomirabilales bacterium (SeqCode)
GGACCTCGGACCTCGGACCTCGGACGTTGCACTTCCCACCTCGCACAGGAGGTTGCCATGATGACGTGCCGTGAGCGCGCGCTGGCCGCCCTGTCGCACCGGGAGCCGGACCGCGTGCCCCTCGACTTCGGGGGTCGCCAGACCACCCTGCACCTGTACGCGCACCAGGCGCTCATGGCCCACCTGGGGTTCGTCGGGCCCGAGCCGCCCATCCGCAGTTACCACACGTACCTGGTGGAGCCGGACCCGCAGCTGCTCCGGCGGTTCGAGCGGGTGAGCACGCTCTTCTTCCCGGCGCCGCCCCGCGGCTATGTCTTCCAGATCGATCCCGCCACCAACAGCTACCTGGACGAGTGGGGCACCCGCTACCGGATGCCGCCCGGCGGCTACTACTACGACATCGACGCCGTCCCGCTGGCCGAGGCCGAAACCGACGCCGACCTGGCGCGCCACCCCTGGCCGGACCCCGCCGACCCGGCGCGCTTCGCCAGGATGGTGCCCGCCATCCGGGCGGCCCGCGCTGCGAACGACACCGTGCGCATGGCCTGCGGCGCGAGCCCCGGGCTCTGGGAGCACTCCTGGTACCTGTTCGGGGTGGAGCAGGCCTACGTGAACCTGGGCGGGAATCCCGGGATCATGGAGGCGCTGGCCGAGCGGCTGCTCGACTGGCAGGTCCGATACTGGGAGACGCTGCTCGGGGAGGTGGGGCCCGATGCGGACATCGTCCAGCTCAACGAGGACCTGGGCGGCCAGCACGGCCCGCTCATGGCGCCGGCCGTGTTCCGGAAGATCTACAAGCCGCGCCTGGCCCGGCTCATCCGCGCCATCCGGGCGCGCACGGCCGCCCGGATCTACCTGCACTCCTGCGGCTCGATCTACCGCATGATTCCCGATCTCATCGAGTGCGGCGTGGACATCCTGAACCCCGTGCAGGTGAACGCGGCCGAGATGGACTCCGCCCGGCTGAAGCGCGAGTTCGGGAAGGACCTGACGTTCTGGGGCGGCGGCTGCGATCCGGTGGTCATGCAGACGGGCACGCCGCAGCAGGTGGCAGACGAGGTGAAGCGCCGCATCCAGGACCTGGCGCCGGGCGGGGGCTTCGTCTTCGGCTCCATCCACAACATCCAGGCGAACGTCCCGCCCGAGAACATCGTGGCGATGTTCGACACGGCCCGCGCGGTGGGCGGCTACCCCATCGGGGCGTGAACCGCGGAGGCGCAGGGCCCGCAGAGGAGACCAAGGTGAAGGACCGCGCGAAGCCCCTGGCCATCCTGGACCCGCATCCCCGGACGCTGGAGCTGCTGTTCAGCCAGGAGGATCTCGCCCGGCTGGAGTCGCTGCTCTCGCTCGTGGCGCACCAGGGCGGGCGCATGCCGGCGGCCGTGGTGGAGGAGCACCTGCCGGAGGCCGCGGTGGTGATCGGGCAGACGGATCTGCCGCGCGCGCGGCTGGACCGCGCGCCGAAGCTCCGCGCCGTGGTGAACGTGGAGGGGAACTTCCAGCCGAACATCGACTACGAGGCCTGCTTCCGGCGCGGCATCCACGTGCTGGGCACCGGGGTGGCCTTCGGGAAGGCCGTGGCCGAGATGGCCCTGGGCCTCGCCCTGGCGCTGATCCGCGGCATCCCCGAGGCGGACCGCCTGTTCCGCGCCGGCCAGGAGGTGTACGGGCGCTTCTCCAACGCGCAGTCCTTCCTGCTCGCCGGCGCCGAGGTCGGCCTGATCGGCTTCGGGAACCTGGGCCGCGCGCTCCTCCCGCTCCTGGCGCCCTTCCGCTGCCGCATCCGCGTCCACGATCCCTGGCTCCCCGCCCGCTTCCTGGCGGAGCAGGGGATGATGCCCTGCAGCCTGGACGAGCTGCTCGCCGCCTCCCGCGTGGTCTTCGTCCTGGCGGGAGTCACCACCGAGAACCAGGCCATGCTGAGCCGCTCCAGACTGGCGCTCGTGCCGAAGGGCGCCTGCCTGGTGCTGGTGAGCCGGGCGGCCCTGGTGGACTTCGAGGCGCTCACCGACCGGATTGCGGCGGGCGAGCTGCGCGCGGCCATCGACGTGTTCCCGCAGGAGCCGTTCGATCCCGGGCACCGGGTCCGCGGCCTGGACGGGGTGATCCTGTCGGCGCACCGTGCCGGCAGCCTCGCCTCGGCCTACCGGCTGATGGGGGAGATGCTGGTGGACGACCTGCAGAACATCCTGGCAGGGCTCGCGCCCGTGCGCCTGCAGCGGGCGGAGCGCGAGACGGTGGCGCAGTTCCGGAGCATGGCGATCAAGCAATGAAATGCGGCATGCGGAATGCGGCATGCGGAATGGCAAGAGCAGGGGTCGGGGGCCGGGGGCT
>JBHGAX010000492.1:0-2329 GCA_041946635.1 Methylomirabilales bacterium (SeqCode)
AACGGCTGGCCCGCGGACGCGGCGCTCCCCAGGGGGCTGACGGTGAGGATCCGCTCGACGCGCGCGGCGCGCGCCGCCTCGACCAGCGTGGCGGTGCCGCGGGCCTGCACCTGCTCGACGGTGGCATCCCGCGCCTCGCGCGTGGGCGCGGCGAGGTGAATGACCTGCCGGACGCCCTGGCAGGCGCGGCCCAGGCTGGCCGCGTCGAGCAGGTGGCCCAGCGAGACCTCCACCGGCTGGGACTGGAGCCACTCCAGCCCGGCGGATCCCGGGCGCGCCAGGCAGCGCACCCCCTCCCCGCCGGCGAGCAGGCGGCGGACCAGATGGCGTCCCAGAAATCCCGTGGCGCCCGTGACCAGAATCATGCTTTCCCCACACGCCGCGCGAGGCGGCGGCTCGATCCGTGGGTGCCCCGGCCGGATGGCGAGGGACGCGTGGGACGCCGGCGCCGGTGCGGCCCGGGCCCCGGGGACTGGAACGGCATGGCGCGGCGCCTCGCGGGGCCGGCTCCCCGCCCGGCCCCGGCGGGCGGCCTAGCTCTTGCGGGACGTCTTGGCGAAGAAGGTGGAGAAGACCGGCTCCGCCTTGGCCGAACCGCACTTCGGACACTTCACCCGCTTGCGGTCCCGCTCGCTGATGGACATCGTGAGCGTGTACTTCTTCCGGCACTCGCCACAGCGGAAATCGTACGTGGGCATGCGCAGCCTCCACGACAAGGAGGGATGGACCCGCGACGACTCTTCTCAGGACGCCTCGCGGAGCTTCCGGAGCCGTCGTTTCATCCGCTTAATCCGCAGCCGGACACCGCCGACTGCGGCCCGATCCTTCTGTGCGAGGGCCGCGTTGCGGTCCGCTTTCAGTGCCCGGATGGCCGCCTTGAGCTGGCCGACCCCCATGGCGGCCGTCGCCGCGCGCCCCTCCTCCTTGGGGCGGAGGCCCTGGCGCACCTCCTCGGCGATGATGGCCTCCACCAACTCCTCCTTCTTCATGCCGGAGACGCCGGTGAGCGAGGGGTACTTCTCGATCGCCAGCTCCCGCAGCTTCGGCGCGGTCATCTTCTCCAGGTCGGCACGAGGAGTAGCCATCCGGAATCCTCCCGGGGCAGCGTGGATGTGGACTCGCCGGACTCGGTTGCTATAATGGAGACGCGCGCGGCAAGCAGAAAAATTATAGGAATGCGCCCCGCAAAAATCAAGGGGCGCCGGGGCGAGGTGAATGCGATTCCGACACCCGAGGGCGCGAGCCCTGAGCCTCCTGACGGCCCTGCTCCTCCTGCCGGCCTGCGCCGGCCCGCGACTCCAGGCCATCGGCGAGCCGCCCCCGCCGGCGGTGGTGCTGAGCGAGGGCGGGATCAGCCTTACCCTGCTGCCCAACACGTGGAAGGCCTATCCCAGCAGCCTTCCCCGCCACTACACGCCCCTCGAGGTCCGGATCGAGAACGCGCGAAGCGATGAGATCCTGGTCCGCTACGGCGACGTCCTGGTGGTGGACGAGGCGGGCAACCAGTACCGGGCCGTGGCGCCGGCCGAGGTGGCGGCGGCCCTCTTCGGCGCGCTGCCGCCGGCGTCTCCCGCGCCGGCGGCGCTGGCCGAGGCCCGGATGTACGCCTCCTCCTGGCCCTGGTGGCCCTACCGGGGCTACGGCTGGCGCCATCCGTTTTACGGTCCCTACTACCCCTGGGCCGACCCCTGGTGGGACTACCCGTACTATCCGCGGCCGCGCCCGACGCCCTACGATGTCCTGAGCCTCGGCCTCCGGGAAGGCCGCGTGCTCCCCGGGGCCAAGGTGGAGGGCTTCCTGTACCTCCAGCATGCCACCGCCCGGGGGAATCTGCTCACCCTGACCTGGACGCCCGTCACCGCCGACAGCCGCCCGCTCCCGCCGCTGCGGGCGCAGTTCCGGGTCGTCCGATGACGGCCGACACGTAACCCGTAACTCGTGACACGAACACTGGCCTCTTCC
This sequence comes from Methylomirabilales bacterium (SeqCode), assembly GCA_041946635.1. Taxonomy (GTDB): domain Bacteria; phylum Methylomirabilota; class Methylomirabilia; order Methylomirabilales; family 2-02-FULL-66-22; genus 2-02-FULL-66-22. Next base: position 1,963 of record JBHGAX010000492.1, read on the forward strand.
GAAGGTTACGCGTTACGTTTTACGTTTCACGCTCTCACACCATCCCCTCCACCCCCAGCACGTACGCCTTGATCCCCGCGTGCCGCCGGGAGCGGTATTCCAGCCCTGCCTTGAACTGCCGGATCTCGTCCAGGAGCGGGGGCACCTGCTCGGCCGGCAGGACAGTGAACAGCAGGGTATCGTGCCCCGGGAAGGCGTGCGTCCCGAAGCGCTTCCCGGACTCGCCGGTGCCGAACACCCGCGGCACCTCGGTGAACCCGGGAATCTTCAGCCGCTCGATCATGGCCCGGATCGCGTCATCGTAGATGAAGTTGAAGACCAGCAACACGAGCTTCATGGCCGGCCCTCCTTCGCCGCTCACCGCTCA
>JBHGAX010000493.1:0-2326 GCA_041946635.1 Methylomirabilales bacterium (SeqCode)
GACGGTGATCCGCTTCATCAGGGAGGCGCCCGGCGAGAGGGTCGGGTTCTGCTCCACCCGGTAGGCGCGGGCGTAGCGCGACCACTCGCCGGGCAGGCTGTCGGTGTGGTCGCCGGCGTTCAGCGCCGGATCCGTGTACGGCAGGACGCGCAGCTGGTCCAGCCGCTGCTGAGCGAGCATGAGCGCCCAGGTGTCCGTCCCGCTCGCGAAGATGTTGCTGTAGCCGGTGGTCACCATGCTCAGGATGGCGAGCAGGCCGAAGGCCAGGATGGCCATGCTCACGGTCAGCTCGATGATGGTGAAGGCAGCCCCGGCGCGGCGGCGCAGGCGCGTCATTGCATCCTCATGGAGCCGGCGCTTCGTACCTGGACGGTCCGCTGGCCGCCCGCGCCGTGCACCACGGCCAGCGTCAGCGGGTAGGTCACCCCCAGGTTCACGGACGCCCCCAGCGAGTCGAACATGACGCTCGCCACCGCGCTGCCCGCGTTGTCCCGCAGCTCGGTGATCCTGACACCCTCGTAGTCCCGCCCCAGGTCCTGCCACTCTGTCAGCACATTGGGATTCGTGCCTGGCGTTTCGCTCTCCAGAGGCCAGGTCGGACCGGCGGCCTCGCGCTCCACCCGGTACTGGCGGCAGGGCGTCGGCCCCCCGGGGCACGCCCGCAGGTACATCCGGTGCCTTGCCCCGGTCGTCATGGCCAGCGACTGCGTCCGGCGAAGATCGTTGAGCACCTGCTCGGCGCCGCCGCGGAGCCGCGTGCGCTGTATCCCCGCGAGGAGGCTGGGAAGCCCGACGGCGGCGAGGATGGCCACCACCGCCACGATGATTCCCAGCTCCAGCATGCTGAAGCCGCGCCCGCCCCGGCGCCACGCCGCCGGCCGACCCCCGAATGGCTTCTGCCTGGGTGCCGCGCCGCCGCCAACTGGCCCGAGGGGATCCATGTCCTTTGCCGGTAGTGCCCGGTCTTCATGCACTCCAGGTGCCACTGTCCGGCGCCACGTCACTGGAGCACCTCCCGCCAGGTCCCGCGCCGGATCACGTACTTGCCGCCATGGCAGAGCTCCTGGTTCAAGCCGGCCTGATCGAAGTGAAGCGCGCCATTCTTGCCGACACCCACCATGTACCCGATGATTGATCCGTGGATCTGTGCGCGATCACCCAGGGTGATGTTGGTGTTTCGCCCGTACAGCGTGCCCTGAAAGCGCAGGTCGTTTCCCGCATTCAGCACCCGCGTCGTCGACCAGTCGCCGTCGCTCTTCGCAATGATGCGCAGCTGGGTCGGCGGATGACTGCCGATGGTCACGTTGTCCCCGATCGTGATGTTGCCGCTGATGTAGATCGTCACCGGACCGCCCGGGGCCACGGCCAACGTGGTGTTGTTCCCCATGCTGAAGGAGGTGTAGTAGTACGTGCCCGGGTTGAGCGTGCGTGTGTCGCCGCCGCCCACCGTGAAGCTCTGGCTCGGCGTGACGGGCGGGGTCACGGGAGGGAGCGATTCGCCTGGCGAGTCCGAGTTGGGCGAGAGCCGCTGGAGCGTGCTGCCGCTCACGCTGTAGCTGGAGGTAAAATTCCGGGCGTCGCCGGCGCGCACGTTACCCGACACCGCCACCCGGTCGTCCAGCCACACGTCGCCGTTGGCCCCCACGTGGCCGGCTTGGCCGCGGTTGCTCGCGGCGTCGTAGACGCCGGCCGTGCTGTCGTAGCTGTCCGTCCGCGCGTCATCGTCCAGCCACAGCTCCTTCTCGATGCGGCCATCCGTGATGATCTGGTTCGGGACCGCCGAGAACGCCGCCCACCGGAAGGGATAGGAGATTCTCTCGATGACCGCGTGAACCTCGACCTGCGCCTGCCCGCCGGGTACCGTGACAGTGCCGGTGGAGACCACCTCCTTCGCCGGCCCGACCGCACATAGCGAGCTGGTGTTGGTCAGCGTGAACCGGACGGTCTGGCCGCTGCCCATGGCGATCGCCCCGCTGTCCCCCGTATAGCTGTTGTTCAGGTCCGCGAGGGCGATCGCCCCCTGCAGGCCCGCCTCCGCGAGGTGAAAGGCCTGGACCGACGCCCGCTCGTTCAGGGCGATCTGCGACTCGGTTGAGGAGATCGTGAGAAATGTGGTGCCGGCGAGGAGGAGCACCGCCATGACCAGCATGACGATGACCAGCGCGGCTCCGCGCCGGCTGTTAGCGGTTCCGGAGGCGCACATCGGTCGTCAAGGTGTAGAACTCCGGCGCGAGGCGGGGCCGCGAGTCGCCGGTGCGAAGCGTCACGGCGATGCGCCGCACCTGGGCGAGCTGATCCAGGGTCAACAGCGTCACGGTGTGGGCGG
>JBHGAX010000494.1:0-2271 GCA_041946635.1 Methylomirabilales bacterium (SeqCode)
GTCCGAGGTCCGAAGTCCGAGGTCCGAGGTCCGAAGTTCGGGGTCCGAGGTCCTGTCGTCCCGACGTCCTGCGGTCCCGTGGTCCCTGCCCCGATGCCCCGATGCTCCGTGTCTCCGATGCTCCTAGAACCGCTTGCCCAACCGCCGCAGCTCCTCCCAGGCGCGGGTGTTGGCCGCCTCGAGGGCCAGGACCTCGCGGAACCGCTGCTCCGCCTCGCGGGCGGCGGGCGGGCCGAGCTGGGCCAGCGAGATGCCGAGGTTCAGGCGCCAGCTCACCTGCTCCACGTTCGCGCGCAGCGCCTCGCGAAACGCCGGCACCGCCTCGGCGTAGCGACCCAGCCGCATGAGGGCCTCGCCGCGCTGCGCGTGGAACTCGCCGCTCGCCTCGCCCAGGCGCGCCGCCGCGTCGAAGGCCTCCAGGGCCCCCGCGTAGTCCTCCTGCGCCATCCGCGCCCGCGCGAGGCCGAAGGGGATGCGGGGATCGGCGGGCAGGCGGGCCGCCAGCTCGGCGTACTCGCGCTCGGCGCGCCGGTGGCGGCCGGCCCGCAGCAGCGCATCGGCCAGCGCCACCTGCGCCTCGACGAGCTTCGGCTCGCGCTCCCGCACCCGCTGCAGCAGCCGCACGCTGTCCTCGGCCTCCAGACCGCGGAGCGCCTCCAGCGTCCCCGGCAGCAGCGGCCCGGGCGTCTTGAGCACCGCCTCCAGGTCCTCCGCCGCCCGGGAGGGGCGCCGGTCCTCCAGCGCCAGCCGCGCCCGCAGCAGGCGGCCGGGGCCGTCACCCGGCGCCCGCTGCAGGCCGGTCTCCAGCCAGGTCTGCGCCTGCTCCTCGTCCCGCATCGCCAGGTAGCCGTGGGCGAGCAGGATGGCCAGCTGGCCGCCGGCGTCCTCGGCCGGATCGCCGTCCTCGGCCTTGGGAGGGACCGCGTACGCCTTCATGAGCCGGTAGTTGAGCGTCGTGGTCTCGCGCCCCAGGTTCCGCGGCGCCGAGAACTCGAGCCGCGGCCGGTCGTCCCGGTTCACCTCCGCCTCGCCGGCCATGGCCTGCAGGGCGGCCTTGGGCATGAGGAGCATGGCCAGCAGGCTGGCGGCGTCGGGGAAGCCGAGGTCCCGCAGGTCGTTCTGCACCGCCGGGCGCCGGGCGAGCACCTCGCGCCAGGCGCGCAGCCGGATCTGCTGCGGCTCCCGGGTGCCGAGCAGCAGCATGTCGCTGTCGTTGATCGCCCAGAGCCCCACGTGCGGGAACACCTCGGCGAAGGTGCGGTAGACCATGCGCAGGTCTTCCGGCGCCATGGCGTAGGTGTGCATCCACTGCCCGAAGACCCCGCGCGGCGCGAGCTTCTCCAGCGCCAGGCGGTAGTACTCCCGGGTGAAGAGGTTGCCGATGCCCGCGATCCAGGGGTTCGACGGCTCCGAGATGATCACGTCGTAGCCGCCGGGCGCGGCCAGGAGATAGTTCCGCCCGTCCTCCAGGACGAAGCGCACGCGGGGATCGTCGTGGATCCGGCCGTTCTTCTCCGCGAACAGGCGGGCGCCCTCGATCACGGCGGGCTCGATCTCCGCGATCTCCAGCCGCTCCACGGGGAAGGCGGCCACGGCCTTGGCCGTCATCCCGCTCCCCATGCCGATCACCAGGACCCGCCGGGCCTCGGGCGCGAAGAGCATGGGCACGTAGCCCAGGAGGAGCTGCGTGGGCGTGTCCCCCACGGAGGCGTCCACCTTGCCGTTGGTCTTCTCGTAGAGGTAGTTGGACCCCGCGGAGCGGTGGACGCTGATGGTGGCGGTCCGCCCCTCCCGGTAGTACAGCAGGTCGTCGCGCTGCATCCACTCGCGCCGCAGGCCGTCGGTCGGCAGCCCGGTGTAGTAGTGCGCGTAGACGGTCACGCCGCTGGTCATGACCTTGGGGTCCCAGGTCCCGAAGCCCCACAGGCCGGCCACGGACGCGGCCAGCATGGTCGCCGCGGCCGCGGCGCGCCGGCCCGGCCGCACGCGGCGGTCCAGCGAGAGCAGGACCACGCCCGTCGCCGCGTTCAGGACCACCGCCAGGCCGATGCTCCGCTGCACCCCCACCAGCGGGATGAGCGCGAAGCCGCCCAGGAAGGCCCCGGCGATGGCGCCGAGGGTGTTGCTGGCGTAGGCCTCGCCCACGCGGCTGCCCACGCGGTACAGGCTCTGCGTGTAGATCCGCGCCACCATGGGGAAGGTCATGCCGAGGAGGAGCGTGGGCACGATCATCACCAGCGCGGAGAGGAGGACCTGGATGGCCAGGAAGGG
>JBHGAX010000495.1:0-2259 GCA_041946635.1 Methylomirabilales bacterium (SeqCode)
TGTTCCTGACGTTTCACGTTTTGCGTTTCACGCCTTTCGCGCTTTCACCATGAGACCCATCCAGCAGGACCATCGCACCCTCCTCACCGTCTTCGTGACCCTGGCCATCACCTACGGGGTCTGGTACTCCTATTCCGTCTACCTGGTCGCGCTCGTCGGGGAGTTCGGGTGGAGCCGCTCGCTGGTCGCGGGCGCCTTCTCGTTCTTTCTGCTCGTGCACGGCGCGGTGGGACCGCTGGCGGGCTGGGCGCTCCGCCGCATGGGGGCCCGCGCGCCCATCGCGGCGGGCGCCGGCCTGGTCGGGGCCGGCCTGCTGCTCGCCGCGGAGACGGATTCGTGGTGGCACCTCTACGGCGCCTTTGGCTTCATCACCGCCGTGGGGATGGGCCTCTGCGGCTGGATCCCGGCGGTGGTGCTGGTCCGCGGCTGGTTCCCGCGCCGGGTCGGCACGGCCATGGGCATAGCCTCCGCCGGGATCGGCGTCGGCATCCTGGCCATGATCCCGTTCACCCAGCTCCTGATCGACGGCTGGGGCTGGCGGTGGGCGTTCCGGTTCCAGGCGGTGATGACTGTCGCCTGGGTGGTCCCGGCGACCTGCTGGCTGGTCCGGGACCCGCCCGAGCCGCCCCCGGCGACCGGGAAACGGAGCGGTCCATCGCCCCGCGCCTGGACGCTCGCCATGGCGGTCCGGACGCCGCGCTTCTGGGGGCTCGCCGCGGGTTATTTCGTCGCCAACTTTGTGACGCAGATGCTCCTGGTCCACCAGGTCGCCTATCTGGTGGACCACGGGGTGGCGCCACTGACCGCCGCGACGGTGGGGGGAGCGGTGGGACTCGTGAGCATCGGGGGGAAGATCGGCTGGGGCCTGCTTTCGGACCGCCGGGGTCGAGAGGTGGCCGTCACGCTGGCCTTCGCCTGCGTGGCGGCGAGCGTGGGAGCGCTGGTGCTGGCGGGACGCGTCCCCGCGCCGCCGGCGCTCTACCTCTACGCGCTCCTGATCGGTCTGGGCTACTCCGTGCTGTCCGCCGTGTTCCCGGCAGTGGCAGCCGACCTGTACGGCGGCCCAGGCTTCTCGACGATCTACGGCAGCCTCTACACGATCATCTGCATCGGTCTGGCATCGGGCGCCTGGTTCGCCGGCAAGACCTTCGACCTGACGGGAAGCTACGCCATCGCGCTCTGGGTGGGCCTCCTCATGGCGCTCGCCACCCCGGCGATCTTCTGGTGGGTCGTCGCCCCGCGGAGGGCGAACCCGCCCCCCGCGGGGCGGTCGGCCGGTTCGAGGTTCTAGATCCGAAGTTGGACGCTCGCCGGCCCGAGGGCCAGCACCGTCTGCCCCAACCCCGAACCTCGAACCGGCAACCTTGAACCCGGCCAGCCGCCTGCTACAGCTTGTACGCCTGCTTCGGCAATCGGTACGCGCTGTCCCGGATCATCTCCTGGGCGTCCTCCACGTCCAGGATGCCGCGGACCACCAGGCCGGCGATCCAGTTCGCCTCCACCCGCCGGAACAGGTCGTGCCGGGCCGGGATGGAGGGGAAGGCGCGGGTGTCGTCGTTGAACCCGACCGTGTTGTAGAGCCCGGCGGTCTCCACCACCGCCTCGCGGTGGCGGATCATGCCCTGGATGCTGTCGAAGAACCACCAGGGCGGGCCGAGCTTCACGGCGGGGTAGTGCCCGGCCAGCGGCGCCAGCTCGCGGGAGTAGGTGGACTCGTCCAGCGTGAAGAGGATGAGCGTGAGGCGGGGATCGTCCGCGTACGCGTTGAGCAGGGGGCGCAGGCTCCGCGTGAACTCGCCGGCGATCGGGATGTCGGCGCCCATGTCCGTGCCGAAGCGCTCGTACAGGCGCGTGTTGTGGTTGCGGAAGGACCCGACGTGGAGCTGCATCACCAGCCCGTCCTCGATGCTCATGCGGGCCATCTGCATGAGCATGTGCCCCGTGAACCGCCTGGCGTCCTCCGCGCTCGCGTGACCCCCCAGCGCGCGCCGGAAGATGGTCTCCGCCTCGGCCACGGACAGCTCCTCGGTGTGCGCCGTGAGGGCGGCGTGATCGGTGGAGGTGGCGCCCATCGCCTTGAAGAACTCGCGCCGGTTTTCCAGCGCCCGCACCAGGGGCCGGTAGCCGTCCACGGCCACGCCGCTCGCCGCGCTCAGCGCGTCGATGTTCCGGCGCCAGTTCGGCGCGTCGAGGTTCACCACGCCGTCGGGGCGGAAGCAGGGGATGACCCGCCCCTTCCAGCCCGACTCGCGGATGGCC
>JBHGAX010000496.1:0-2250 GCA_041946635.1 Methylomirabilales bacterium (SeqCode)
CAGAACCCGAGGGTGGACGCCCTGCTGGAGGCCGGACGCCGGACCTTCGACGAGGCCAGGCGCAAGGCCATCTACGGCGAGCTGCAGGCGCTCATGGCGGAGGAGCAGCCCGTCGTCTTCCTGTACGTCCCGGACTCGCTGCCCGTCGTCTCCTCGCGCGTGCACGGCATCGAGCCGGCGCCGGCCGGCATCTCCTACAACTTCCCGCAGTGGTACGTGCCCAAGCCGCTGCAGCGCTACACCCGGTAGAGGCCCCGTGCTCGCGTACCTGATCCGCCGGCTGCTGATCTCCATCCCGCTCCTCTTCGGCATCCTGCTCCTCTCGTTCGTCATGCTGAAGCTCGCGCCCGGCGAGCCGACCGTGGTGCAGCAGGACCTGCAGGCCCGGCAGAGCGGCGCCCAGCGCGAGACGCTGCGGCAGCTCTACGGCCTGGACAAGCCCATCCACGTGCAGTTCTGGCGCTGGATCTCGCGCGCGGCGCGCCTCGACTTCGGCCGCTCCTACAGCCCGGACGCCCGGCCGGTCATGGAGAAGATCGCGGAGCGCATCCCCGTCACCCTCGGCCTGAACCTCCTGGAGCTGATCGTCATCTTTTCGGTCGCCGTGCCGCTGGGCATCCTGTCGGCCGTGCGCCAGTACTCCGCCTTCGACAAGTCCATGACGCTCTTCGTGTTCGTGGGCTTCGCCACGCCGGACTTCTGGCTGGCCCTCTTGCTCATGATCCTGTTCGGCGTCCAGCTGGGCTGGCTGCCCATGTCCGGCCTGCGCTCGCTGAACTTCGAGTACCTCACCTTCGGGGCCCAGGTGTGGGACGTGATCTCGCACCTCATCCTGCCCGTGCTGGTGGCGTCCTTCGGCGGCCTGGCGTACCTGTCGCGGCTCATGCGCGGGAGCCTGCTGGAGGTCATCCGGCAGGACTACATCCGCACGGCGCGCGCCAAGGGCCTCGGCGAGCGCGAGGTGATCTACAAGCACGGCGTGCGCAACGCCGTCATTCCGGTGGTCACGCTCCTGGGCCTGATGGTGCCCGGCCTCCTGGGGGGCAGCGTCTTCATCGAGACCGTCTTCGCCATCCCGGGGATGGGGCAGCTCTTCGTGCAGAGCGCCTTCTCCCGCGACGAGCCGGTCCTCATGGCGCTGGTGGTCATCGGGGCCAGCCTCTCCCTGCTGGGCAACATCCTGGCGGACGTGTCCTACGGCCTGGTGGACCCCCGCATCCGGGTCGGGCGGGGCGGGGCGGGGTAGGCGGTGACCAAGCGGTTCCGGCAAAGCGTCTTCTGGCGGCAGTTCCGCCGGAACGAGCTGGCCATCGGGGGCGCGATCGTGGTCCTGCTCCTCACCGGCGCGGCCCTGCTGGCGCCGCTCCTCGCGCCCTACGACCCCGCCGCATACGACGTGAAGCAGATCCTGCTGCCGCCCTCCTGGAGCCACCCCTTCGGGACGGACCAGCTCGGCCGGGACGTCCTCAGCCGGATGCTCTTCGGCGCGCGCATCTCCATGGCGGTGGGCTTCATCTCCGTGGGCATCGCGGTCCTCATCGGCGCCCTCATCGGCGTGGCGGCCGGCTACTACGGCGGCCGCACGGACGAGCTGCTCATGCGCTTCGTGGACCTCATGCTGAACTTCCCGCGCCTCTTCCTGCTCCTCACGCTGATCGCGCTCCTGCGCCCGAGCATCTGGGTGATCATGGCCGTGATCGGGCTCACCGGCTGGATGGGCATGGCACGGCTCGTGCGCGGGGAGATCCTCAGCCTGAAGGAGCGCGAGTTCGTCCAGAGCGCGCGGGCGCTGGGCGCCTCGGACGCCCGCATCATGTTCCGCCACGTGCTGCCCAACTCCCTGGTGCCGGTCCTGGTCTCCGCCACGCTGGGCGTGGCGGGCGCCATCCTCGCGGAGTCGGGGCTCTCCTTCCTGGGGCTCGGCGTCCAGCCGCCCACGCCCAGCTGGGGCAACATCCTGATCGACGGCAAGGCCAACATCGAGATCGCGTGGTGGCTGTCGGTCTTCCCCGGTCTCGCCATCCTGGTCACGGTCCTCGCGTACAACCTGCTGGGCGAGGGCCTGCGCGACGCCCTGGATCCCCGCCTGCGCCAGTAGCTGCCCGCTCCCTCCCCCATTCGTGAAAGTTTTTCCCGAGACTGCGGCGGGGTGCGCCCGCGGCCGGAACGCCAAGCCCCCGTTCCAGGCCGACTTCCGCCACATGGGCGTGTCGGAGTCGCCCGGCATCCGACTTGCGTGCGACTGCCGAG
>JBHGAX010000497.1:0-2249 GCA_041946635.1 Methylomirabilales bacterium (SeqCode)
ACGCGGGCGTCTACCTCCTGGCCCGCTTCTACCCGGCCTTCGCCCCCGTGCCCGGCTGGCGGGACGCGGTCATCGCGGTGGGCGTGATCTCGGCCCTGCTCACCGCCGTGATGGCCCTGGTCGCCCCCGACCTGAAGCGGGTCCTGGCCTACTCCACTGTGAGCCAGCTCGGCTACATGGTGTACGCCGTCGGCGCGGGCGGCGTGCTGGCCAGCCAGTTCCACCTCTTCAGCCACGCCATCTTCAAGGCGCTGCTCTTCCTCGCGGCGGGCGCGGTCATCCACGCGGTCGGCACGCGGGACATGCGCGAGATGGGCGGGCTGGGGCGGCACATGCCCTTCACCCGGGGCGTGTTCCTGCTGGGCGCGCTGGCCCTGGCCGGCCTGCCCGTGCTGAACGGCTTCTGGAGCAAGGAGCTGGTGCTGGAGGCGGGCCTCGCCGGCGGCCCCACCTGGGCCTTCGCCGGCATGCTGGTCGGCGCCGGCCTGACGGCCTGCTACACCTTCCGCATGGTCTGGATGGTTTTCTACGGCACGCCGCGGAAGGCCGGCCACCCGCACGACGCGCCGTCCGCCATGCGGTTCTCCCTGACGCTCCTGGCGGTCGGCACGCTGACCAGCTGGCTGCTGGCCGGGAGCTTCGGCCACCTGCTGGAGGCCACGCTCCCCTTCCACAGGCTGCACGCGCCCGGCACGCTGGCGCTCGTCCTGGAGATCCTCGAGGCGCCCGCCACCTGGCTGGCCATGGGGGTCATCCTGCTCGGCCTCCTGGCCTGGGCTGGGCGCGAGCGGCTGGCCGGCCCGGTCGCGGCCTGCGGCTGGCTGGCGGCCGCGGCCGGCAAGAGCTTCGGCTTCGAGTGGGCCAACGCGCAGGTCGTGCGCCTCACGCTGAGCGCCGCGGGGGCGCTCCGGCTCACGCAGCCCGGCCTGCTGAACTGGAACGTCCTCGGCATCGCGGGCGGCCTGGTGATCCTCCTGGTCCTCCTCGCCCTGGGAGCATGACATGGGTTCCTCTGCGTTCGTCTGGCTGGTGACCCTGCCGCTGGCGGCGGCCCCCGCGGTCTACCTGATCGGCCGGGCCGGCGTCGGGCGGGACGACGGCGGGCAGGTGCCGGGCCTCACGCGCTGGCTCAGCGTGCTGGTCCTCCTCGGCGCCTGGATCCCCTTCGCGTTCGCCGTGCAGGCCGTGCGGGCCTCGGGGCGGATCGTGTTTCGCATGGAGGCCATCGCGCTGCAGCTCGACGGCCTGAGCCTGCTGCTGGCCGGCATCGTGCTGGCGCTCGGTACGCTGGTGGCCATCCACTCGGCCAGGTACATGGCCGGCGAGGTGGGCGAGGAGAAGTACTACGCCATGCTCCTGGCCATGATCGGCGTGATGATCGGCCTGGGCTGCGCCGCCGACCTCTTCAACCTGTGGGTCTGGTTCGAGGCCATGGCGGTCTCCTCCTACCTGCTGGTCGCGTTCTACCGGGAACAGCCGGCCTCGCTGGAGGCCGGCATGAAGTACCTGGTGCAGAGCGCGGTGGGCTCGGTGCTGGTGCTCCTGGGCGTCGCCATCATCCTGGCCCAGACCGGCACCATGGAGCTGGACAAGATCCGCGCCACAGCGCAGGCCGGCCCGGCCATGCTGGCGGCCGGCGCGCTCCTGGTGATCGGCTTCGGCGTGAAGATCGCCATGGTCCCCATGCATACCTGGCTGCCGGACGCCCACTCCCAGGCGCCGAGCGGCATCAGCGCCATGCTCTCGGGCGTGGTCATCGAGGCCGGCCTGGTGGCCCTCCTCCGCGCGCTGGTGGCGCTGGTGGGCGCCACGCCTTCCTGGGGCACCGTGCTCATGGGCTTCGGGGCGCTCAACATGCTGGCCGGCAACCTCCTGGCGCTCCGGCAGGAGCAGGTGAAGCGCATGCTGGCCTACTCGAGCCTGAGCCACGTGGGCTACATGCTCCTGGGCCTCGGCATCACGCTCTACGCCGGCGAGGCCGCGGGGGCGCAGGGCGCCTTCTTCCACCTGGTGAACCACGGGTTGATGAAGGGCCTGGCCTTCCTGGCAGCCGGGGCCCTGCTCTACTGCCTGCACCTGGCGCTGGGCAGCCACGCGGCCCTCACCATCCGGGACCTGGATGGCGCCGCCAAGAAGTACCCGCTCCCGGCGCTCACGCTGGCCATCGCGCTCCTGGCGCTGGGCGGCCTCCCGCCCCTGGCCGGCTTCATGTCCAAGTGGCAGATCTTCGTGGCCGGCTTCGCCACGCA
>JBHGAX010000498.1:0-2245 GCA_041946635.1 Methylomirabilales bacterium (SeqCode)
AGCCCGCAGAGCCCGCAGAGGCGCCGGGGCGCCCGGGCGCAGAGGCGAGACGACCAGGGGATAGTGACAGCAGGAGGGGAAAGCGCGGAGTCCCGGCGCCGGTGCGCCTTTTCGCCCCGGCGCCCCGGCGGGCCTTCAGCGGCCCTTGCTGGCCACGGCGAGCCGCGTGACGGCCCGCTGCAGCGCGGCCTGGGCGCGGGCGGCGTCGATGCCCGGGGCGCCGCCGGACCATTGCTGGATGCGCTGGGCCGCGCGGTCGCGGGCGCGCTCGGCCCGGGGCGCGTCGATGTCCTCCGCGCGCTCGGCGCGGTCGGCGAGCACGATGACGCGGTCGCGACGCACCTCCGCGTAGCCGCCGCTGATGGCCAGGTGGCGCTCGGTGCCGTCCACGCGGTAGGTCAGCTCGCCCGTGTCCAGCGTCGTGACGAAGGGAATGTGCCCCGGCAGCACCCCGAAGTAGCCCTCGGTCCCCGGGGCGACCAGCTCGCGCACCTCCTCGCTGACGAGCCGCTCCTCCGGCGTCACGATCTCCAGCCGAAACGTCTCCGCCATAACCGACCCCGAAGAACTTGCACCGCCAAGACGCCGAGAGCGCCAAGGCCATCATGGCCGCGCCTGCGGCGCGGGAACTCGGACAGAACTGTTTTCAACCGCCAAGGCGCCAAGACGCCAAGGAAATGAGGGCGGCGCCTGCGGCGCCGAAGGACTCCGCGAAGTCTGTTGGTCTTATCCGAAACCCCAAGGTTCTCCTTGGCGCCCTGGCGTCTTGGCGGTTAGACCGCTCTTACATGCTCTTCAGGCGCTCGGCCTTCTCGCGGGCCTCGTCGATCGTGCCGACCATGAAGAAGGCCTGCTCGGGCATGTCGTCGCACTTGCCCTCCACCAGCTCCTTGAAGCCGCGGATCGTCTCCTTCACGGTGACGTAGCGGCCCGGCGAGCCGGTGAAGGCCTCGGCCACGAAGAACGGCTGCGACAGGAAGCGCTGGGTCTTCCGCGCGCGCGCCACGACCAGCTTGTCCTCGTCGGACAGCTCGTCCATGCCCAGGATGGCGATGATGTCCTGCAGCTCGCGGTACCGCTGGAGGATGCGCTGCACGGCGCGGGCCGTGCTGTAGTGCTCCTCGCCCACGATGCGCGGATCCAGGATGCGGGAGGTGGAGGCCAGCGGGTCCACCGCGGGATAGATGCCCAGCTCGGCGATCTGCCGCGAGAGCACGGTGGTCGCGTCCAGGTGGGCGAACGCGTTCGCCGGGGCCGGATCCGTGATGTCGTCCGCGGGCACGTAGATCGCCTGCACCGAGGTGATGGAGCCCTTCTTGGTGGAGGTGATGCGCTCCTGGAGCTGGCCCATCTCCGTGCCGAGCGTCGGCTGGTAGCCCACGGCGGAGGGCATGCGGCCCAGCAGGGCCGAGACCTCGGAGCCGGCCTGCGTGAAGCGGAAGATGTTGTCGATGAACAGCAGCACGTCCTGCCCGGCGTCGCGGAAGTACTCCGCCACGGTGAGGCCAGTGAGCCCCACGCGGAGGCGCGCCCCCGGCGGCTCGGTCATCTGCCCGTACACCAGCGCCGTCTTGTTGATGACCCCCGACTCCTTCATCTCGAGCCAGAGATCGTTGCCCTCGCGCGTCCGCTCGCCCACCCCGGCGAACACCGAGATGCCGCCGTGCTCCTGGGCGATGTTCCGGATCAGCTCCATGATGATGACGGTCTTGCCCACGCCCGCGCCGCCGAAGAGCCCCGTCTTGCCGCCCTTGGTGTACGGCTCGAGGAGATCGACGACCTTGATGCCCGTCTCCAGCATCTCGACGCTGGTCTCCTGCTCCTCGAAGGAGGGCGCCGGCCGGTGGATGGGGTAGGCGGTCTCGGACGTGAGCGCCCCCTGCTTGTCCACCGCCTCGCCCACGATGTTCATGATGCGCCCCAGCGTGGGCTGACCGACCGGGATGGTGATCGGCTTGCCGGTGTCCAGGACCGCCATCCCCCGGGTGAGGCCGTCCGTGGAGGAGAGGGCGACGGTGCGCACGCGGTTCTCGCCGAGGTGCTGGGCCACCTCGAGGACGAGCCGCTCGCTGTACGAGAAGATGTCCTTCTGCACCTGGCGCCCGGTCACCTCCAGCGCGTTGTAGATCGCCGGGAGGCCGCCGTCGCCGAACTCCACGTCCACGACCGGCCCGATGACCTGCGCGATGCGTCCCACGTTCGCCATCATCCACTCCGTTGATTCCGCAGGGGCGCCGGGGCGCGG
>JBHGAX010000499.1:0-2237 GCA_041946635.1 Methylomirabilales bacterium (SeqCode)
ACGCGGGCGTCTACCTCCTGGCCCGCTTCTACCCGGCCTTCGCCCCCGTGCCCGGCTGGGCCGATGCCGTGATCGCCGTGGGGGTTCTCTCGACCCTCCTCGGGGCCCTCATGGCCCTCACCGCCCCCGACCTGAAGCGGGTCCTGGCCTACTCCACCGTCAGCCAGCTGGGCTATGCCGTCTACGCGGTCGGTGCGGGAGGGATCCTCGCCAGCCAGCTTCACCTCTTCAGCCACGCCATCTTCAAGGCGCTCCTGTTCCTGGGGGCCGGCGCGGTGATCCACGCGGTGCGCACGCGCGACATGCGCGAGATGGGGGGCCTGGGTCGCCGCATGCCCTTCACCCGCACCGCGTTTGTCATCGGCGCGCTGGCGCTCGCCGGTCTGCCGGTGCTGAACGGCTTCTGGTGCAAGGAGCTGGTGCTGGAGGCGGGCTTGCACGGCGGGCCCATCTGGGCGTTCGCCGTCATGGTCGTGGTGGCCGGTCTCACGGGCTGCTACACGTTCCGGGCGGTCTGGTTGGTGTTCTACGGCGCGCCACGGAAGCCGCTACCTGCGCACGATGCGCCTTCGGCGATGCGGATCTCGCTCACGCTGCTCGCCATCGGCACGCTGAGCAGTTGGCTCGCCGCCGGAAGTCTCGGCCGCCTGCTGGAGAGCAGTCTTCCCTTCCACGTGCTCCACGCACCCTCCACGACGGCCCTGGCCGTCAAGACCCTGGAGGCCCCGACCACCTGGCTGACCCTGGCCGTCGTCGGCCTGGGCCTCCTGGCCTGGCATGGCCGGGAACGGCTGACGGACGCTGTGGCGCTACTCGCGTGGGTATCGGCGGCAGCGGACGGGGGCTTCGGGTGCGAGCGGGTGAACCGGCAGATCGTCCAGGCGATCTCGGCTACGGCGCGCGCCGCCCGCCGCGCGCAGCCGGGCTTGCTCGGCTGGAACGTCCTCGGCATCGTGGGCGGGCTGGTGCTCCTGGTGATCATCCTGGCCTGGGGGGCGTGACATGGCTGCGTTTTCCTTCCTCGGGCTCGTGGGGCTGCCCCTCGCCGCGGGGCCGGCGGTCTATTTCATCGGCCGGCTGGCCGCGGGCTGGGACAAGCGCGGGCACGCGCCGATGCTCACGCGCTGGCTCAGCCTGCTCGCGCTCCTCGCGAGCTGGATCGCCTTCGCCGAGGTGGCACAGGCCGTGGCCGCGTCGGGCCGGATCGTTCTCCGCGTGAAGGGCATCGTCCTCCAGTTCGACGGGGTCAGCCTGCTCCTCGCGGGGATGGCGCTGGCGCTGGGCACGGCTGTCGTCCTGTACTCGAGCTGCCATCTGGCCGGGGAGGCAGGCGAGGAGAAGTACTACGCCATGCTCCTGGCCTTGATCGGCGTGATGATCGGCCTGGGGTGCGCCGCCGACCTCTTCAACCTCTGGGTGTGGTTCGAGGCCATGGCGGTCTCCTCGTGTCTGCTGGCAGCCTTCTACCGCGACCAGCGCGCCGCCCTGGAAGCCGGGATGAAGTACCTGGTGCAGAGCGCCGTCGGTTCCGTCCTCGTCCTCCTGGGCATCGCCCTGATCCTGGCGCAGACCGGGACGCTGGACCTGGACCAGATCCGCGCGGCGGCCCACCCGAGCCCGGCCATGCTCGCGGCCGGCGCGCTCCTGATGACCGGCTTCGGCGTGAAGATCGCCATGGTGCCCATGCACACCTGGCTGCCGGACACCCATTCCCAGGCTCCCAGCGGGATTGCCGCGCTGTCCGGCATCTCGATCGAGGCCGGCCTGGTGGCCCTGCTCCGCGCGCTCATCGCCCTGGCCGGGATCACTCCCTCCTGGGGCGTCGTGCTCATGGGCTTCGGCGCACTGAACATGCTGGCCGGCAACCTCCTGGCCCTCCATCAGGAGCAGGTGAAGCGCATGCTGGCCTACTCCAGCCTGGCTCACGTGGGCTACATGCTGCTGGGGCTGGGCATCAGCCTCTACGCCGGGCAGGCGGAGGCGGCGCAGGGCGCCTTCTTCCACCTGGTGACGCACGGCCTGATGAAGGGGCTGGCCTTCCTGGCGGCCGGAGCACTGCTGCACGCGGCCCTGGGAAGCCACGGGACCCTGACCGTCCGCGACCTGGACGGGGCCGCGCAGCGCTACCCCCTCCCGGCGCTCACGCTCGCTGTCGCGCTCTTCGCGCTGGGCGGCCTGCCGCCCCTGGCCGGCTTCATGTCCAAGTGGCAGATCTTCGTGGCCGGCTTCGCCACGCA
>JBHGAX010000005.1:0-33092 GCA_041946635.1 Methylomirabilales bacterium (SeqCode)
CGGGAGCCGGAGCCGCCGCCGGCCGACAAACCGGCGGAATCGGCCCAGCCGCGACGGCCCCTGGACCCCACGCTGCTGGACCCCGAGTTCCTCCGCGAGCTGGAGGCGCTCCAGCGGCTCTCGCCCGAGGAGCGGACGCGCCTCAAGGAGCGACTGCCCCGGCTGGGCGCGCTCACCCCGGAGGAGCGGCAGGCGCTGCGCCGCCGGCTGGAGGACGTGCTGACGCCCGAACAGCGCGACCGGCTGCGCGAGGCCGTGAAGCGTCTGGGCGAGATGACGCCCGAGGAGCGCCGCCAGCTCCGCGACCGCCTGCGCGAGCGGCTGGGACGAAGGAAGAAGGACAACCCGTAGCGCGTGACGCGTAACCCAGAAAAGGCCGGGTCCTTGTTCGAGTTACGCGTTACGGTTACGTGTACCAGCTCCATGAGCCAGCAATCCAGACGGCCGCCCGCACGGGCCCCCGCCGAGCGCGCCCGCCCGACCCGCACCCGCATCGACCGCCTGGTGTTCCAGGGGAACGGGATGGGGCGCCTGCCGGATGGGCGGGTGGTGTTCGTGCCCTACACGGTGCCCGGGGACGAGGTCGAGATCGCCGTGCGCGAGCGCGGGGGCGATTTCGCGCAGGCCGACCTGCTGCGCGTCCTGGCCCCGGGGCCCGCCCGGGTGGCGCCGCCCTGCCCGCACTTCGGGCGGTGCGGCGGGTGCCAGTGGCAGCACCTCGCCTACCCGGCCCAGCTCGAGTGGAAGCGCCGGGTGCTGGAGGAGCTGCTGCTGCGGGTCGGCAAGCTCGAAGGGCTGGAGGTGCGCCAGCCGCTCGTGCCCGCCGGGCCCTGGGGGTACCGGGCGCGCGCGCAGTTCAAGGTGACCGGGCCGGGGCGGCCGCGCATCGGCTTTCATCAGCGGGACACGCACACGGTGGTGGACGTGGAGCGCTGCCCGCTGCTCGTGCCTCCTCTCAACGCCGTGCTGCACGCCCTCCGCGGGATGCAGACCCCGAACCTGACGGCCCTCTTCCCGGGGGTGCGGGAGGTCTGGGTCGCGGCCGCCGCCGGCACGCCGGACGTCCTGGTCTCGCTCTTCGCGCCACCCCGGGAGCGCGGCGCCCTGCGGCTCCTGTTCCACACCCTGCGGGCCCAGGTCCCCGGGCTCTGCGGCGTCGTGCTGCTGGCCGGCGAGCCGCGGGAGAACCCCCGGGCGACCGACTGGCACGGCCAGCCCGCGCTGCGCGAGGAGGTCGCCGGGCATCGCTTCCGCGTCGGCGCCACCGGGTTCTTCCAGGTGAGCGGCCTGGCGGCCGGCGCGCTGACCGCGCTGGTGCTCGAGGCGGCGGGGCTGACCGGGCGCGAGCGGGTGCTGGACCTGTACGGCGGCGTGGGGACCTTCACGGTGCCGCTTGCGCACCGGGCCGCGGAGACGGTCGGCGTCGAAGGGCACCCCGCGGCGGCCGCCGACGCCGGGCACAACCTGGCGCGCAACGCCTGTCCCGCCGCGCGCATGCTGCACGCGGATGTGGAGCAGGCCCTGGCCGACCTCGCGCCCCGGGGTCCCTGGGACGTGGTGGTCCTGGACCCGCCCCGGCACGGCTGCAGCCCGCGCCTCCTGGAGCTGCTGGCGGGAGCGGCCCCGCGGCGGGTGGTGTACGTGTCGTGCGACCCCAGCACGCTGGCGCGCGATCTCGGCCGCCTGGCGGGTCTCGGCTATGTCGCCCGCTGGCTGCAGCCGCTGGACCTCTTCCCGCACACGTTCCATCTGGAGACCGTGGCGCTGGTCACGCCCGCCGGTTTCCCTTGCGTCGCCCCGGCCAATCCCGGATAATTCTTCGGCAGCGCCGAAACCTTCTCAGCCATCGGAGGAGTTCATGCGCAGACGCACGTGGTGGGTTGGATTCGCCATCATCCTGGCCCTTCTCGCCTTCGGCTGGCCGGAGGACGCCAAGGCGGCCCGCGCGGGCGGCGGACGGAGCTTCGGGAGCACCGGCTCCCGGACCTTCTCGGCCCCCAGCCGGACCTACACGCCGCCATCGCGCCCCCTGGCTCCCGCCGCGCAGCCGCCCGCCCAGCCGCGGCCCGGGCCCACCGCGACGGCACCCGCATCCTCGCCCATGGGCGGGTTCTGGCGCGCCCTGGCCGGGGGGGTGCTCGGCGGATTCCTGGGGAGCCTGCTGTTCCGGGGGATGGCGGGCGCGGGCGGCTGGGGCTCGGGCTTCGGCGGGGGCTTCGGCCTGCTGGAGCTGCTCCTGCTGGGCGGCCTGGCGTATGGCGTCTACCGGATGATCAAGCGGGGCCGCGCCCAGGAGGCCACGGCCACCGGCTACTACGAGCGAGGGGCGGCCGGGCCCTACGCCGAGCCGGCGCTCGGCACGCTGCAGGAGCCGCGCCCGGACGAAGACCTGGAGCGCGGGCTCCAGCACATCCGGCAGATGGACCCCGCCTTCGAGCCGAAGGTCTTCACCGAGTGGGCCACGGACGCGTTCTTCCAGATCCAGGCCGCCTGGATGCGCCGGGACCTCTCCCGCCTGCAGCCGCTCCTCACCGAGGAGATGGCCGGCGAGTTCCGGACGCTCATCGACGAGTCGCGGGCGGCCGGCCGCCTGAACAAGCTCGAGAACATCACGGTGCGCTCGGTCGAGCCGGTGTCCGCCTGGCAGGAGCAGGGCAAGGACTATCTCACCGTCCGCTACCTGGCCAGCCTGCTCGACTACACGGTGGACGAGCGGACGGGCGCCGTGGTGCAGGGCGACGACAGCGCGCCCGTGAAGTTCGAGGAGTACTGGACCTGGGTCCGGCCGGTCGGCCCGAATCCGTGGAGGCTGTCGGCGATCCAGCAGGCGGCGTAGGGACGGGGATCGGGGTCCCGGGTCTGGGACCCGGGAAGGACAACACCGCGGCCGCGACCGGGCAGACGGGTTGCGGCCGCTTCTGCGTTCGCGCCGCGCCTTCGACACGAACGGCGTGGGAGGCTATCATCGGCCCAGGCACCAGGGCCAGGAGGAGACGATGGCAGCGCCGTCCGTGCAGTGTGCGAAGCTCGGCCGGGAATTGCCCGGCATCGATCCCACCACGAACGAAGGGGAGGCCGCGGTGGTGTTCCTGAACTCGCTCGGCTCCGAGGCGTTGACCCGCCGCGTGATGGAGCACGTCTCCATGGAGGCCTGGCGGCTCTGGACGAATCACCTGGTCATGGTCATCAACGAGTACCGGCTGGACCCGGACTCGGAGGAAGCGAACGAGATCATCCGGCACCACCTCGAGGAGTTCTTTTTCGGCACGCACGCCGCGCCGCCGCCCGGCTACGTCCCGCCGACGTCGGCTCATGGCTCATAGCGCATGGCTCATGGGGCCCGGCACCCCTGGCTCGGCAACGGAAATCGTTGCATCGCCCGCCCGACGCCTGGCATAATGCGCGACCATGCGGCCCGAGGCGACGGCGATCGGGCCGCGGCGCCCGCCATGAGCCATCAGCCATGAACCATCAGCCCGCGAACGGAGTGAGCGTATGCTGAGCGGTGTGGTCTCCTCGGTCTTCGGCGACGACATCAACACGGACGACATCATCCCCGCGCTGTACCTGCAGAAGAGCGACGACCCGGAGTTCTTCGCCACCTACGCCTTCTCCAAGTGCGACGCCGAGTTCCGGGCGCGCTGCCTGCAGCACCCCGCCAACATCGTGGTCGCGGGCAAGAATTTCGCCTGCGGCTCCAGCCGCGAGCAGGCGGTGTACGCGCTGCAGTTCAACCGGGTCGTCTGCGTCATCGCGCAGTCGTTCCCCGACATCTTCTACCGGAACAGCCTGGCGAACGGGCTGCCGCTGGTGACGGTGGCGGACCGCTCGGGCTTTGCGCTCGGCGACCGCCTGGAGGTGGACCTGGAGGCGGGCGTGATTCACAACCGCACCCGCCAGGCCAGCATCCCGTTCGCCATGAAGGCCGGCGACCGGCAGACCTTCCTGGCGGGCGGCATGACGGCGCGCGTGCGGGCGCACCTGGAGGAATTGCTCGCAGCGGGCCGGTCCCGATGACCGGATCCCGGGCACCGCGAGCGGCGGCCCGGGGGCGAGAAGCGGAGCGAGGGTTATGGGCCAGACGATGGCGGAGAAGATCGTATCGCGGCAGGTGGGCCGGCCGGTGCGGGCCGGGGAGCTGATCGAGCGCCTGCCCATCAGCAAGCTCTTCTTCAACGACGTGATCGGGCCGCCGGCCATCAAGGGCCTCTCGCGGCTCTTCGGCGAGACGTTCGCCAAGCACGGGCAGCCGGTGCGGGTCTTCGACCCGCGCCGCGTGTTCCTGATCCCCGACCACTCCATCCCGGCCTTCTCCGTCGAGGTCGCGGAGGGCGTGGACCTCATGGAGGCCTTCGGGCGGGAGCAGGGGGTCACCACCTACCGCGAGGGGGACGGCATCGAGCACGTGGTCCTGATCGAGGACGGGCACATCGTCCCCTGGGACATCGTGCTGGGCACCGACTCCCACACCTGCACCAACGGGGCCATGGGCGCCCTGGCCTTCGGCGTGGGCACCACGGACGGTGCGTACGCCCTGGCCACCGGGCACGTCTACGACTTCACCGTGCCGGAGACCTTCCGCTTCGAGCTGGGCGGCGCGCTGCCCCCGGGCGTGTACGCCAAGGACCTCATCCTGCACATCATCGGCACCCTGGGCGCGGGGGGCTGCTCCCGCCGCGTGGCCGAGTTCGCGGGCGAGGGGCTCGGCGGCCTGGCCATGGACGCCCGCACCACGATCTGCAACATGGCGGTGGAGATGAGCGGGCGCACGGGCATCATGCCCGTGGACGACGTGCTCCAGGGCTACCTGCGGGACCGCGCGCAGTGGCCGGTGGAGCCGCTGGCCAGCGATCCCGACGCGACCTTCGCCGCGCGGCTGGCGGTGGACCTGTCCGCGCTCGAGCCCATGGTGGCCTTCCCGCACAAGCCCGCCAACGCCACGCCCATCTCCGGGCTGCAGGAGATGATGCAGAAGAGCCAGGCCGCCTCCAGCCCGGACTTCCCGCCGGTCACCTCCGACCGGATCACGGATGCCTTCCTGGGCGCCTGCACCAACGGCCGGTACGAGGACCTGGTCGAGGCGGCCCGGGTGCTGAAGGGGAACCGCGTGCACCGGGACGTGTCCTTCGTCGTGATCCCGGCCAGCCGGCGGGTCTACGAGCGGGCCATGGACGAGGGCATCCTGCAGGTCTTCGTGAAGGCGGGCGCGAACCTCGAGTCCTCGAACTGCGGCCCCTGCTTCGGCAGCCACATGGGCGTGCTGTCGCGGAGCGCCCAGATGATCAGCAGCAGCAACCGGAACTACCAGGGCCGCATGGGCTCCCGCGACGCCCGCATCTTCCTTGCCAGCCCGGCCACCGTGGCCGCCAGCGCCATCGAGGGCCGCATCGCCGACCCGCGGAAGTACCTCTAGAAGCACAAGCGGCACAGGGGAAGGCCGCAGTCCGGGGCCACAGAAAAGCACAAGGGGAAAAGCCGGGGCACGGCGTCCTGGTTCTTCCCCTCGTGCTTTTTGTGCTTCTTGTGGCCCGCGGGTCTCTCGGGCCCCTCGGCGTCCGGTGTGCCTCTTGGTGGCCGACGGGTCTTGGGACCCGCCGCCGAAGCCCGAGCGCGCGTGCGGCAAGCAGCTGTTCCGGCGCCTCCCGGCCGGGGGCGCGGCCGGCGACCCCTGGCTTGATCCGGGAAGCGAGCATTGGTATGCTGCGCCCCACCGGGCGGCCCCGCACCCCGCGCCTGCCCGTCCCCCCAAGCAACACTCTCACAAGGAGGAACGGCCATGCAGCCTCTCCGCATCGTGGCACTCCTGGCCCTGGTCGCGGTTGCCGCCCCTGGGCTCCCCGCGGGTGTCGACGCCGGCGCGCCGGTCACGCTGAAGATCGGCCACGTCCTCGACACGAAGCATCCCTACCACGTCGGTGCGGAGGCGTTCGCCAAGCGGCTTCGCGAGCTGGCCGGCGGCCGGATCGACGTGCAGGTCTATCCCAGCTCGCAGCTCGGGAACGAGCGGGAGATGGTGGAGGCCATCCAGTTCGGCACCATGGAGGCTGGCGGCATCACGAGCGCGGTGGTCAGCCGGTTCGTGAAGGAGCTGGAGATCTTCAACCTCCCCTTCCTGTTCCGCGACTTCAACCACGTGTACCGGGTCCTGGACAGCCCGTTCGGCGAGGAGCTGAACCAGGCCGCGCAGAAGAAGGGGCTGCGGATCCTCGGCTTCTGGGTGGGCGGCACCCGGAGCGTCTACGCGCGGAAGCCGGTCAGCGACCTGGCCTCCCTGAAGGGCCTGAAGATCCGGACGATGGAGACGCCCATGCTCATCGCGACCTGGAAGGCGATGGGCACGATCCCCACGCCGATCCCGTTCAGCGAGGTCTACACCTCCATCCAGCAGGGGGTGGTGGACGGCGGCGAGGGGAACGTGATCAGCTACAACAGCATGAAGTTCGACGAGGTGGCGCCGTACATGTCGCACATCAAGTACCTCCACACGATCACGCCGCTGGTCCTCGGCGAGAAGTTCTTCCAGGCGCAGCCGCCGGAGCTGCAGAAGGCCATCCTGCAGGCGGGCAAGGAGTCGGTGGCCGTGGAGCGGAATGCCAACGAGGCCGACGAGCAGAAGATCGTGGACACCCTGAAGGCCAAGGGCCGGACCGTCGTCATCCCGGAGATCGGGCCGTTCCAGAAAGCCGTTGAGCCGATCTACGAGCAGTACGGGAAGTCCATCGGGCTGGAGAAGATCCGCTGGGTGCAGAACTACCGGTAAGAACAGGGGCCGGGGGTCGGGCTCGCGAGAGGACGCCATGAGCGATGCGCAGGGCGGAGCGGCAGCGGGAGGTACGGGCGCGGCGGCGCCCTTGCGCGTGCTGGCGAGCCTGGTGGCCCGACCCGTGGAGTGGGCCTGCGGGCTCCTCATGACCGCCATCACCGTGCTGGTCTTCCTGCAGGTCATCACCCGCTACGTGCTGGAGTACCCGCTGGACTGGCCGGAGGAGGCGGCCCGCTTCCTCTTCGTCTGGGTGGCGCTCCTGGGCGCGGTCCTCGCGCTCCGGCGCTCCGCCCACTTCAGCATCGGTGCCCTGACCGCCCGCTTCTCGCCGGCCGTCCAGCGGGGGATCGCGATCCTGGTGCACGGGGTGCTCCTGGGCTTCCTCCTGCTGGTGGCCTGGCTCGGGCTGGACGCGGCCCTCCGGGTCCGGGAGCAGGAGTCGGCGGCCATGGAGGTCTCCATGACGTGGGGCTACGCGTCGGTCCCCGTCGGCTTCGCGCTCCTCGCGCTGGAGACCGCGCGCGCGCTGTGGCGCCAGGTGCGGGGCGCCGCACGATGATCCTGCTCCTGTTCGCCCTGCTGGCCGTTCTGATCCTCGCCAACGCCCCCATCTCGCTGGCGCTGGGCCTGGCCTCCACGGTGGCGGCGGCCGTGCAGGCCAAGGGGCCGCTGCTCTTCATTCCCCAGAAGATCTTCACGTCGCTGGACTCCTTCCCGCTGCTGGCCGTGCCCCTCTTCATCCTGGCCGGCTCGTTCCTGGAGACGGGGGGCGTCGGGCGGCGCCTGGTCCACCTGGTCAACGTGCTGGTGCGGCACCTGCCCGGCGGCCTCGGCATGGTGGTGGTGCTGGCCACCATGGTCTTCTCGGAGATCTCCGGCTCCTCCGCGGCCGACGCGGCTGCCATCGGCTCGGTCACCATCCCGGCCATGCTGAGGCTCGGCTACACGCCGGCCTTCGCCACGGCGATCGTGGCGGCGGCCGGCGGGGCGGCCGTGCTCATCCCCCCCAGCATCGCGGCGGTGATCTACGGCTGGCAGGCGAACACCTCGGTGGGCGCGCTCTTCGCCGCCGGGTTCATTCCGGGATTCGCCACGGCCCTGGCGCTCATCGTCTACATCTACGTCACGGCCCGCCGGCAGCGCTTCCCGGTCGAGGCGAAGGCCTCCTGGCCCGAGACGGGGCGCGCCCTCGTGGAGGCGCTGCCCGCCCTGCTCATGCCGGTCATCATCCTGGGCGGGATCTTCGCGGGCCTCTTCACGGCCACCGAGTCTGCCGCGGTGGCGGTCTTCTACGGCGTGGGGGTGGCGCTCCTCTACTACCGCGAGATCGGCTGGCGGGACATCCCCGCGATCCTCGTGGAGTCGGCGGTCATCACCGGCATCGTGGGCCTCCTGCTCGGCATGGCGTCCGTGTTCGGCTGGGTCCTCACCACGCTGCAGATCCCCCTGAAGCTCGCGAACGCCATCCTCGCCGTGTCCGGCAGCCTCTGGGTCTTCCTGCTCCTGGTGAACCTGCTGCTGCTCGTGGCCGGGTGCTTCCTGAACGCGACCGCCATCCTCGTGGTCATCGTGCCCATCCTGATCCCCATGGCCGAGCGGTTCGGCATGGACCTCGTCCACTTCGGGATCATGGTCATCGCCAACCTCGGCATCGGCTACGTCACCCCGCCCGTCGGCACCTGCCTCTACGTGGCCTGCAGCATCTCGAAGGCGCCCATGGACAAGGTCATTCGCCCCCTGATCCCGCTCCTGCTGGTGATGGTCGCGATGCTCCTGGTCGTCGCCTTCGCCCCCGGCCTGACCCTCCTGGTCCCGCGCCTGCTGTACGGCAAGTGAGAAGGGCCGGCCACAGAAAAGCACAAGAAGGCAAGCTCGTCATTTTTCTTCCCCTTTGTGGTGTTTGTGCCTTTTTGTGGCCAAGCGTTGTCTGGCGCGGGGAGGGGAGATGACGGGCGGGACCCGGAATCGCGTTTCCCGGGTGTCGGGACGCCGCTTGGTCGGCTAGAATCCCCCACGGCCGCACACTGCCTGTCGAACCTCGAACCCGAACAAGGAGGGCTCCATGCCGGGCATGAGGGAATTCGCCAACCTGTTCTACCGGGAGGGCGCGCTGGACAAGAAGACGCTGGCACTCGTGGCCCTCGCCTCGATGGCGGCGGCGGGCTGCACCAGCTGAGTGCCGGCGCGCTTCGCGGCCGCGAAGCAAGCCGGAGCCACCGATGACGAGCTGATGGAGACGCTCTACTACGCGATGCGGGGGGCCGCCCGCGCCACCTGGAGCACCATCAAGCACATCGAGGGCATCGAGGACATGAACAAGCAGTACCAGGCGCAGTACGAGCGGGACGGCGGGAAGCGATAGGCGCGGGGGCGCGGAGGCGCCCGGGCGAAGAGGCGCCGAGGGGCAGGGACGCGGGCGCTCTGCCCCTCGCGCGTTCCCGCGAGGCGAAGATGGGCCGATCGCCGGACGAGGCCTACGCGGCGCTGATGGGGCGGATGCGGGAGCTGGCCCTGCTGGAGTCCTGCGGGTCGCTGCTGCACTGGGATCAGCAGACCTACATGCCGCCCAGGGGGGCCGGCCACCGCGCGGAGCAGCTCGGCGCGCTGGCGGGCTTGGTGCACCGGCAGTTCGTCGCCCCGGAGGTCGGCGAGCTGCTGGCGGAGGCGGAGGCGCGCGAGGCGACGGATCCGCTGGCGCCGGAGGCGGTGAACCTTCGCGAGCTGCGCCGGGACTACGACCGGGCGCGGCGGCTGCCGGAGTCGCTGGTGAAGGCCCTGGCCCAGACCGGCGCCCTGGCCCAGGACGTCTGGGTCGCGGCCCGGCGCGAACGCGACTTCCCGCGCTTCCGGCCCTGGCTGGAGAAGATCGTGGCGCTGAAGCGCGAACAGGCGGAGGCCCTGGGCTACGCCGAGACCGCCTACGACGCCCTGCTGGAGGACTACGAGCCCGGCGAGACCACCCGGCACCTGGCCGCCCTGCTGGGCGACCTGCGGGATGCGCTGGTGCCGCTGGTGGCCGCCATCGCGGACTCGGGGAAGACGCCTGACCGCTCGCTCCTGGATCGCCCCTACCCCGTGGAGGCGCAGCGGGCCTTCGGCCTGCGGGTGGCGGAGGCCATGGGCTTCGACTTCCGGGCGGGACGCCTCGACGTTTCCACCCACCCCTTCTGCAGCGGCATTGGCCCGGGCGACACCCGCATGACGACCCGGTTCAACGCTCGGGACCTGGGCGACGCGCTCTTCAGCGTGCTCCACGAGGGCGGACACGGTCTCTACGATCAGGGGCTCCCCGCAGAGCACTTCGGCACCCCGATGGGCGCGGCCGTCTCCCTGGGCATCCACGAGTCGCAGTCGCGCCTGTGGGAGAACTTCGTCGGCAGGAGCCGCCCGTTCTGGGAGCACTTCTACCCGGCGGCGCAGGCGGCCTTCCCCGAGGCGCTGGCGGGTGTCAGCCGGGACGCGTTCCTCTTCGCCATCAACGACGTCCGGCCGTCCTTCATCCGGGTGGATGCGGACGAGGCCACGTACAACCTGCACATCCTGCTCCGCTTCGAGCTGGAGCAGGCGCTGATCCGGGGCGACCTGGCCCCCGGCGACGTGCCGGGCGCCTGGAACGAGCGGATGCGGCGCGACCTGGGCATCACGCCGCCGGACGACGCGCAGGGGTGCCTGCAGGACATCCACTGGAGCAGCGGCGGGATCGGGTACTTCCCCACCTACACGCTGGGCAACATGTACGCGGCCCAGTTCTTCGCCCAGGCCCGGGCCGACCTGGGCGATCTGGAGGTCCAGCTGCGACGCGGCGAGCTGGCGCCGCTGCGGGCCTGGCTGCTGGAGAAGATCCACCGGCAGGGCAAGCGCTATCGGGCGGGGCAGCTGGTGGAGGCGGTCACCGGGCAGCCGCTCAGCCACCGGCCGCTGCTGGAGCACCTGCGGAGCAAGTACGCGGAGTACTACGGCATAACTCTTAACTCAACTCTGAACGCGTAACGCGTAACAAGAACGTGGGCTTGCCCTTTACGAGTTACGTGTTACGCGTCACGCACTGCTTCCATCGCCCCCTCCATCCCCAGTTCCCTGAACACGCCCTCCAGCTTGGCCCACGTGCTGTCGGGGAGGGGGAGCCCGGCCCGGCGCCGGCGCTCCATCTCCTCGCGGCTTCGCGCGCCGGGGATGCGCACGCCCTCGCTGCCGGGCGCCGGCCGGGCGGTCTTCACGTGCGCCGTGAGGGCGTCCACCCGGCGGCGAAACTCGTCGGGCGCGACGAACGGGGCCACGTCCAGCGCGAGGATGAAGACGCCGTTCATCTCCTCGGGGCCGGGATCCGGCCCGGCCCATCCCGCGCCGGACAGGATCCCCGCCAGGACCTCGACCGTCAGGCTGAGCGCGAAGCCGCGCGGCCCGGCCGCGGGCAGGATGGCGCCGGGCGGCTCGCCAAATGCGGCGGCGGGATCTTGCGTCGGGGCCCCGCTGGCATCCAGCAGCCAGCCGGGCGGCACGGACTCGTTCCTCAGGAGGAGCTGCCGGATCTTGCCGTGGGCCGCGGCGGCAGTCGAGAAGTCGAAGAGGATGCCGCCGCCGGGGCCGCCCGGGATCGCCACCGAGATCGGGTTCGTGGAGAGCCGGCCGTCCATCCCGCCGTGCGGGGCCACCACCTGCCCCGCGCCCGCGTCGTTGGCCATGCACAGGCCGATGAACCCGGCGCTCCGGATGTCGTCCGAGTAGTCGGCCAGGCGGCCGATGTGGTTGCTGCCCCGCAGGGTCACCACGCCGATGCTCGATCGCCGGACCTTCTCGATCGCCACGCCGGTCGCGAACGTGGCGGCCACCTGGCCGAACGCCTGCCGCCCGTCCACCTGCGCGGCGTACGCCGTCTCGGCGGCCACGGCCGGCCGGGCGTCGGGGCGCAGCAGTCCCTTGCGCCACCATTCGTGGTACTGCGCGAGACGGAACACGCCGTGGGAGGCGTAGCCCGCCAGGTCGGAGCGCACGAGCAGCGTGGCCACGCGCCGCGCGTCTTCTGCCCGCGCGCCCATGCGCGCGCAGGCCTGCGCCACCGCCGCCGTCAACCGTTCCGCCGACACGATCCGGCTCATGGCACCTCCGCGAAGAACCACCGGAATGATCCGCAGATTACGCAGAGTACACAGATTCTCCGGAAAGCGCCTCGGGCCTAGAAATCTGCGGAATCGGCGTAATCGGTGGATAGATTGGCTCTATGGTTTTCGGCCTGGCTGCGGATCCACGACGCGCGCGGGGCGTCGCACCCCGTCCCCGGCGGGCGAAAAAAACCGAGCCCCGGCGGGCCATGCCGGCCCACCGGGGCTCAACCGGACATCGCGCGGCCTACTTCGGCTGCGCGGCCTTCTTCACGACGTTGGCGGCCTGCTTGCCCTTCGGGCCGTCCACCACCTCGAACTCGACTTCCTGACCCTCGCTCAGCGAGCGGAAGCCGGTCCCCTCGATCGCGGTGTAGTGTACGAAGACGTCGTCCCCGTCCGGTCGCTCAATGAACCCGTACCCCTTCGCGTCGTTGAACCACTTCACCTTCCCCGTCAGCCTCACGTGCGGACCTCCTTCTGTTCAAGGGTACCTGCCAACGACGAAGGCTTCCCCGGGCTGGACAGCCCGTGCCCCGCCTCCCCCGCGAAAGACGCGGGGCCTCACAAAAAAAACCGCGAGAGTGGATGTCCCACCCCATCGCGGTCTGTGAACGCCGGTGCGGAGTACAAACGGTCTGTCCCGAGCTTGCTCCGGTGGATATGGTCCGCATGAACGGCGCGGACACTAGTTCGAAAGAAACGGCTTTGTCAAGAAGTTTTTTGCGGTTGCCTGCTCACGGGGCCGAGGCCGCCGGCTGCCCGGACGGCGCCGGCTTCGCGCCCCAGAAGCCCAGCCGCTCACCGGCCTCCGCGTAGGCGGCGCGGACGCGCTTCAGGTTGTCCGTGAACAGCAGCCCGATCTTCGCGAAGCTCTCGAAGATCGGCCCCTGCTCCTCGTTGATGGGCAGGGCCACGACCCGCAGGCGGCGGTCCAGGTTGCCCTGCAGCGCCTTGGCCAGCGCGTTCACGCGCGCCGAGAACTCCTCCTGGCCCTGCGCGGCCCGCTTCATGATGGGGGCGATGACGAGGTCCACCCGCTCGCGCAGCCGGTGCACCGCATCCGCTGCGGCGGGCATGATGTAGGCCTCGCTGGTTCCCTGCACGTCCACGGGAAGCGAGATCACCTCCACGCCGAGATCCGCCAGGAAGCGCTGCAGGAGGCCGCCCAGCCGGTGCTGCAGGAAGAGGTCGGGCACGGCCACCCGCTTCCAGGTCGTCACCCGCCCGGCCCGCGCCTTCTCCGCCTCGCCGTAGAGGGCCTGGCGCAGCTTCCCCACGTACCCCGCGTTGGCCTTGCCCCAGTCGCGGATGAGCCGCTTGCCGTAGAGCTGGATGCCCGCGGCGTAGGCGTCCCGGCGCACCGCCAGCGTGCGCAGGATGTTTGGCCAGGAGTAGAACTTCTCCATGGCCCTGAAGGCCCCCACCTGCAGCTCGTAGGGCGACATGTTGCGGGGCTGGTGGACGCAGTGGTGGCCGTCGTAGAGGCTCCAGTCCTTGGTGAGGATGTCCTTGCTGCCCCGCGCGTACAGGTGGTCCCAGTCCGGGGAGCCGGGGCAGGGGGTGAGGATCATGAACTGGACGGACTCCAGCCCGCGCGACATGGCGAAGCGCGCCGTGGCGTCCAGGGTCTCCACGTCGTCCTCGTCCGAGCCGACCACGAACATGCCGTGGATCCGGATGCGGTGGGCGTGGAACCGCTCGATGGAGCGCTCGATCTTGTCCAGGTCCTGCTTCTTGTTGAAGAGCTTCAGCGTCCGCGGGTTGATGGACTCGAAGCCGACGTAGACGTTGAAGCAGCGGCTCTGCCGCATCAGCTCCAGGATCTCGGGGTCGTCCGCCGCCTCGGTCCGGACCTGGGCGCCCCACTCGGGCGTCAGCCCCTCGGCGATCATCCGGCCGAGCAGCTCCTTGGTGCGCCGCCGGTTGGCATTGAAGTTGTCGTCCGCGAAGAAGATGTAGCTGGCGTCCCGGTGCAGGCGCAGCTCCGCCAGGACCCGGTCGATGGAGTGGGTGCGGAAGGCGTGGCCGTACATCCCCGGCACCGAGCAGAAGGTGCAGGTGAAGGGGCAGCCGCGCGAGGTGGCGACGCTCACGATGCCGCCCGGCGTCCAGCCGGCCACCAGGCCGAAATCCGGAATGGGGGTCGCGTCCAGCTCCTGGATGCGGGCCCGCTCGGGGTTGTGCACCACCTGGCCGCCGCGCCGGTACGACAGGTTGGCGACGTCCGCCAGGTCGCGGCGGCCTTCCAGCGCCTCCACCAGGTCCAGGAGGGCGCCCTCGCCCTCGCCCCGGACGACGTAGTCGGCGTGCTGCAGGCCCTCCTCCGGCATGAAGGAGACGTGGGTCCCGCCGAGGACGACCGGGATGCCGGCCGCGCGCACCTGATCGGCCAGGCGGTAGGAGGGGGGCGCCGTCGAGGTGATGGCGGAGATGCCGACCAGGTCGGCGCTCAGCACCGCCTGCATGTCGATGGGGGCGATGTCCTCGATGAAGACGCGGACCTCGTAGCCCAGGTTCCGGAGCATCGTGCCGAGCAGCACCGCCCCCAGCCGGGGGATCGCCACGCGACTGTACACGTGCAGGTGCGTGGACTTCGGCTCCACCAGGACGATCGTACGCATTCCCTCTCCCTTGCGCGGCGCCCGCCCATCCCGCACGGCGCCGGGGCGGCCTGCAGGCCTGGAACGCTGTGAGATCGAAAAAAGACCGCCGCAACCTATCGCAGAAGGGGCGGGGGTGTCAAACGCTATCTGGGCGCGACGCGCGGCGCGCCGGCGGGCGGCCGGAGACGCGGTCAAGCGGTCGAAATGGCTTGATTTCCCGCCTTAATGGCCGACCATGTGGAGGGGTCACGGGCGGGCGACGTCCGCCAGAGTATGCGACGGGGAGCGGCGGGGCGCAAGTTGACAAGCCGGCCGAAGCTGAGGTAAAGGGAACTCGTTGCCACACCAGGGGAGGCGATGGTCGGGTTCCTGATCCGCTGGCTGGCCACCGCGCTGGCGATCGGTGTCGCCGCCTACCTGGTGCCCGGCATCCAGGTGGACGGGGCCGGCGCGGCCATCGTCGCGGCCCTGCTCTTGGGCCTGGTCAACACGGTGCTCCGCCCGATCCTCATCCTCCTGACCCTGCCCATCACCATCCTGACGTTCGGGCTGTTCGCGCTGGTGGTCAACGGCGCGATGCTGGCGCTGGTCGCGGCGGTCGTGGAGGGGGTCCGCGTCGCGGGGTTCCTGAGCGCCGTGGTGGGCGCGCTGCTGGTGAGCCTCGTGGCCACGATCTTCACCTGGGTGCTGAAGCCGCGCCACGTCTAGCCGCGCACCGCGGCGCGGCGGCTCATGGCTCATGGCTGAGGACGAGAACCACCGCAGCTCCGCGTTCAGGACCACGGCAGTGCACCGCTCCTAGCGGGTGGCGGATGGCTCACGGATGGGCGTCTTGCCGTGAGCCGTCAGCCGTCAGCCATGAGCCAGACGGGGGAGGGACACGGTGACCATTCGGAAGGCGGTCTTCCCGGCAGCGGGCCTGGGCACGCGATTTCTGCCCGCAACGAAGGCACAGCCGAAGGAGATGCTGCCCATCGTGGACAAGCCCACGATCCAGTACGTCATCGAGGAGGCCATCGCCTCCGGGATCGAGGAGATCGTCCTGGTGACGGGCCGCGGCAAGGACGCGATCGAGGACCACTTCGATCGGTCGATCGAGCTGGAGCTGATGCTCGAGCGCAAGGGCCGCAAGGACCTGCTGGAGATCGTGCGCCGCACGTCCGAGCTGGTCAAGATCTACTACGTGCGGCAGAAGGAGCCGCTCGGCCTCGGCCACGCCGTGCTGGCCGCCCGCGAGTTCGTGCGGGACGAGCCCTTCGCCGTGCTGCTGGGCGACGACATCCTGACCGACCGCGTGCCCGCCCTGAAGCAGATGATCCGCGTGTACGACCAGCACCAGTGCACGGTCCTGTGCGTGAAGCGGGTGCCCAAGGACGAGACCTCCCGCTACGGCGTCATCAAGGGGCGGAAGCTGGAGGAAGGCCTCTACCACATCATGGACATGGTGGAGAAGCCCGAGCCCGGCACGGCCCCTTCGGACCTGGCCCTCATCGGCCGGTACATCCTCACCCCGGCGATCTTCCCCCTGCTGGAGGCCACCGCCTCGGACCGCACCGGCGAGATCCAGCTCACCAACGCCCTGAAAGCACTCCTGAAAAAGCGCCAGATGTTGTACGCTATGGAGTTCCAGGGCCGCTGGCACGACGCCGGCACGGTGCTCGGCTTCCTGAAGACCACCGTGGAGTTCGCGCTGCAGCGGCCGGACGTGGCCCCGGGCTTCAAGGAGTTCCTCCAGGGCCTGGACCTGGAGCCCGGCCAGCCCCGCACGGGCGGGCCGCGCCGCTGACCGCGGGCCGCCGCGCCAGCCCGGCAGCCTGCGCGCCGGCATCCCGGCCGAACCCCGGATCCCCGGAAGGAGTGTTCCCCGTGAAAGACGATGAAGTCCGCGACCTCGAGGAGGGCGAGGGGGAGAGCGCGGTCGAGGCGGTGGGCGTGGAGCGGCCGCAGGGCGAGCGCAAGATGCCGCCCGAGATCCCGCTCCTGCCGGTCCGCGACGTGGTCGTCTACCCCTTCATGATCCTGCCGCTCTTCGTGGGGCGCGAGAAGTCGATCCGTGCCGTGGACGAGGCCCTCTCGCGCGAGCGGCTCATCCTCCTGGTCGCCCAGAAGGACGCCGAGGCCGAGGATCCCACTCCCGACGAGCTCTTCGGCGTGGGCACCGTGGCCATGATCATGCGCATGCTGAAGATGCCCGACGGGCGGGTGAAGATCCTGGTGCAGGGGGTGTCCCGCGCCCTGGTGAGCGGCTTCACCCGGCGGGACCCCTACTTCGAGGCGCGCATCAGCGAGGTCGCCGAGGCGGAGGCCGCGCCGGGCCTGGAGGCCGAGGCGCTTATCCGCTCGGTGAAGGACCAGATCCAGAAGGGCGTGAACCTGGGCAAGGGCATCTCCCCCGACGTCCTCGTCATCATCAACAATCTCGAGCACCCCGGCCGCATGGCGGACCTGGTCGCCAGCAACCTGGACCTGAAGGTGGACCAGGCCCAGCAGATCCTGGAGATCTTCGACCCCGTGGAGCGGCTGAAGCGGCTCTCCGAGCTCCTGGGCAAGGAGCTGGAACTCCTGGAGATGCAGCACCGCATCCAGTCGCAGGCCCGGGAGGAGATGGACAAGACCCACCGCGAGTACTACCTGCGCGAGCAGCTCAAGGCCATCCAGAAGGAGCTGGGCGAGGCGGACGAGCGGGGCCAGGAGATCCAGGAGCTGGAGCAGAAGATCGAGAAGGCCAAGATGCCGCCGCCGGTGCTGGAGGAGGCCAAGACCCAGCTGGGCCGGCTGTCCCGCATGCACCCCGACGCGGCCGAGGCCTCCGTCATCCGGACCTACCTGGACTGGCTCATCGACCTGCCCTGGGCCAAGCAGACCACGGACAAGCTGGACATCAAGGAGGCCCAGCGCATCCTGGACGAGGACCACTACGACCTGGAGAAGGTGAAGGAGCGCATCCTCGAGTACCTGGCCGTCCGCAGCCTGAAGCGCCGCATGAAGAAGAAGATGAAGGGGCCCATCCTCTGCTTCGTGGGGCCGCCGGGCGTGGGCAAGACCTCCCTGGGGCGCTCCATCGCCCGGGCCCTGGGCCGGAAGTTCGCGCGCATCTCGCTGGGCGGCGTGCGGGATGAGGCGGAGGTCCGCGGCCACCGCCGCACCTACATCGGCGCGCTGCCCGGCAAGATCATCCAGGGCATCAAGCAGGTGGGCACCAACAACCCGGTCTTCATGATGGACGAGGTGGACAAGGTGGGGGCCGACTTCCGGGGCGATCCCTCGGCGGCGCTCCTGGAGGTGCTGGACCCCGAGCAGAACACCACCTTCACGGACCACTACCTGGGGGTGCCCTTCGACCTCAGCAACGTCATGTTCATCACCACCGCCAACCTGGCGGACCCCATCATCCCCGCCCTCAAGGACCGCATGGAGATCATCGAGATCTCCGGGTACACCGAGGAGGAGAAGCTGCACATCACCACCCGGTACCTGATCCCGCGGCAGCTCGAGGAGCACGGGATCAGCCCGCGGCAGCTGGAGATCACCGACGACGCCATCCTGAAGATCGTCCAGCACTACACCCGCGAGGCCGGCCTCCGGAACCTGGAGCGCGAGATCGCCACCATCTGCCGGAAGGTGGCCCGCGAGGTGGCCGAGGGCAAGAAGGCCGTGACCCGGGTCACGGGGGTGGGGCTGTACCGCTTCCTGGGGGCGCCCAAGTACATCCCCGAGCCCGAGCAGGAGCAGGACGAGGTGGGCGTGGCCACCGGCCTGGCCTGGACGCAGACCGGCGGCGACGTCCTGTACATCGAGTGCACGCTCATGCGGGGCAAGGGGAACCTGTCGCTCACCGGGCAGCTCGGCGACGTGATGAAGGAGTCGGCCCAGGCGGCCATGAGCTACGCCCGCTCGCGGGCGGCGGCGCTGGGCATCAAGGAGGACGGCTTCGCCAAGCAGGACGTGCACATCCACGTGCCGGCCGGCGCCATCCCCAAGGATGGCCCCTCCGCCGGCATCACCATGGCCACCGCCCTCATCTCGTCCCTCACCCGGACCCCCGTGCGGCGGGACGTGGCCATGACCGGGGAGATCACGCTGCGGGGCAAGGTGCTGCCCATCGGGGGCGTGAAGGAAAAGGTGCTGGCGGCCCGCCGGCTGGGTATGAAGACCGTGGTCCTGCCGGCCAAGAACGACAAGGACGTGAAGGAGCTGCCGGCCAACGTGAAGCGCGGCATGCAGTTCGTCTACGTGGAGCACATGGACCAGGTGCTGAAGGTGGCGCTGGCCAGGACCAAGGCCGCGACGCGCCGGGCCGCCCCGGCGCCCGTCATCGAGCGGCGAGCCCCGGCCCGCGCGTAGACCCGGCACTCGGGCACTCCGGCACTCGGGCAATCCGGCAAGACTTTCCGGAGTGCCGGAGTGCGGGAGTGCCAGCGTGCCATTGAGAGACGGAGGGCGCCCATCGCGTTGAGTGAACCCAGGATCCGCGTCATCCCTCTCGGGGGGCTGGGCGAGATCGGCATGAACATGGTCCTCCTGGACACCGGGGAGGACCTCCTGGTCGTGGACGCCGGCCTCATGTTCCCCGAGGAGGAGATGCTCGGGATCGACCTCGTCCTGCCCGAGTTCACCTACCTGCTGGAGCAGCGCGACCGCGTCCGTGGCATCTTCCTGACCCACGGACACGAGGACCACACCGGGGCGCTGCCCTACCTGCTGCCGCACCTCCCGGTCCCGGTCTACGGCACCCGGCTGGTCCTCGCCCTGGTCGCGGACAAGCTGCGGGAGTTCGGCCTGGAGGCCCAGGCCGACCTGCGGCCCATCCGCTCCGGGGAGGCGGTGCGGGCCGGCGGGGTGGACCTCGAGTTCGTGCACGTCAGCCACAGCATCCCGGACGGCGTGGCCGTGGTCGCCAGCACGCCGGCGGGGCGGGTGATCCACACCGGGGACTTCAAGTTCGACGAGGCCCCCGTGGACGGCGAGCCGACCGACCTCGGCCGGCTGGAGGCGCTGGGCCGCGAGGGCGTGCTGCTCCTCCTGTCGGACAGCACCAACGCGCTGCGGGAGGGGGCCACGGCCTCGGAGTCCTCGGTGCGGCGGGCCTTCCAGGACATCTTCGCCGCCGCCCCGCGGCGCATCATCGTGGCCTGCTTCGCCAGCAACATCCACCGCATCCAGCAGGTGCTGGACGTGGCGGCCGGCCTGGGGAAGAAGGTCGCGGTGAACGGCAAGAGCATGCTGGCCAACACGCGCATCGCGGCGGAGCTGGGCTACCTCACGGTGCCGCCCGACACGCTGGTGCGGCTGGACGAGCTGTCGCGGCTCCCCCCGGACGCGGGCGTCATCCTCACCACCGGCAGCCAGGGCGAGCCGCTCTCCGCCGTGGCGCGCATGGCCGTGGGGGAGCACAAGCAGATCGAGATCGAGCCGGGCGACACGGTGGTCTTCTCCGCGCGCGTCATTCCGGGGAACGAGCAGTCCATCGCCCGCACCGTGAACAACCTGTTCAAGCGGGGCGCGCGGGTGATCACCGAGGAGATGCACCCGGGGGTGCACGTCTCCGGCCACCCGAGCCGCCACGAGCTCTTGCGCATGCTGGCCCTCACCCGGCCCCGGTTCTTCGTGCCGGTGCACGGGGAGTACCGCCACCTGCACGCGCACGCCGAGCTCGCCCGCGGCGCCGGGCTGCCCGCCGACCGGGTGTTCCTGCTCGAGGACGGGCAGGTGCTGGAGCTCACGCCCTCCGCCGGCAGGCTGGACGGCAGCGTGGCGGCCGGGCGGGTCCTGGTGGACGGCAAGCGGCTGGGCGACGTGGGCGAGACCGTCCTGCGCGACCGCCAGCACCTGGCGCAGGACGGCATGCTCGTGGTGGTGGTGGGCTTCGACAAGTCGGGGAGCGTGGTCGCGGGGCCGGACATCGTCTCGCGCGGCTTCGCCCACCTCACCGAGGACGACGCCATCCTGGAGGAGGCCCGCACGCTGATCGTGACCGTGCTGGAGGGGGTGAGCGTGGAGGAGAAGACCGACTTCGCGCTCATCAAGCAGCGCATCCGCTCGGTGCTGCGGAAGTTCCTGAAGCGCCGGCTGGAGCGCCACCCGATGATCCTGCCGGTGATCATCGAGGTGTGAAGCGGAGGGCTGCGTAAAACGTCAAACGTAAAACGTAAGGAGCGAAGAACCCAGGGTCGCGGTGGTTCCTTACGTTTTACGTTTCACGTTTTACGTTTTGCCTTTTTGCAGGGCGAGCGCTATAACCTGCGGGAACCTGCGAGCGGCGGAGGGCGTGTGTGGCAGCGGATCTGAGCCGGCCGAGCGTCTGGCTGAAGGGGTGCCTGGCCTTCTGGCGCCACGACAAGACGCAGGAGGCTGCGGGCGTCCTGGCGATGGCGGGGGCCGTCCTCATGCTGGCCAGCCTCGCCACGTTCGACCCCCTGGACCCCTCCTTCTTCACCTTCACCGGGCGGGCGGAGCGCGAGATCCGGAACGCGGTGGGCCGGGTGGGGGCCGAGGTGGCGGGCGACCTGCTGGGCCTCCTGGGCCTCTCCGCGCTCCTCATCCCGCCCGCCGCCTTCCTCTGGGGCTGGGGGCGCATGGCGGGCACGGCCCGCGCGCCCCGCTGGCGCCGCCTGCTCGGCCTGCTCCTGATCGTTCCGTCGGTGAGCCTGCTGGCCAGCGTGCTGCACCACCTCCACATCCTGGCCGGCGGGCGCGTGGAGCGCCCGGGCGGCTTCCTGGGCGACGAGGTGTTCCGGCTGCTGGCCTTCTCCCTGGGCACGTTCGGCATGGGGGTGGCGGCCCTCACGGGCATGCTGCTCGCCGTCATCTGCCTGTCCCGGCGCCCGCTGGCGGCCTTGATGGCCTGGCCCTCGGCCGGGCTCCAGTGGCTCACGGTGCGCGCCCGGACGCTGGTCGAGGCCTGGCGCGCCCGCCCCAGGGCCCCCCGCGCGCCCGCCGCCGCCCCGCCGGCGCCCGTGGCGGCCGCCGAGCGCGGGACGCCCGCCGCCCCGCCGGCCGCGGCCGCGCCCGCCGAGGAGCCCAAGCCCGAGAAGGGCCAGCAAGCCTTCGCCTTCGCCAAGGCCAAGAGCGGCTACGCCAAGCCCTCCGTCAAGCTCCTGGACGCCCCGTCCGCCGAGCCGGTGAACGCCAACCAGGACGAGATGGCCACCAACTCCCGCCTGCTGGAGAAGAAGCTGCTGGAGTTCGGCGTGGAGGGCCGCGTCACGGCCGTGAACCCGGGTCCGGTGATCACGAGCTACGAGCTGGAGCCCGGGCCGGGCATCAAGATCAACCGGATCGTGGCGCTGGCGGACGACCTGGCCCTGGGCCTGAAGGCCATGAGCGTCCGGGTGGTCGCCCCCATCCCCGGCAAGGCGGCGGTGGGCGTGGAGATTCCGAACCAGCACCGCGCCATCGTCTCCCTGCGCGAGGTGCTGACCAGCAAGGACTTCGCCAACGAGGCGCTGCAGCTGCCCCTGGCCCTGGGCAAGGACGTCGTCGGGCTGCCGGTGGTGGCCGACCTGGCCCAGATGCCGCACCTCCTCATCGCCGGCGAGACCGGATCCGGGAAGAGCGTCTGCATCAACTCGCTCATCCTCAGCCTGATCTACCGCGCCCAGCCCGCGGACGTGCGGCTGCTGCTCATCGATCCCAAGCGCGTGGAGCTGTCGGCCTACAACGGCGTGCCGCACCTCTCGGACAAGGTCGTGGTGGACCCCAAGGACGCCGCCCGGCGCCTGCAGCGCGTGGTGCAGCACATGGAGGAGCGCTACAAGCTGTTCGCGCAGGTCGGGGCCCGGAACCTGCAGAGCTACAACCGGCGCATCCAGCTGGAGGCGCCGGAGCCGGACGACCTGTCGCAGGGCTCCTACCGCGGCCCGCTCCCCATGCTGGTGGTCATCATCGACGAGCTGGCCGACCTCATGCTGACGGCGCAGAGCGAGGTGGAGAACGCCATCATGCGGCTGGCCCAGATGGCGCGGGCCGTGGGCATCCATCTGGTGGTGGCCACGCAGCGGCCCTCGGTGGACGTCATCACGGGCGTGATCAAGGCCAACTTCCCCGCCCGGATCTCGTTCCGGGTCGCCACCAAGGTGGACTCCCGGACCATCCTGGACATGAACGGCGCCGAGGCGCTGCTCGGGCGCGGCGACATGCTGTACGTGCCGCCGGGCAGCTCCAAGCCCGTCCGCATCCACGGCTGCAACGTGACCGAGGTGGAGATCCGGCGGGTGGTGGAGTACCTCGCGCCGCAGCCCAAGCCGGAGGAGTTCGTGTGGGCGCTCCTGCCGCCCGAGCCGGAGGCGGAGGCCGAGGACGAGGAGGGGGACGAGCTGTACCAGCAGGCGGTGGACATGGTCGTGCAGACGCAGCAGGCATCCATCTCGATGCTGCAGCGGCGGCTGCGCGTGGGCTTCAACCGGGCCGCTCGCATGATCGAGCGGATGGAGCGCGAGGGGATCGTGAGCGCCATGGACGGCACGCGTCCGCGCGAGGTCCTGGTCTCGCGAGGGGAGTCGTAGATGTTCTGGCGGCAGTCGCAGGCCGGGCGGCGGCGCGCGGCCGCGGCGGGCCTGCTCCTGTTGGGGGTGTGCGCGGCGTCCGCCCGCGCGGCCGCCGCGCCGAGCGCGGCGGAGGTGGCGGAGAAGGTGCGGGCGGCGTGCGCCGGGATGACGGACCTCTCGGCGGCGTTCCAGCAGACCGCCACCAACCGGAGCCTGGGCCAGGTGCAGGAGGCCTCGGGCCAGCTGCTCCTGAAGCGGCCGGGCAAGATGCGCTGGGAGTACCAGCGGCCGGACCCCCGGCTGTACGTCACGGACGGCAAGACGCTCTGGGCCTACAACCCCACCGACAAGCAGGTGGTGGTGCAGGAGGTGGAGGCCGCCTTCACCTCGCGCCTCCCGCTGGCCTTCCTGGCCGGCGACTGCCAGCTGGGGAAGACCTTCCAGGTCTCGCTCCTGGAGCACGCGGGCACGCGGACCGCGCCCGACACGGCGCTCCTCGACCTCCGGCCCAAGCAGGTGGAGGCCGGCATCGCCCGCATGGTGCTGGAGGTCGGCCGGAAGACCGGCCTGGTGGAGAAGGCGACGCTCTTTGACGCCGCGGGCAACACCACGGTCATCGCCCTGCGGGACATCAAGCTGAACACGGGGCTCCGCGACCAGCAGTTCTCCTTCTCGCCGCCGGCAGGCACCACCGTGGTCAAGCCCTAGTTAACCCCGGTTACCGGTTCGAGGTTCAAGGGTGGGAACCAGACCTCGAACCTCGAACCGTGAACCCAAGAGCTTTGACATGGCCAAGGAATGCTCGTTCGACATCGGGTCGAAGATCGAGATGCAGGAGGTGGACAACGCGATCCACCAGACGGTCCGGGAGCTGGCGCAGCGCTTCGACTTCAAGGGCAGCCAGAGCAGCGTGGAGCGGGATGCCCACGCCATCCTGCTCTCGTCGGAGGACGACTTCAAGCTGAAGCAGGTGCTGGACGTCCTGGAGACCAAGCTGGTGAAGCGGGGCGTCCCGCTGAAGGCCCTGACCCGCGGGCCCGTCGAGGCGGCTGGCGGCGGGCGCGTCCGGCAGCGCATCGAGCTGCAGCAGGGCATCCCCCTCGAGAAGGCGCGCGAGATCGTGAAGCGCATCAAGGAGACCAAGCGCAAGGTCCAGGCCCAGATCCAGGAGGACCAGGTCCGGGTCTTTGGCCGGGACAAGGACGAGCTGCAGGCGGTGATCCAGTTCCTGCGGGAGCAGGACTTCGGCATTCACGTGCAGTTCCTGAACTACCGCTCCTGACGGCTGCCCGGCGCACGCCGACGCCGCAGAATGGAGGGAGGCCGCCCATGAAGCGGGTGCTGGTCGTGGACAACGATCGCCTCTGCGCGGACCTCCTGGCGGATGCCCTGGCCAACGCCGGCTACCTGGTGGACAAGGCCTCCGACGGCGTGGAGGCGGTGGAGCGGCTCCGCGCCGCCCGGCCGGACGTCGTCATCCTCGACATCGTGATGCCCCGCCTCTCGGGCGAGCGCGTCTTCGCCTTCCTCAAGAGCCGCGCCGAGACGAAGGACGTGCCGGTGATCATCCTCTCCGGCACGCTGGTGGAGGACCGCCAGAAGCTCCTGGGGCTGAGGGCCGACGCCTACGTGGCGAAGGCCCACCATACCGCCGTGCGCCAGAACGTCCTGGCCGCCCTGCGCCACATCGAGCGGCACGAGCTCCCGCCGGCCCCGGTGCTCGGCGTGGACGGGCTGCTGCCCCGCGCCAAGGTGCGGGAGCTGGTGGAGCTGCGCGAGTACGTGCAGGCGCTGCTCGACGCCGTGGGCGAGGGCGTGGTGGAGGTGGACGCGCGCTGGCGGGTGGTGTGTGCGAACCGTGCCGCCGTCCAGATCCTCGGCCGGGCCGAGAGCGCGCTGCTGGGCGAGCCGTCGGCGCTGCTGTTCGGCGAGGACCAGGCCCCCGCGCTGCGCGCCGCGGTCGAGCGGTTCCTGGCCTCCGGCGAGCCGCCCGCGCCGCTGGAGCTGAAGTTCCGCGGGCGGGTGGTGACCATGACGTTCGCGCCGGTCCGCACGCCGCTCACGGGCGGGGCCTACTTCCTGGTCCTCCAGGACGTCACCGACCTGGCCGCGAAGATCGAGGACCTCTCCACCCTGAACCGCCGGCTGCAGGACATGGATCGCATGCGGTCCGAGCTGCTGACCATGGTCTCCCACGACCTGCACACGCCGCTCACCGCCATCAAGGGCTCCCTGGACGTGCTCTTGCACGAGAGCGTGGGGGTGGAGCTGACCCAGGAGCTGCTGGGGATCGCGCAGAAGAACGCCGATCGGCTCTTCCGGATGGTGAGCGACATCCTGGATCTCGCGCGCATCGAGGCCGGCCGCTTCAAGCAGCGCCGCGAGGACTTCGATCTGACCACCTGCCTGCGCGGCACCCTGGATCGGCTGGGCCGCCTGGCGCAGGACAAGGCCATCGGGCTGAGCCTGGAGGTGCCGGACGGCTTGGCGCCCATCTGGGCCGACGGCGTGCGCATGGAGCAGGTCTTCACGAACCTCCTGGGCAACGCCCTCAAGTTCACGCCGCGCGGCGGGCGCATCGGGGTCACGGTGGAGGATGCGGGCCGCGAGCTGCTGGTGCGCGTCTGGGACACCGGCGTCGGCATCCCCGCCGAGCACCTGGATCGCATCTTCGATCGCTTCTACCGCGTGCCGCTTCCCGCCGACGCGCAGGTCGAGGGCACCGGCCTCGGCCTGACCATCTGCAAGGCGGTGGTCGAGGAGCACGGCGGACGCATCTGGGTGGAGAGCGCGGCCGGCAAGGGCGCCACCTTCTTCCTCACCCTCCCCAAGGGAGAGGAGGGGCGGCGGGCGGGCGCGGGAGGCCCCGCGCCCCCGGCCGCCTGAGCGCCGGCCCGCCCCGCACGCAGCCGCCGCCCATTTTTTCAGTTGCGCCCCCCCGAGGTCGTGCGTTATTCATTCCCCGGCCTGCCAGTCGCCCCGACCCGCAGGCAGCGGAGGCACCGTGTCGCCCGCCACAGCCAGCCGTCGCTCCACCATCCTGGTGGTGGAGGACGAGGCCGGCATCGCCCGCATGATCCAGGTGTTGCTGGAGGCCCGCGGCTTCGGCGCACTCGTGACCCACTCGGGCGACGAGGCGCTGCAGCGCGTGGCCGAGCACCCCGTGGACCTGGTGCTCCTCGACGTCATGATGCCGGGCATGGACGGCTACGAGGTGTGCCGGCGCCTGAAGTCCGACCCGCGCAGCCGCCACATCCCGGTGGTGATGCTCACCGCCAAGGACGCGGTCCGGGACATGGTCCTGGGCCTCGAGATCGGCGCGGACGAGTACATCACCAAGCCGTTCAACACGGACGAGCTGATCGCCCGCATCAGGGTGCTCCTCCGGATCCAGGGGATGAGCCTGGAGCTGCTGCGCCGCAACCGGGAGCTGCAGGCGCTGAACGCCGTGGCCCTGTCCGTCAGCCGGTCGCTCAGCCTGGAGCAGATCCTGGAGGGCGCGCTGGCCGGGACGATGGACAGCCTGGGGCTGGACTGCGGCCTGGTGCACCTGATCGAGCCTCGCAGCGGGGCGCTGGAGCTCCGGGCCCAGCAGGGGCCGGCCCCGCCCGACCAGGTGCGGCGCCTGCCGCGCGGGTCGTCCTGGGCCTGGCAGGTGCTGGAGGCCGAGGAGCCGCTGGTCCTCGCCGACGCCGGGCAGGCGACCGGTCTCGGCCGCGCCTCGCACACCCCGGCGGAGCCGCTGGCCGCCGTGGCCCTGCGCTTCCAGGAGCGCCGCCTGGGCGTCCTCACCGTGGTGGGCCGGCCGGGCCAGGAGTTCACGGCCGACGAGCTGGGCCTGCTGGGCGCCATCGCCCGCCAGGTGTCGCTGGCCCTGGAGAACTCCCGGCTCTACAGCCAGAGCCGGCGGAAGGCCCAGGAGTTCGAGGCGCTGTACCAGGTGAGCCGGGCCATGGCCTCCAGCCTGGAGCTGCAGGAGATCCTGGAGCGCATCAGCCGGTCCGTCTCCGGCCTCCTGGAAGGCCGGGCCATGGCGCTCATGCTCCTGGGGCCGGACGGGCACAGCCTGACCACCGTGGCGGGGTACAACCTCGCCGAC
Source organism: Methylomirabilales bacterium (SeqCode) (assembly GCA_041946635.1). Classification (GTDB taxonomy): domain Bacteria; phylum Methylomirabilota; class Methylomirabilia; order Methylomirabilales; family 2-02-FULL-66-22; genus 2-02-FULL-66-22. The sequence continues at coordinate 27,054 of JBHGAX010000005.1, forward strand.
GAGACGCCCGAGGTGAGCGGGGCCGGGCGCGCGGCCTGGAACAGCCCCAGCGTCGCCGCCGTGCGCGAGAAGCGACCCATCGCCGTCGCAGACCTCGGCAACGACGACGGCTACGCGGAGTGGGCGGCCGCCGTCACCGCGCGCGGCTACCGCTCCTGCCTGGCCATCCCCCTCATCGTGCAGGACCGGGCGCTCGGCTGCATGAACGTCTACGGGATGGAGCCGCACGATTTCGGCGAAGACGAGGTCCAGCTCTTCTCCACCTTCGCCAGCCAGGCCGCCGTCTCCATCGAGAACGCCCGCCTCTTCGAGGAGACGCGGCAGCTGGCCATCACCGATCCGCTGACCGGCCTGGCCAACCACCGGCAGTTCTACAACCAGCTCTCGCGGGAAGTCCGCCGGGCCCAGCGGTACGAGCGGCCGCTGTCGCTCCTCATGCTGGACCTGGACCACTTCAAGCAGTTCAACGACCGCTACGGGCACCTGGCGGGCGACCAGGCGCTTCGCGAGGTGGCCGAGGTCCTGCGACAGAATGCGCGCTCGGTGGACATCCTGGCCCGCTACGGCGGCGAGGAGTTCGCGCTCATCCTGCCCGAGACGGACCTGAAGCGGGCCGCGTCGCAGGCGGAACGCGTGCGGGCCGCCGTGGCCGCCTTCCCGTTCCTGGGTGCCAGCGCCGGCCCGGGGAGCCTCACCGTGAGCATCGGCGTGGCGGCCCTCCTGGGCAAGATGCGCAAGGGGCAGGACCTGGTGCACGACGCGGATCAGGCCCTCTACCGGGCGAAGGCGCAGGGGCGCAACCGGATGGAGTCGGCGCCGGCGGAGTAGCCCGACGCGGCGGCTGGGCGAGCGGCCTGCTCAGGCCAGGCGGGGAGGCAGAGCCTCGGCCGCCTGGCCTTTTTTTGCGGGGACGCTGGCACGGAGACGGCGAGCCTGCTAGCATCAGGAGTTCGTGCACGGCGCGCCGGGCTGGGCGCCGGAGGGAAAGGCAGGCGCAGGACATGGACGTGCAGGACCGGACGACACCCGGGCCCGGGGGCGGGAGCCCGGCGGTCAGCCTGGTGAACCTGGGCTGCCCCAAGAACCAGGTGGACGCCGAGGTGATGCTCGGCCAGCTGTCGGCCGCGGGCTACCGCATCGCCACGTCGCCCGAGGAGGCCGACCTCATCGTGGTGAATACGTGCGGCTTCATCCAGGACGCGAAGGAGGAGTCCATCCAGAGCATCCTGGAGGCGGCCGCGCTCAAGCGGACGGGACGCTGCCAGGCGGTCGTGGTGAGCGGCTGTCTGTCGCAGCGCTACGGGACGGAGCTCCCCGGCCTGCTGCCGGAGGTGGACGCCTTTGTGGGCACGGGCGAGTTCCCCCGCATCGCCGAGATCGCCGGCGCCGCGCTCCGGCGCCCCGGCCAGGAGCGGGTCTGGGTGAGCGGGCACACGGCCCTCATGACCGCGGACCTGCCGCGCCGGCGGCTGACCCCCCCGCACGTGGCCTACGTGAAGGTGGCCGAGGGCTGCGACCACACCTGCAGCTTCTGCGCGATCCCCGGCATCCGCGGGCGACAGCGCAGCCGGAGCCGCGCCGACATCCTGGCGGAGGTCCGGGGGCTGGCGGCCGAGGGCGTGCGCGAGATCGTCCTGATCGCGCAGGACACCACGAATTACGGCACGGATCTGGGCGAGCGGCACGGCCTGGTGCGCCTGGTGGAAGATCTCCTGCCGGTGCCCGGGCTGCGCTGGATCCGCCTGCACTACCTCTACCCGACGCGCATCGACCGGGAGCTGGTCCGCCTCATGGCCTCGGCGCCCCGGCTCTGCCGCTACCTGGACATGCCGCTGCAGCACTGCGACGGCGGCGTGCTGCGCGCCATGCGGCGGGGCGGGAACCCGGCCAGCCTGCGCCGGCTGATCGAGATGCTCCGCGCCGCCATTCCGGGTCTCGTGGTGCGCACCTCGTTCATCACCGGCTTTCCCGGCGAGGGCGCCGAGGAGTTCGCGCGGCTGCTGGCCTTCGTGCAGGAGATGCGCTTCGACCGCGTGGGCGTCTTCTGCTACAGCCGGGAGGAGGGCACGTCGGCGGCCCGGCTCGGCCCGGGCGTCTCGCGCAAGCTGGCCGAGGTGCGCCGGCGACGGCTGATGGCCGTGCAGGCCCGCATCGCGGAGGAGCAAGGCCGGGCGTTGGTGGGCACGCTCCAGGAGGTCCTGGTGGACGGGCCGGCGCCGGAGTTCCCCGGGCTGATGGCCGGACGGACGGCGGGCCAGGCGCCCGAGGTGGACGGCTGCGTCTACGTCCGGGGCGACGGCCTCGCGCCCGGCAGCTTTGCCCGCGTGCGGATCACCGAGGTGCTGGAGCACGACCTCGCGGGCGAGGTCGTGGAGCGGCTGGGGTAGCCATGGCCCGGCGCGGCCGCGCGGCCGAGGCGAAGCGCAGGCATGCCCGCGGGCTGGTGCAGTGGCTGGCGGCGGGCGGCGGCCTGGGCTTCGTCCCCGGCATGCCGGGGACGGCCGGCAGCCTGCTGGGCCTGGCGCTCTGCGTCCCGCTCCTGGCCCTGGACTGGCGGGCGCACCTGGGCGTGGCGCTGCTCGCGGCCGTCGCGGCGGGCTGGGTCGCGGCCCGGGCCGCCGCGGAGCTGGGCCGGCCGGATCCCCCGGAGATCGTGGCGGACGAGGTGGCGGGCATGCTGCTGGCCGCCGTCGCGCTGCCCGCCAGCGCGTACGAGCTGACGGCGGTCTTCCTGCTCTTCCGCCTCTTCGACGTGGTGAAGCCCTCCCCCCTCCCGCACCTCGAGCGCCTGCCCGGGGGCCTGGGCATCCTGGCCGACGACCTCGCCGCCGGCCTCCTGGCCCGCGCCACCTGGTGGCTGCTCAAGGTCAACTTCGACTTCCTCTAGGAGCCGAAGAGCATGGCCAAGACGCCGACCCGAATATGAACCGCCAAGACGCCAAGGCCGCCAAGATTTGAAGGGGGCATTTCCATGGGCGCTCGCAACGGATCGCGGCGCTTTGAGCCAAGCCAAGAACTGGACGCCCTGGCACAAGCCGTGATCGGTGCGGCGATCGAAGTGCATCGGGAACTTGGCCCGGGCTACCTGGAGAGCATCTACGAGCAGGCGCTGGCCATAGAGCTGGGGCTCCGCGAAATCCCGTTCGTGCGCCAAGCCGCTGTTCCCGTCCTGTACAAGGGGCACGTCGTTGGAGAAGGTCGGATCGATTTTCTCGTCGGCGGCGAATTGGTTGTGGAGCTGAAGACGGTAGACGTCCTCGCGGCCATCCACAAGGCGCAGGTCCTGTCGTACCTCAAGGCGCTGAAGCTTCACCTTGGTCTCCTCATCAACTTCAACGTGCCGGTCCTGCGCGGCGGGATCCAGCGGGTTATTCGTTCTTAACCTTCAAATCTTGGCGCCCTTGGCGTCTTGGCGGTTTCATCTGCGGGAGTCCTTATGGGCAGTGAGATTCTGACGGTGGGGACGGAGTTGCTGCTGGGGCAGATCGTGGACACCAACGCGGCCTGGATCTCCCAGCGGCTGGCCGAGGCGGGCATCGACGTGTTCTACAAGAGCACGGTGGGGGACAACTGGGGCCGCCTCGCGGCGGCCATGCGGCTGGCCCTCGACCGCGCGGACGTCCTGATCATCACGGGCGGCCTGGGGCCGACGGAGGACGACCTGACGCGCGATGTCCTGGCGCACCTGCTCGGGCGGCCGCTCCGGCTCGATCCCACGGTGCTGGAGGCCATCCAGCGGCGCTTCGCCATCCGCCGGATGCCCATGGCCGAGAACAACAGGAAGCAGGCCATGGTCCCGGAGGGCGCGGAGGTGCTGCACAACCCCCGGGGCACGGCGCCCGGCCTCTTCCTGCGGCAGGAGGGGCGCGTCATCGCCTGCATGCCCGGCGTCCCGAGCGAGATGAAGCCCATGCTGCTGGACCAGGTGATCCCGCGCATCCGGGAGAGCCTGGGGCTGCGCGGCCGGATCGTCTCCCGCGTGCTGAAGACCTGCGGGATCAGCGAGTCCATGGTGGACCAGCGGATCGGCGATTACTTCCGGGACATGCGGAACCCGACCATCGGCGTGCTGGCGCACGCCGGCGAGATTCACATCCGGCTCACCTGCAAGGGCGAGGATGCGGGGGAGATCGGCCGCATGCTGGACGAGCTGGAGGCCAAGATCCGGGAGCGGCTCGGCCACCTGATCTTCGGCTGCGACGACGAGCAGATGGAGGCGCTGGTGGGCCGGCTCCTGCGCGAGCGGGGCGCCACCCTGGCCGTGGCGGAGTCGTGCACGGGCGGCCTCATCGCCAGCCGCCTCACGGACATCCCGGACAGCTCCACCTACTTCGACCGCGGGGTGGTCACCTACAGCCCGGCGGCCAAGCAGGCGCTCCTGGACGTGCCCGCGGCGCTGATCGCGCGGCACGGCGTGGTGAGCGCGGAGGTGGCGGTCGCCATGGCCGAGGGGGTGCGGCGGCGGAGCGGGGCGACCTTCGGCCTCGCCACCACCGGCCTGGCCGGGCCGTCGGGCGGCACGCCCGAGAAGCCGGTGGGCCTGGTCTACATCGGCCTGGCCTGGGAGGGCGGGTCGCTGGCGCGCGAGGAGCGCCTGATCGGCGAGCGCACCCTCATCAAGTACCGGGCCGCCCAGATGGCGCTGGAGACGCTGCGGCGACACCTGTTGGGGGTCGGGATGGAGGCGGCGTAGAACGTAAAACGTAAAACGTAATCCGCAAGAGCCGGGTTCCCGTCCCCTACGTTTGACGTTTGACGTTTTCTCCGGCGCGCGGGAGCCGTCCATGTCCGACTTGCGCCTCTTCGTCGCCGTCACGCTGCCGGATGCGGTGCGCGCGCGGCTGGCGCGCGCGCAGGAGCGGCTCCGCGCGGTCCAGGCCGACGTGAGCTGGGTGAAGCCGGAGAACATCCACCTCACCCTGAAGTTCATCGGCGAGACCGAGGTGAAGCGCCTGCCGCGCATCCAGGCCGCGCTGCAGGGCGTGGGTGCCGAGGTGGCGGCGTTCGCGCTCATGCTCGCCGGGGTGGGGACCTTCGGCGGCCGGGTGCCGCGCGTCGTGTGGGCCGGCACCGCCGAGGGCGCGGAGGCGCTGGCAACGCTCGCCGGGCGGGTGGACGACGCCCTGGGTCGGGTGGGCATCGCCAAGGAGCGCCGCGCCTTCTCGCCCCACGCGACGCTGGGGCGCGTGCGCTCGCCCCGCAACGCCGAGGCGCTCGTGGCCGCCGCGGCCGCGCTCGACGAGACGTTCGGCCGGGTGGCCGTCGGCGAGTTCGTGCTCATGCAGAGCCGGCTGCACCCGCAGGGCTCGGTGTACACCCCGCTGGACCGCGTGGCGCTCCAGCCCGCCGGGTAGAGCAGATCGTGTTGCCGCGAAGAGCACGAAGGTCACGAAGGGGCGGCGAGGGTGCTCCTGGCGCGTGGCTCCTGGCTCGCGCCGAGGACCATGAGTGAGGCATGAGCGGGAGCGAAGCGACCACGAGGGAGACCAGCATGCGAGCGGACGAGCTGCGGCGCGCGGCACGGCGGATCCTGGATGCGGCCATCACGGCGGTGGACCCGGCGGAAGCCATCCACCGGCACCTCCTGCGGCAAGGCAGGCAGCTCTACATCGGGGACGAGGTCATCAACCTGGCCGGGACGGGGAAGGTCGTGGTCGTGGGGTGCGGCAAGGCGGGGGCGCCCATGGCGGCCGCGGTCGAGGACATCCTGGGCGACCGGGTGACGGGCGGCGTGGTGGTGACGAAGTACGGCCACGGGCAGCCGACCAAGCGGGTGCGGATCCACGAGGCCGCCCACCCCGTGCCGGACGAGGCGGGCATCGCGGGCGCCGCGGCCGTGCTGGAGCAGCTCGACGGGCTGGCGGTCGACGACCTCGTGATCGTGCTCGTCTCGGGCGGGGGCTCGGCGCTCATGCCCGCGCCGGTGGAGGGCGTGACCCTGGCCGAGAAGCAGGCGGTCACCAAGGCCCTCCTCGCCTGCGGCGCCGACATCCGGGAGATGAACACGCTCCGGAAGCACATCTCCCAGATCAAGGGGGG
>JBHGAX010000050.1:0-15887 GCA_041946635.1 Methylomirabilales bacterium (SeqCode)
TTACGTCCCCACCGCCTCCCGGCACTTCGCGATCAGCCGCGGCAGCACCGCCTTGTAGTCCCCCACCACGCCCAGGTGCGCCACCTTGAAGATCGGGGCATCCGGATCGGTGTTGATGGCCACGATGGTCCGGGCGCTGCTCATGCCGGCGAGGTGCTGGATGGCGCCCGAGATGCCGACGGCGATGTAGAGGTCCGGGCTCACCGACTTGCCGGTCTGGCCCACCTGGTACGTGACCGGGACCCAGCCGGCGTCCGTAGCGGCGCGGGAGGCGCCCAGCGCGCCCCGGAGGAGGTCGGCCAGCTCGCGGAGCTGCGCGAAGGGCTCGGGGCCCTTCAGGCCGCGCCCGCCGCTCACCACCACCCGCGCGTTCTCCAGCTTCACCCCGCGCACCTCCTCGGCGACGCGCTCCCGGACGCGCGTGCGCGCCAGGCCGGGCTCCAGGCTCAGGGAGAGCGTGACCGTCTCGCCGCTGCGCCCCGGCTCGGGCGCGGCCGGCTCGGTGCTGCGAAGCTTCAGCGTGACCACCAGCGGACGGCGGGCGGCCTCCAGCTCGGCCACGCAGCGCCCGCCGTAGAGCTGCCGCCGGACCCGCACCCTCCCCCCCTCCGTGGCGAGCCCCACGGCCTCCGTCACCAGGCCGCCGTCCAGCCGGTAGGCCAGCCGCGGCGCCAGCTCGCGCCCGCGGGAGTCGTCGGCGAGCAGCACGATCTCCGGGCGCGCCTGCGCGATCGCCTGCCGGAGCGCGGCCAGGTAGACGTCCGCCTGGTAGCTCTCCAGGAGCGGGTGCACGAGCTGGAGCACCTGGTCGGCGCCGTGCGCGACGAGGGCGGACCCCGCGTCCGCCGACACCGTGCCCGGCACGGCGGCCTTCACCGCGCCGGGTCGCGCCGCCTCGCGGGCCGCGCGGAGCAGCTCCAGCGTGTTCCGGGTGGGCGGGCCGCCCTGCGCATCCAGGAGCACGAACACGTCAGGCATGGGACCTCCGGAAGAGATATTTCAGATTTACCGATTGCAGATTTCAGATTTCTCGTATCGAGCCCCAAATCTGCAATCTGAAATCGCTCCGCGCTCAGATGGCCTTGCGCTCCTTCAGCTTCTCCACCAGGCGGTCGGCTTGCTCCTCGGGCGTGTCGCCCGGCATCAGCTCGCACCGGGACTCGCGGACCGGAATGACCAGGTCCTGCACGGGCAGCCGCACGGCGGCCGCCCCGATCCGTGCGGCGTCCACGCCGAGGTCCGCGGCCTTCCACACGGTCACCGGCTTACGGGCGGCGGCCATGATGTCCTTGAGCTTGGAGTAGCGCGGGATGTTGGCATCGTCGCTCAGGATGGTGCAGACCAGCGGAAGCGGCGCCTCCACCACCTCGTAGCCGTCCTCGACGATGCGCCGCGCCGCCACGCCCCCGTCCCGGACCTCCAGCCGCGTGACGAAGGCCAGGCACGGCAGCGTGAGCTCCTCGGCCAGGAGCGCGCCCACGGCCTTCGTGCCCGTGTCGCCCGAGACGCAGCCGGTGAGCAGGAGGTCCGGCATGCCGAGCTTCTGGACGGCCCGGGCCAGCCCGTGGGCCACGCCGAAGGCATCCGAGCCGCGGAACGCGGGGTCGCTCACCAGGACGCCGGCATCCAGGCCCATGCCCATGGCGCTCTTCACCGCCCCGCTGGCCTCCGGCTCCCCGAGGCAGAGCGCCGTCACCGTGCCGCCGTGCTTCTCCCGGAGCTGCAGCGCCACTTCCAGTGCATTCTGGTCGTAGGGGCTGATGACCAGCGAGAGGCCCCCCCGGGCCTGCCGTTTGGTGGCCGGGTCCAGCTTGAACTGCTCGGGCGGGATCTCGGGATCGATGATCTGCTTGATGCACACCACGATCTTCATGCCGTTCCTCCGCTCCTCCCCCGAGGCCTCCCGCCTCGTTCCCCCGGCCCAGGGCCGCGGCTTCGCATCTGGAGCCCCTCAATGCTCGGCGCGTCTGGCGCCCTGGCGGGTCAACTCTTCAGCAGCGACTCCGCGATCACGATGCGCTGGATCTCGGAAGTGCCTTCGTAGATCTCGGTCACCTTGGCGTCGCGCATGAACCGCTGGGCGGGATAGTCCATCATGTAGCCGTAGCCGCCGAAGATCTGCACGCCGCGGATGCTGGCGCGCATGGCCAGCTCCGAGGCGTAGAGCTTGGCCATGGCGGATTCCGCGGTGTGCGGCACGCCCTGGTCCTTCAGGAGCGCGGCCTGCAGGGTCAGCAGGCGGGCCGCGTCCAGCTCCGTGGCCATGTCGGCCAGCATGAACTGGATGGCCTGGTTGGCGGCGATCGGCCTGCCGAACTGGACGCGCTGCTTGGCGTACTCCAGCGAGGCCTCCAGCGCCGCGCGCGCGATGCCGAGCGCCTGGGCCGCGATGCCGATCCGGCCGCCGTCCAGCGTGCGCATGGCGATGCGGAAGCCCTCGCCCTCCTGGCCCAGGCGGTTCGCGGCCGGCACGCGGACCTCCTCCAGGCCGAGCTGCGCGCAGCTGCTCCCGCGGATGCCGAGCTTCTTCTCCACCCGCAGCACGCGGAATCCCGGCGTGCCGCGCTCCACCACGAAGGCCGTGATCCCCCTGTGCTTCTGCGCGCGATCCAGCGTGGCGAAGACGATGGCGTACTCCGCCTCCTGGCCGTTGGTGATGAAGTTCTTGGTGCCGTCCAGCACGTAGGCGTCGCCCTCGCGGCGCGCGGAGGTCTGCAGGCTGGCGGCATCGCTCCCCGCCCCCGGCTCGCTGAGGCAGAAGCAGCCCTCGCCCCGACCGCTGGCCACCGGCGCCAGGAGACGGCGCTTCTGCTCCTCCGAGCCGTAGCGCAGGAGCGGGTCGCAGTAGAGCGAGTTGTTCACCGACATGATGACGCCGTGCGAGGCGCAGGCGGCGCTGATCTCCTCCAGCACCACGGCGTAGGAGACGGTATCCGCCCCGGCGCCCCCGTACTCCGGCGGCACGGCCACACCCATCAGGCCGAGGCTGCCCATCTGCCGCACGGTCGCGGCGGGGAACTCCGCCAGCTCGTCCACGCGCGCCGCGATCGGCGCAATCGCCTGGCGGGCGAAGCGGCGCGCCGTCTCCTGCAACAGGCGTTGGCCTTCCGTCAGCTCGAAATCCATGGCATCACGGGCGGCAGGCGGTCAGCGAAACGCTCGGAGCCGATAGGACAGACGATCGGGAGGAGACCGAGGTGAGTTTCGTGATCCGCACGCGCAGCCGCCCGCCGGGTCGGCCTTGCAGAGGCCCGCGACCTTCGGCATCCCGGCTGCGTTAGGTGTGCTTGTAGAAGCCCCGGCCCGTCTTGCGGCCGAGGTGGCCGGCGTCCACCATCTTCACGAGCAGCGGCGCCGGCCGGTACTTCGGGTCGCCCAGCCCCTCGTGCAGCGTCCGGAGGACCGCCAGGCACACGTCCAGGCCGATGAGGTCCGCCAGCGCCAGGGGTCCCATGGGATGCTTCATGCCGAGGTGCATGACGTTGTCGATGGCATCCACCGTGCCGACGCCCTCCATCAGGGCGAAGATGGCTTCGTTGATCATCGGCATCAGGATGCGGTTCGTCAAGAAGCCCGGGAAGTCCTTGGCCTCCACCGTGGTCTTCCCCAGGCGCTTGGCCAGGTCGTGCGCGAGGGCCGCGGTCTCGGCCGAGGTCTCCATGCCGCGGATGATCTCGACGAGCTGGAGGATGGGCACCGGGTTCATGAAGTGCATGCCGATGACCTTGTCCGGCCGGCGGGTCACCGCCCCGATCTTCGTGATGGAGATGGAGGAGGTGTTCGTCGCCAGCACGGTGCCCGGCCGGCAGTGCTTGTCCAGCTCCTGGAAGATGGCCTTCTTGACCCCGAAGTCCTCCGTGGCGGCCTCGATGGCCAGGTCGGCGCTCTTGAGGTCCCCGAGGGCGACGGTGGTGGACAGCCCCTTCAGCATCTCCGCCTTCTGCCCGTCGCTGATCTTCCCGCTCTCGATGAGCCGGTCCAGCCCCTTCTCGATGCGGCTCCGCGCGAGCTGGAGGATGCGGTCGTCGAGATCGCGCAGGATCACCCGAAACCCGCTCTGCAGCGCGACCTGGGCGATCCCCTGCCCCATGGTGCCGGCGCCCACCACGCCGAGGACCTTGATCTCCATCCGCGCCTCCCGACTGGCTCATGGCTGATGGCCCATGGCTCATGCCCCATGAGCCATGAGCTACGAGCCACGAGCTACGCGCGCTCCACCGCAAGGGCCAGCGCCTCGCCGCCGCCGAGGCAGATGCCGATGGCGCCCCGCCGCGCCCCGCGCTCGTGCACGGCACCGAGGAGGGCGACCAGCAGCCGCGCCCCCGTTGCGCCGATAGGGTGGCCAAGCGCGACGGACCCGCCGTTGACGTTCACGCGCGCCGGATCGAGACCCAGATCCTGAATGGCGGCCATGGCCACCACGGCAAACGCCTCATTGATCTCGAAGAGCTCCACGGACTCGAGCGGCCAGCCGGCCTTCCCGCTCAGCCGCCGGAGCGCCTGGATCGGGGCAATGGTGAACCACTCCGGCTCAAGGGCCGCGCCGGCGCTGGCCGCGATCCTCGCCAGCGGGGTCAGGCCGAGCGCCGCGGCCCGCCGGCTGCTGGCCACCACGACCGCCGCGCCGCCGTCGTTCAGGGAGGGCGCGTTTCCCGCCGTGATCGTGCCCTGGGGGCGGAACGCAGGCTTCAGGCGGCGCAGCTTCTCCGGATCGAAGCGCTGCGGGCCCTCGTCCTCCTCCAAGAGCGTCCCCTCGCCGTTCGGGCCGATCACCGGCACGATCTCCCGCTTGAAGCGGCCCTCGGCCTGCGCGGCGCGGGCGCGGCGGAAGCTCTGGATGGCGTAGTCGTCCTGCGCCTCCCGGCTGAACCCGAACCGGGCCGCGCACGCCTCGCCGCACTCGCCCATGCTCCGCCCCGAATACGGGTCCACCAGGCCGTCCACCAGGATGCTGTCCAGGAGGCAGCGGTGGCCCGGCCGCGCGGCGCACGCCCGATCGAGGAGGAAGGGGGCCCGGCTCATGCTCTCCATGCCGCCGGCCAGGACGATCTCCGCGTCGCCGGCCCGAATACGATTCGCCGCGAGGATCACCGCCATGAGGCCCGAGCCGCACACCTTGTTGACGGTGAGGGCGCCGGCCGCCGCCGGGACCCCGACCCCCAGGGCCACCTGCCGGGCGGGGGCCTGCCCGAGCCCGGCCGAGAGCACGTTCCCGAAGATCGTCTCGTCCACCCGGCCGGGCTCCACCCCCGCGCGCCGCAGCGCCTCGGCCGCGGCAACGCTTCCCAGGCGGGTGGCCGGCACCGAGGCCAGCTTCCCGCCGAACGCGCCAACGGGGGTCCGCGCCGCTCCCAGAATCACCACGTCGTCCATGCACACCACTTTCGGCGCGCACCCCGCACTGGCCTCCCGGAGTGCGCGATGTGTCAGCCTTGACGACCTGGCCCCGCAGGGCAGGTAACCGCCCGCTCCAGCTGTGCCCGGTAAGATGCTATGGATGCAGCCCGCGAAGTGTCAAGCCTTTTCCCGGCTCGCCGACCCGTTCGCGGACCGATTCCGAGGCGCCGCCGGCTGGCAGCGCGCCGGGCCGGGCGAGGCCCCGGGCGGGAGTCCCGGGCGCCGCGGGCTATTTGGCGAGGCGGGTCTCCTGCGCGGTGAGGAACTCCAGGAGCGCGGGGACGCCTTCCTCCGTCTTCCGGATGCCGCGGCGAATGGCGGGCACGATCTCCTCGGGCCGCTCCACCCGCTCGCCGTAGCCGCCGAGCGCCTGGGCCAGCATGGCGTAGTTGCCCGAGATGTCGGTGCTCCGGTACTTCTTGGTGGAGACCGGCATGACCTCCAGCTCGGTCGCCATCGAGAAGTTGTTGAAGAGGACCGACAGGATCGGAATGCGCTCCCGCACGGCGGTCTCGAAGTCCATGCCCGTCATGCCGATGGCCGCGTCGCCCCACACGTTCACGCAGAGCTTCTCCGGCGCCGCCAGCTTGGCCCCCATGGCCAGCCCCAGCCCGTACCCGAGCTGGGTGGTCTTGCCCCACCCCAGGTACGAGAGCGGCTGGACCGCCTGCCAGAAGGGCGACAGCTGATCGCGCGGGTTGCCGGCGTCGTGGGTGATGATGGTCCGGGTGCGGTCGAGGGTGTGGAGCAGGTCCCAGATCACCCGGTAGGGCGAGATGGGCACCTCCTCGGAGGTGAGCTTCGGCATCCACTCCGCCAGCCAGTCGGCCTTGATGCTCTTGAGTTCCTGCAGGGCCGCTTCGCGCGCCCGCGGCCGGCCGCCCAGCCGGTCGCTCACCTCGAGGAGGAGCGCCTCCAGCGTGAGGCCCGCGTCCCCCAGGAGCGCGTGGTCCGCCGGGAGCGTCCGGTTGAGGTCCGAGGGGTCGAGCGTCGCGTGCACCACCGTCTTCCCGCGGGGCATGGCCACGGCGAAGTTGCTGGCGGCGAAGCTGCACCCCACGCCGAAGAGCAGGTCGGCGGTCTGCAGCACGTGGCGCACGGGCCGGGGCACGGCCCGGCCGCCCGTCCCCGCCGAGAGCGGATGGTCCTCGGGGAAGCTGCTCTTCCCGCCCAGGCTGGTGGCCACGGGCGCTTCCAGCAGCTCGGCCAGCCGCTGGAGCGGCTCCCAGGCCCGCGCGTAGTGGACGCCCTGCCCCGCCCAGATCACCGGCCGGGTCGCCGCCACCAGCGCCTCCGCGGCCTTCGCCACGTCCCGCGGATCGGGTGCCGAGCGGGCGGTGGTGACCGGCCGGTACGCCAGCGGCTCCCCCACCTCCTCGGCGAAGACGTCCAGCGGGAACTCGACGAGCACCGGCCGCGGCCGGCCGTTGCGGGCGTGCGAGAAGGCGCGGCGCAGGACGTCCGGGACGCTGGCGCCGACGTTCACCTGCTCCGACCACTTGGTGATGCGCTGGGTATTCAGGAACGAGCTGTAGTAGGGCGGGATGTTGACCAGCGGCCGCGGGTACCCGGCCGCCAGCACCACCAGGGGCACCGTCTCGCCGTAAGCCTGGGCGATGCCCCCGAAGGCGTTCTCGGATCCCGGCCCGTGCTGGAGGGCGACCACGCCCACCCGCCGGCCGGAGGTGACGCGCCCGACGGCGTCCGCCATGTGCAGGCCCACGCGCTCCTGCCGCACGATGATCGTCCGGATATCCGCCGCCGCCGCGGCCTCGATGAGGGGGTTGATGGGATAGGCGATGAGGAACTCCGTCCCCTCGCGCTTCAGGATCTCGGCCACCGCGGCGGCAACTTTCATGGTCTCCTCCGACGAGAGAATAGGCTCCGGGCAGGGCAGCGACGGGGGGAAGCCTATGCCAAAGGCCCACGGGAGGCAAGCGGGACGGGGGGAATGACCGGAGAAGCGGTTGGCCCGCCGGGCAAGCGCCAGGGGCGACGTTCATGCCGCGCGTGCAGCCGGGCCACGTCGGCGCGATGAATCGCGCCCCTCCGGCGCGGCGGGTACGCGTGAGGCCTGCGAGCACAGAGGCTACGGGGCGGGGACGGCGGCGGCCTCCTGGCCTTCGAGGTACACGAGGCGATCGCTCGCCGCCGCCAGCTCGCCGAAGAAGCGGTCCACGGCCGCCCGCTGCCCCGCAGCGGTCTCCAGCCGATGCATGGCGTGGCGGAAGGCGGCGGAGCCGGCCAGCCCGCGCGTGTACCAGGCGATGTGCTTGCGGGCCATCCGCACGCCGGTGGGCTCGCCGTAGAAGGCGTAGAGGTCCTCCAGGTGGCCGCGCAGGACTGCGTGGATCTCGGCGACGGCGGGCGGGGGCAGGGTCTCGCCGGTCGCAAGATAGTGGAGGGTCTCCCGGAAGATCCAGGGCCGGCCCTGGGCCGCGCGCCCGATCATGGCGGCGTCGGCCCCCGTCTGCCGCAGGACCTCCCGCACCTTCTGGGGACTGGTGAGGTCGCCGTTGGCGATCACCGGGATGCCGACCGCGGCCTTCACCCGCGCGATGGTCCCGTACTCGGCCTCGCCGGAGAAGGCGCACGCCCGGGTCCGGCCGTGCACGGCGAGCGCCCGGATGCCCGCGGCCTCGGCCAGGCGGGCCACCTGCACGGCATTCCTGTGCTGGCGGTCCCAGCCGGTGCGGATCTTCAGCGTGACGGGCACCGGCACCGCCCGCACCACCGCCTCCAGGATCCGCTGCACCAGGGGCTCGTCCCGCAGGAGGGCGGAGCCGGCCATCACGTTGCAGACCTTCTTGGCCGGACAGCCCATGTTGATGTCGATGATCTCGGCGCCCTGGTCCACGTTGTACCGGGCGGCCTCGGCCATCATGGCCGGGTCCGCGCCCGCGATCTGGACCGAGACGGGCCGCGGCTCCCCGTCGTGGTTCGCGCGCCGCCGCGTCTTGGCGGAGCCGTAGAGCAGGGAGTTGCTGGTCACCATCTCGGAGACGGCCAGCCCGGCGCCCATCCGCCGGCAGAGCAGGCGGAACGGCCGGTCCGTCACCCCGGCCATGGGGGCCACGACCAGGGCGTTGGGGAGTCGATGCGGTCCGATCTGCATTCGCGGTGTCCCGTCGGTCCGGCCCGGTGCCGAGTGGCGAGCACGGGGATCCACACGCCCCGTGCGGCTCGTGCCGGAGGCCGGCGGGTACTTTACGGGCAGGAGGCCGTCCCGTCAACCGGCAGGGCCTGCCGCGAAGGGCTTCGGGAGGATCGGGCGGCCGGGCGGGCGGCCGGGCGCGGCCTGGCGGCGCCGCGCGGCGCGCCCTTCACCTTCTCGCCACGGCCTCCTCCGGACGCGCCGAGGCGTGCGCGGCAGCCCCCGCGCACGCCTCGGCTCTGGTCGAACTCGGGATGGCTTTCGTCAAACCGTGGTGGATCGCCTGGCGAACACCCGGTAGAGGGCCAGCAGGATGATCGCCCCGAGGACTGCCATGAGGAAGCCCACGGGATCGCCCTCCTGATACCAGCCCACCGATCGCCCCAGCCAGCCGCCGAGCAGCGCGCCGACGATGCCCAGGACGATGGTGATCACGAACCCTCCGGGGTCGCGGCCCGGCATGAGGAACCGGGCCACGATGCCCACCACCAGCCCGAACAGGATCCAGCCAAGGACACTCATTGGCTCCCTCGCATCACCTCGGGGCCGGAGAGCCGCGGTCCGCGCGGTCATGGCCCTCGAGCTTCACCAGTTTGTTGTACAGGCCGATGATCAGCCACGTGGGGACCCACTGCGCCACGAAATTGCCCCACTTGCCCCGCCCGCCCAGCTGGAAGAGCAGGGACATCGCCATCGCGCCGATGGCGACGCTCAGAAACGCGGAGGATGGGATCGCCGCCGTGTAGCGCTCGATCGTCTTGGTGACCTCGTCCTCGGTGTTCCGGGGCGTGCCGACGGTCTGGTCGGCGGTCTTGAGCAGTTCCATCACGTGACCTCCTTGTGGTTGTCCGTCGTCACGCCGCGCGGACGCCGCGCTGCTCGGGGACGGGGACCCCGCGGGCGGCCTGCGAGCCGTACCGCCGCGCGTACACCTGGGTCAGCTCGGCGCCGTAGAAGAGGATCTGCGCCGAGTAGTAGACCCACAGCAGGAGCACGATCAAGGAGCCGGCGGCGCCGTACGTCGAGGTGACGCTGCTGCGACCCAGGTACAGCCCGATCAGCGTCTTCCCGATCGCGAACAGCAGGGCGGTGGCCACCGCGCCGAACCAGACGTCCCGCCACGCGGTGCGGGTGTCGGGCAGGACCCTGAACATCAGGGCGAACAGCACGGTGAAGATGGCCAGCGACGCCCCGAGGTCGATGCCGTAGACCGCCCACTCGGACAGCGCCCGCGGGAGCAGGTACTGGAAGTACGCTGCGACGGCCGAGAGCGCGGCGCTCAGGATGAGCGACACGAGCAGCAGGAAGCCGGCGGCGAGCACCATGGCGAAGGAGAAGAACCTCCCCTTCACCAGGCCCCAGACCCCTCCGGGGCGGGGCGGCACGTCCCAGATCTGATTCATGGACGCCTGCAGCTCGGTGAACACGCCCGAGGCCCCGAAGAGCAGCGTGCCGAGGCCCACCAGGGTGGCCAGGATGCCGGAGGAGGTGTCGCGGGAGCTGGCGATCATCCCCTGCACGGCGCCGGCAACCTGATCGCCGACCAGGCCGCGGATCTGGCCCATCACCTGCCCCCGCGCCGCCTCCTCCCCGAACACCAGGCCCACCACGGCGATGCTCAGGATCAGCAGGGGCGCCACGGAGAAGACCGTGTAGTAGGAGAGCGCCGCCCCGAGCCGCGGCGCATTGTCGTCGCTCCACTCGTAGTAGGCGTCCCTGAGCAGCGTCCAGACCGCCCGCACTGCCGCCTCCCCGGCTCCCCGGAGGCCCGACCACGCTACCGGGACGCCTCGGGCGTGACGATCCTGGCCTGCCGCCGCGGCAGGGACGCCTCCCTGGCGATCCGGCGGGCAAACGAGGTCAAGAAGGCGCTTCCCGCCGCCGTCGCCATGTGCCGGAGCACGCCGTGCCCATCCACGCGCACGCGGTCCGGGTCCTCCGCCATGCGGGCGAAGGCCGTCCGCAGCCGGCGCCGGCGGGCCAGCGGGTCGCGCAGCTCCCGGCGGCGGCGCAGCCTGCTGCGCACGTACAGTGCCACGGCGCCCACCAGCAGCGCCCCCAGGACCCCGGCGGCCTGCGGATGGCGCCGGGCCTGCAGCTTGAGGTCCGTGGCGCTCCGCCGTCGCTCCTGCAGCTCCCCCAGGAGGTGCTCGAAGTCGGCGCGGACGCCGTGCATCTGGGACGCCAGCTCCTGCACCCGCGAGGCGTTCACGATGCCCCTCCTCCCGTCAGGCGCTCCCTGGCCCAGTGCAGGTTTTCCTTCAAGGTCTCCCGGGTCGTGGTCAGCGGCGCCGTGACGCGCATGCGCCACCCGACCAGGCCCGCGAGGCCGCCCAGGAGCAGCATGACGCCCGCCAGGATCAGCGCCGCCGCCCACGCCGGCATGCTGCCCGAGAGCCCGAAGACCGCCGCCACCAGCATCAAGCTGATGGCCACGATCGCGCACGCCGCCGCGATCCCCAGCCCCACCGCCATGCGGATCTCGGCGCGGATGTTCGCCCGGACCTCCGCCTTGGCCAGCTCCACCTGCTTCTCGGCCAGGAGCGCCGCCCGCCCGGCGATCAGGCCCACCAGCTCCGTCGTGGTCAGGCGCTTCACCTCCGACAGCGTCACCCCGCCCCAGCTCTCGCCGTTCCCCCTCGGCTCATGCTGTGCCATGCCCGTACACACCTCCCCCCGGGTGCCGGGGGGGCAAGAGCGGTGCCAGACCGGGGCCCGCCCGCCCGGACTGGCGGGAGCGGGGGAAAAACGGGCAGTTATTGGAGGCAGCCCCACCGGCGCTCGTGCGGCGCCGGCCGGAGGCGTCCGGTAAGAATTACGTGCCGGAGGGCGGGGAGTTCCGGTGCGAGCAGATTTTGCGGAAGCCATCGGCGTCGGCCAAATCCATGTGCCAAGATCGGCACGCGCGGGCTCCGCACTTCCGGCTGATCGCTGGCCGCTCCGCGCCGAACGCTAGCGAGGCTCCGCCTCAGACGATTCTCCGGCAGCGCGACCACGCGCTGCGAGGCGAAATCGCGCTCGTCCACGATCAGGAGGCCCCGGCCGTGGTAGAGGGCCACCAGCAGAAAGCCGCGCGGGCCGCGGCAGATCCGGACGGGTCCGGGCGGCGTGGGAATGCTGCCGAGGACCGCCAGCCGCCTCACGGCGGGAGGGTTGGCGCCGGCCGGGGCTTGACGCCGCCGGCAGCCCGGTGATAGGAAGGTCGCGCCTGCCACCCCGCACGCGAAGGAGGAGGACATGCCAGCCATCCAGGACCTGATGGGCAAGCGGGTCGCTCCGGATGACCTCACGCGCTTCTGCGCGGATGCCATGGTGCGCTGCGGCCTGGCCCCCGAGGACGCCGCGCTCTCGGCCGACGTGCTCGTCACCACGGATACGTGGGGCACGCACTCCCACGGCACGCGGCAGCTGCGCCAGCTCCTGAAGAACGTGAAGGACGGCCGCATCCGGCCCGCCGCGCACCCGGCCCTCCTCCGCGAGGGGCCCGCCTGGGCGCTCTTCGACGCCGCCGGCGCCATGCCGATGGTGGTCGGCTGCCGCGCCATGGAGGCGGCCATGGCGAAAGCCGCCGCGGCGGGCATCGGCTACGCCGGCGTGGCGCACAGCAGCCACTTCGGCGCGGCCGGGTACTACGCGACGCTGGCGCTCCGGCGGAGCATGATCGGCATCTCCACCACGAACGTGGACCCCTGCATGGCGGTCACGGGGGCGCGGGCGCCGGTCATCGGCACGAACCCCATTGCCTTCGCCGCCCCCGCCGGGCGCGAGCGGCCGGTCTTCCTGGACGTGGCGACGAGCATCGTGGCGGTGACCAAGGTCATGATCGCCAAGGCCATGGGCAAGCCCGTCCCCGACGGCTGGCTGCTCGACCAGGAGGGCCGCCCGACCACCGACGCCGGCGGCTATCCCGATCGCAGCGTCCTGCAGCCCATGGCGGGCTACAAGGGGTATGGCCTGGCGCTCCTGGTGGAGATCCTGGCCGGCGTCCTCACGGGTGCGGCCATGCTCAGCGGCGTGAAGTCCTGGGTGACCGAGGGCGTGGGACCCGCCGACCAGGGCCACGCCTTCATCGCCGTGAACGTGGCCGCCATCATGCCGCTCCCCGAGTTCACGGCGCGCATGGACGCCATGATCCGCGAGATCAAGGCCGCGCCGCGGGCGGTGGGCGTGGAGCGGATCTACCTGCCGGGCGAGATGGAGTGGGAGCGCCGCGACGCCGCGCTCGCCAGGGGCATGCAGCTTCCCGAGTTCGTGCTCGCCAACCTGCTCGGCCTGGCCGAGGACGTCGGGATGAGCAGGGAGCTGGCCGCGATCTTCCGGTAGAACGAACGTCAACCGACAAGACGCCAAGGCGCCACCGGGAATTCCCTAACGCTTCCCGTCGGTGGCGTCTTGGCGTCTTGGCGGTTCAATGCTTCTTCGCGTTGGGCGGTCCGCCTGGCTACATCCCGCGGATGGTCTCGATGATCTTCTTCGCCCGGTCGCCGAACTTCGCGTAGAAGACGTCGTACGCCGGCGCCGTGGCCTTGCGGAAGGCCTCCGGGTCGGGCGTCGTCACCTGCATGCCCTTGGCCTTCATGTCCCCCAGCAGCTGCTTGTCCAGGTTGGCGACCATCTCCAGCTGCAGGCTGCTCGCCGCCTGGATGGACTCCTGCGCGATCGTGCGGAGGTCCGCCGGCAGCCCGGACCAGAACTTCTCGCTGGCCAGGATGTAGGCGCTGTTGTAGATGTGACCGGTGATGGCCAGGTGCTTCTGCACCTCGTAGAACTTGCCGTTCCAGATGTTCTGCAGCGGGTTCTCCTGCCCGTCCACCACCCCCTGCGCCAGCGCGTTGTACAGCTCGCTGAAGGCCATGGGCGTGGCCACCGCCCCCAGGGCCTTGAAGGTCTCGATCTGCGCCAGGTTCTCCGGCGTGCGGATCTTCAGCCCCCGGACGTCGGCGGGCGCGTGGATGGGCCGCTTGCTGTTGGTGATGTTGCGGAAGCCGTTCTCGTAGAAGCCGACGTAGCGGATGCCCTTCTTGAGCAGCGCCTCGCCCAGCTCGGCCACCACGGGGCTCGCCATCACCTTCTTGATGTGGTCCCGGTCGCGGTACAGGAAGGGCGCCTCCAGCAGCGCGTAGAGGGGCTCGTAGATGACCGTGATGCCGCTCACGCTCATCTCCAGCGTCCCGAGCGCCACCATCTCCTGCATCTCGCGCTCGCCGCCCAGCTGGCTGCTGGGGTAGATCTCCACCTTGAGCTGCCCGTGGCTCCGCTTCTCCACCATCTCCTTGAACTTCTCCGAGGCCTTCACGAACGAGTGGGTGGGCGCGTGCCCGATGCCCACCTTGATGGTGCGCTCGCCCGCCTGCGCCGCGGAGGCCAGCAGCAGACACAGGCCCGCCACCACCGCCACACCGACCCACCAGCTGCGCCTCATGATTGCCTCCTTCGCGGGACGCCCGGCCCCGCGCCTCGGCCTCCGCCCGCCGGCCTCACCGGACGGGCATGAGCCACTGCGGGACGACCAGCACGAGCTGCGGAACGTAGGTGATGAGGAAGAGCACGGCCAGCAGCGGGAGGATCTGCGGGACCACCTCCCACATGAGCGTCTCCAGCTTGATCTCCGCCGCCTCGCTGACCACGAACAGGCACATGCCCACCGGCGGGGTGGCCACGCCGATCATCAGGTTCAGGACCATCAGCACACCGAAGTGCACGAGGTCCACGCCCAGCGCCGTCATCAGGGGCACGAGGAGCGGCGTGAGCAGGATCAGCAGCACGCCCGCCTCCATGAGGCAGCCGAGCACGAGCAGGGCCAGGTTCACGACGAGCAGGACCACGGCCGGGCTCTGCGTGGTCGCCGTGACGAACTCCACCAGGAGCTTCCCGATCTTCCCCACGATGAGCAGCCAGGAGAAGCCCGAGGTGGTGGAGATGATGAAGGTCACCACCGCCGTGGTGATCAGGGTCTCGACGATGATGCCCGGGATGTCGGCGAGGTGCACGGTGCGGTAGACCACGAAGCTCAGGAAGAAGGCGTACATGGCGGCGACGGCGGCCGCCTCGGTGGGCGTGAAGACGCCCGTGACGATGCCGCCGATGAGGATCACCGGCGTCAGGAGCGGCAGGAAGGCCGCGGCGAACGTCTCCCGGATACGGCGCAGGCTGTAGCGCTCGTCCTTGGGCAGCGCCTCGCGGAAGCTCCACAGGTACACGAAGACCATCAGGGCCACGCCCATGAGCAGGCCCGGCAGGACGCCGCCCAGGAACAGCCGCCCGACCGAGACCTCGGCCATGGCCCCGTAAATCACCATGGGGATGCTCGGCGGGATGATGGGCCCGATGGTGGAGGAGGCGACGGTCACCGCGGCCGCGAACTCCTTGCGGTACCCCTGGTCCGTCATGGCCTTGATCTCGACCATGCCCAGGCCCCCCGCATCCGCCACCGCGGAGCCCGACATGCCCGCGAAGATCATGCTGGCCAGGACGTTGGCGTGCGCCAGGCCGCCGCGCACGGGGCCGACCAGCGCGCGCGCGAAATCGAACAGGCGGTCCGTGATCCCGCCCTGGTTCATGAGGCGGCCGGTGAGCATGAAGAACGGGATGGCGAGGAGGACGAAGGAGTCGATCCCGGTGACCATCCGCTGGACCAGGCCGATCAGGGGGAAGGGGGAGAAGAACTTGACGGCCACGACGACGGCCAGGCCCAGGCTGACGGCGACCGGCACGCTGCAGATCGCCAGCACCACGAAGCCGATCAGGAGGGAGGCGATCATGCGGGGTCCCGCGGCTCGCCAAGGGTCGCCGCCGCGGCGGCCAGCGTGTGAACCAGCATGCAGGCCGCGGTGAGCGGGAGCGGCAGGTAGAGCCAGAGCTGCGAGAGACCCAGGGCGGGGAAGTAGGTGTCCGCCACCCGCTGCACCATGGACGCGCCCTGCACCAGGACCACGAGGAAGAAGCCCGTGCAGGCGAGGGAGACGGCCGTGCCGAGGACCCGCCGGCCGGCGGCGGGCAGGCGCTCGAGCAGGAACACGAAGCGGATGTGCCGCGCCCGCTTCACGCCCAGCGCGGCCCCCAGGAAGCACGACCAGACGAAGCCGATGCGGGAGATCTCCACCGAGGTGATGAGCGGCGCCCGGAAGACGTAGCGCATCAGCACCTCGAAGAAGACGATCAGGATGGTGGCCAGGCCGACGGGCACGGCGAGCAGCCAGACGGCCCGATCCACGGCCTCGCTCAGGCGGGAGAGCCTGCGGACCACGGAAGCGCAGCTCCTTGTCGCGCGCGGCGATCGCGGAAGGCGAGGCGCACCAATATCAAAACGCCGACCCGGCGTCAAGCCGGGTCGGCG
>JBHGAX010000500.1:0-2234 GCA_041946635.1 Methylomirabilales bacterium (SeqCode)
GACCGCGGCTACCTGTTCGCGGACGTCGCCCCCGTGACGGAGGTCAACCGCGCCGAGACCAGCGTGGACGTGACCCTCGACATTACCGAGGGGGTGCAGGCCTTCGTGCGCCGCATCGAGATCACCGGCAACGCCCGCACGCGCGACAAGGTCATCCGGCGGGAACTGGGCGTCGTCGAGGGCAACGTCCTGACGCGGAAGGCGATCGAGCGCAGCCGGCGCAATCTCGAGCAGCTCGGCTATTTCGAGGGCGTCAACATCGACGTCCGCCGCCTGGCGGTGCCGCGCCCCGCCGGCCCCGGCCTGGGGTCCTCCCGCTAGCGTTGCTTGAAGCGCGGAACTTGATCTGAATGAGTCAAGTTTGGGCCGCGCTCTTTTGCGTCCTTGGCGTGCTTTGCGGGAGGCTGTTCTGTGGTGCGTGGGGAGAACGGTCTCTCGCCAGGCACGCCAAGCCCGCCAGAGAAAGGGCCTGAACAAGTGCACCCGTCAACGGCCTACACCTGGGACCGCGGACACCGCTACGAGGAGTACGTCGGGCGCTGGAGCCGTCGGGTGGCTCCCCTGTTTCTCGCGTGGCTCCGCATTCCGGCGGGGCGGGGCTGGCTGGACGTGGGCTGCGGGACAGGCGCGTTGTGCGAGGCGATCCTCGCCCACGGCTCGCCGTCGCGCGTCATCGGCGTTGACCCGGCGCAGGGCTTTCTCCAGGCGGCGAAGGACAACCTGGCGGACCGGGCGCTCCTGTGCCGCGGCACCGCCGTCGAGATTCCGCTGGAGGACTCGGCCGTCGATGTGGTCGTGTCCGGCCTGGTCTTGAACTTCGTGCCCGATCCGCCCGCCGCAGTCCGGGAGATGGTGCGGGTGGTGGGCGGCGCGGGGACCATTGCCGCGTACGTCTGGGACTACGCGGGACGCATGGAGCTGATGCGCCTCTTCTGGGACACGGCGGTCGAGCTCAGGCCGGAGGCTGCACGGGAGGACGAAGGGGTGCGCTTTCCCTTGTGCCGCCCCCCGGCGCTCGCGGAACTCTTCGGGGCCGCGGGGCTGCGGGGCGTCGACGTCACGGCGATGGACATCCCGACGCGCTTCGCCAGCTTCGAGGATTACTGGCAGCCCTTCCTGGGCGGGCAGGGGCCGGCGCCCGGGTACACCATCTCCCTGGACGAAGTCGCGAGAGCCCGCCTCCGGGACCGCCTTCAAGCGCGACTCCCGGTGGCGGCGGACGGATCCATCTCCCTGACTGCCCGGGCCTGGGCCGTCCGCGGTACGGTCAACAAGTAGCGCTGGGTCCGCCCCGCACGCTTCCCAGACAGCTTCTCGCTGCCGCGCGGCCATCCCAGGAGGTCCGGCTCCTCTGACTCTCCTCCGCCGAGGCGGAGTCTTGGCGGAGACTTTGATCGCCCAGTACAGCTCCTCCACACCCGCGGAGACTTTGCCTTGACGCTGTGGGGAATTCTGCGGCATGCTGCCAGCGGCGGAGAGGCGAGGCGAGAAGGAAAGCGCGCAATGGACTTCCGGAGGGTTCTGGATACCATCACGCGGTTTCTGGACGAGCGCGGCTTTCGGTATGCCGTCATCGGCGCGTTCGCGCTCTCCGTGTACGGGGTCAGTCGAGCCACCCAAGATATCGACTTCGTCGTCGATGCGGCGGGCCAGCGCGACCTGAACTCGACTCCACTCAATCTTGAGGCAGATCTGCCCACGCGCCCGGAAGACGTGCTGGCCCTCCGGAGAGTCCGCCGCCGGCGATTCGCCAGGTGCACCGCGGCCCCCGGGCCGCCGCCCCTTTCGAGCTTTGATCCGGCCGGATTTCGGGCAGCCCTGCTGGGAGCCGGCGCCGTCCTGCCGTTCGGCGGCGCCCTCGCCTACGGGCTCATCCGGCGTGAGTCGGGGAAGGAATCGGTGGAAGGATGGGAGGGCCAGGCGGCTGGGGCCGGAGCCACGTCGGAGGCTGCAGATCGTCGGCGAGGGGATGGTCCGCCCAACAACTCGAACCCCACCTCAATAGAATCCGGTACTTAACCCCTAATTGGTGTCGGCACCCTTATTGAGCTCGTCGAAGGCGCGGCTACGCGGAGGCCAGTTCTCTGACGTGCAGAATCTCTCCGCTGGCGATCGGGCGGATGTCGATTTCCGTCAGGGTCAATACCGCAACGGTCCTGCCTTCAGCTGTCACGAACTCGACCTCGTACCCCTGCCCGTCGGCGTAGCGGTGCACCACCGCCCCCACGTCGCCC
>JBHGAX010000501.1:0-3605 GCA_041946635.1 Methylomirabilales bacterium (SeqCode)
TTTCCCTCTCGTGCTCGCTGCTGTTCGGAGTTCTGTCCTGGTACGTGTTACGTCTTACGCGTTACGCAGCACTCTCTAGCGCCAGGTCCACTCGATGTAGCCCGGCTTCGCGTCCGCCATCGCATTGACGATGAGTTCCACCAGGCCGCCGTAGAGGATGCGCTGGGACTCCCAGAGGCCGTAATACGCCAGGAGGTCCCGGATCTGTCCCTTGCAGTTGCTGCAGGGGGCGCACACGTACTTCGGCGTCTCGGGCCCCGGGCAGTCCGCGAAGGCCGTGAGGATCTGCTGGAGCTTCTTGCGGCCCGAGACATGGAACCGCCAGTCCGGGAAGTTCCCGCCGCTCATGATGGCGAAGCCGCTGCCGCCGCCGCAGCAGTAGTTGCGCACCCCGTGCGGCTCCATCTCGCGGAAGCGCGGGCAGATGCGCCGGACGATCTCGCGCTGGGGCTCCACCACGCCCATGAGCCTCACGAGGTTGCACGGGTCGTGGAGGGTCACCGGGAAGTCGTTGCGCGCGGGGTCCAGGCGGAGGCGCCCGCCCGCGACGATGTCCCGCAGGAGCGTCATGGCGCTCTCCCGCGGGACGGCGAGGTCCGGGGGCAGCAGGCGGTCGGCGATCACGGCCAGCGCCTTGTGGGCGTGGCCGCACTCCCCCACCACGATCTTCTTCACCTTCAGCTTCCTGGCCGCTTCCGCGTGCCGCAGCGCCACGCGGGCGAACTGGGCGTCGTCATACCAGAGGCCGTAGTTGATGCCGTCGTAGGCGGCCAGCTCGGAGGAGAGCGTCCAGGAGATGCCGGCCGCGGTCAGGATGAGGGCGAAGGCCCCCGGGTTCTCCGGCCAGGCCAGGATCTCCCCCGCGTTGTGCAGCAGGAGCACCTCCGCGCCCTCCACGTCCCAGGGCGTCTCGACCCGGATGCCGGTCCGCTCGGCCGTGTCCTCGTCAATGAAGGCCACGTTGTCCTTCGCCACCGCGGGGCTCATGCCGGTGGAGGAGCCCGTCCGGAGCTGTAGCACGGAGCCGCGCTCGTGGAGCTCCTTCGGGGCGATGCCCATCTCCATGCTGAAGAGCTTCCGCAGCTCGTGGGCCACCAGCCCGTTGTCGCACCCCATGGGGCAGGCCTGGGCGCAGCGGCGGCACAGGTTGCAGCGGTAGGCCAGCTCGACGAGCCGAGCCACCAGCGGCCAGTTCAGCGCCAGGTCCCCGTGCCGCCAGGCGGACAGGAGGCCGCCGCCCTTCACGTGCTTGAAGTACAGGCGGCGCAGGATCTCGGAGCGGAACGCCGGCCGGTACAGCTCCGCCCCGCCGCTCGCCTCGTAGACGTGACAGGCGGCCGAGCAGGTCTGGCACTTCGCGCAGTGCTCCATGGTGAGGACCAGGGGCTGCAGGAAGGTCCAGTTGTTCTCGCGGCTGAACAGCTTCTCCAGCCCGGACAGGAACGCCGCCACCAGCGCGCCCTCCTCGTCCGGGGTCTGCGGCTGCGGCAGGTTGACGGCACAGGTGTCGTCCAGGCCGCACTCGTACCGGCCGCGCGCCGCGGCCGACAGCGGGGCCCAGGGCCGGTCCGCCGCCGGGCAGCCCGGCGGCCCGGGGAGGGGCAGGAGGTCCGCGTTCTCCAGATGCAGGAGGGGCTCGCGATCCGGCCGGGCCATCTGGTGCAGCGGCAGCCGCTTCATGGCTTGGCCCCCTGCGCCGGGCCGGACGCCGCCACGTCCGCCCAGGTCCGACGTCCGTCCGCACCCACGTGGGCGGCCGCCCAGGTCGGGCGGTACGCCAGGTACTCGGCCAGCTTCACGGCCAGGGGGTCGCCGGGCAGCAGCGGGCGATCGTCCCAGCGCACCGCGTGGTACAGGAAGTACTTGCCGATGAAGTGCGCCATGTGGCTGAACGGGATGTAGGCGAGGAGCGGCGCGGAGAGCGCCACCCCGGCGAGGAGCGGCGCCGGAAGCGGGGGCACCGGCCGGAACTCCAGGACCGCCTGCGCGACGGCCAGGGCGCTGGCGTGCTCCGGACCGCGGGCAAGGGCACCGGCCAGCAGGCAGCCGAGCGCCGAGATGAACCACGCCAGGTGGAGGATGTCCGCGCCGGTGGTGTACGGCGCGAGCGCCTCGTCCGTGAGCCGCCGGAGCAGGAGGCCCAGCGCGCCGAGGAGCGCGAGGCCCAGGCCGGCGAAGCCGGTCACGGTGTAGCCCGTATGGAGCGCGTCCGCGGCCGGCGCCGCCAGGCCCGCACCGGCTGCGCCGCGTAGCCCACCGCCCGGATCGCGCAGCCCAGCAGGAAGACCGCCAGCCCCCCGGTGACGACGAGCAGCAGGAGGGTGCTCATGGCTGCTCCTCAGGATGACCCATGACCAAGTCCCGATGGCCGCATTCGGGCCCGCGCATGATGACCAGTCTATTGCCGGTCTCTTGGGACCTGGTCATTCGTCATTGGTCATTCGCTGTCGGCCATCCGCACGGCCACGGCGATCTTGGTGAGCAGCGTCAGCAGGAGCGCGCCCACCGCCCAGATCCCGAGGGTGATCGACGTCTCCGGCAGCGTGGGCACGTAGCTGGTCACGTGGCCGAGCGGCGACGGGATGAACCCGCCCACGATGAGCCCCAGCCCCTTCTCGATCCAGAGGGACACGAAGACCATGGCGCAGGCGGCGGCCAGGACTCCCTCCCGATCCCGGCAGCGCGGCGCGAGGAGCAGGATGAGCGCGCCCGCGGCCAGCAGGACGGACGTCCACATCCAGGGTGCGAGGGGCGCGTGCCCCTCCGCGCCGAGAAACACGAAGGCGAAGTGCTCCACGTGCTCGGGTATCCCGCTGTAGAACACGGTGAACAGCTCGACCAGGACGAAGAAGACGCTGATCAGCATCCCGTAGGTCACGATGACGGCAAGCTGCCGGAGGGCCTCCCGGCCGGGATCGAAGCGGGTGAGCCGGCGCAGGGCCAGCGCGACGAGGATCAGGAGCGCCGGCCCGGACGCGAAGGCGGAGGCCAGGAACCGCGGCGCCAGCAGGGCGGTCAGCCAGTACGACCGCCCGGGCAGGCCGCTGTAGAGGAAGGCGGTCACGGTATGGATGCTGATGGCCCAGGGGATGGAGAGCAGGACGACGGGCCGCAGCCAGGCGGGCGGCGCCTCGCCCCGCCCCTCGGCGCGGAGGGCGACCGTGGAGATCAGCACGTTCAGGACCAGGTAGCCGCCCAGGCAGAGCATGTCCCAGAACATCAGGGAGCCGGGCGTGGGGTACAGCAGCACGTTGAGGACGCGCATCGGCTGCCCCATGTCCACCAGGATGAACAGCATGCACATGCCCACCGCCGAGATGGCCAGGAACTCGCCCAGGATGGTGAGGGGGCCGAAGGCCTTGCAGTCGTGCAGGTAGTACGGGAGGACGACCATCACGGCGGACGCGGCCACGCCGACCAGGAACGTGAACTGCGCGATGTAGAGCCCCCAGGTGACGTCGCGGCTCAGCCCGGTCACGGCGAGGCCGACCTGGAGCTGGCGCAGGTAGGACAGGACGCCGATGCCGATCACGAGCAGGAGGCCGGCGATCCACGACCAGTAGCGCCGGCCCCCCGCGAGAGCCTTCTCCATCATGAACATGCGC
>JBHGAX010000502.1:0-2219 GCA_041946635.1 Methylomirabilales bacterium (SeqCode)
CTGATTCTCGACTTCAATCAAATCCCCGGGGTCGAGGTCTGGCAGATCGGCAACGAGGGTGGCTTCCTGGCCGCGCCGGTGAACATCACGGCCGACCACGGCAACCGGCTGCTCCTCGGGCTTGCCGAGCGCGCCGACATGATCGTGGACTTCACCAACGTCCCGGCCGGCGACTATGTGCTCGGGAACGTCGGCCCGGATGAGCCGTTCGGGGGCGGCGTGCCGGGCGCGGACTTCAACGTGGCCGATCCCGATTCCACCGGGCAGATCATGCAGTTCCGCGTCGTTCCTGCCGTGGCACCCGATCCGACGACCCCGCCGCAGTTCCTGCGGCTTCCGGCCATCGCGCCGTTGCCGATCGAGACGCGCGCGCGCAAGCTGGCGCTCATCGAGATGATGTCAGACGTGCACGACGGACCGTCTGAGGCCGTGCTCGGCAACGTGGACGAGGGCGGTATGGCGGTGCACAAGATGTGGGCCGACCCCGTCAGCGAGAACCCCGAGGTGGGCGATACCGAGGTGTGGGAGTTCTACAACTTCACGGCCGACGCCCACCCCATGCACGTCCACGAGGTCGTGTTTGAAGTGGTGAATCGGGAGGGCCTGATCCTCGATCCTCTGACCGGAGAACCGGTGCAGCCGGTTCAGCTCGCCGGCAATCCTCGTCCGGCGGAGGCTTGGGAGACGGGCTTCAAGGACACGGTGATTGCCTATCCGGGCGAGGTGACCCGCCTCCGCGTCAAGTTCGACGTGGCCGGCCAGTTCGTCTGGCACTGCCACATCGTGGAGCACGAGGACAACGAGATGATGCGGCCCTACCGGATCGGGCCGGTACAGCCCGGCGAGCCCGGCTCGACAGCGTAGAGCTCTGAGGCTTGGCAAGAGCGGCCCCGCCTGCCGTTCCGGGCCGGCGGGGCCTTTTCTTGCGGCATCGCGGCGGGGGGTCGGGCCCTGCGCTTCAGTGAACCGATGGTGTGCGGCCGGGAGGCGAACGATGCGACGGCACGGTATGCAGCGGCGGGAGTTCATCCAGGGGATGTCCCTGGGGCTGGCTGGAGCGGTCGTGGGGACCTGGCGGACGCCGGCGCTCGGCCAGATGCGGGGCGGGGGCGACGGCGGGATGGGCGGCAGCGGGAGCACGATCATCGACCCGCCGGTGAGCGGCGCCTTCCTGGATCCGGTGGAGGCAACGTACGAGGTGGACACTCCCGAGGCCAGGACGGTCAAGCTGGAGGCGAAGCTTGCGACCGTCAAGGTGAACGGCACGAACGCCAAGCTGATGACGTACAACGGCACCTTCCCTGGACCGACGATCCGGGTGAAGAAGGGCCAGACCCTGAACATCGACTTCACGAACCGCCTGCCCTTCACCGCCAAGCGGCATGGATCACCCGTTCCACCAGCACGTGAAGAGGGGAGGGGCCGCGAGGCCCCTCCCCTCTTTTGTCCGAGAAGCCGGCGTCAGGGAAGCCGCGTGGCGATCCACTCGCGGAAGAAGGGATCGGCGATGCGGTACTCGCCGTCCTGGCGGGCGACGACCTGCTCCTTCATGAGCAGGCGGAGGGAGGTCTGGACGGAGGAGTGGGAGCCCAGGCGATGGGCAGCCAGGAACTCGGCGGCGTACATGCGCGTGCCGCCGCTCCTGGCGATGGCCTGGAGCACCTGGCGCTGGTGGAGCGACAGGCGATCCCAGGCCGCCCCGAAGTGCGGCGAGTCCTGCTCCACCACGGCGGCCAGCGCCTCCGCCACGTCCGGCTCGGCGATCCGGCCGGCGCTCTCCGTCCCGCGACGGTCTTGGGGGCTCGCCTCTCGACCGCGCCCGGGGCTCGCCTTCATCGCCCAGAGCTGGTGGCAGAGCCGCTGCACGTTGTACGGGATGTCGTCCGCCGCGGCCAGCACGGCCTCCAGCGCCTCCGCGGTGGGACGCAGGCCCGCGCGCCGGAAGCGCGCCGCCAGGAAGGGCCGGAACTCCTCGGGCGGGATGGGGCCCAGCGAGACGGTCCGGCCGAACTTGTAGAAGGGACTCCGCTCGCGGGTGGCCATGTCGCGGAGCAGGCTCTCCTTGGAGCCCGAGAAGAGGTAGCTGACGCGGTCCTGCCGCTGGAAGTGCGAGCGCATGGCCTTCTCCAGCGCGGCCCCCGGGAAGCGCTGGATCTCCTGGAACTCGTCGAAGGCCACCACCAGGCGGCGCGCCCGCGCCGCCGCCAGGCGCTGCGGCA
>JBHGAX010000503.1:0-2211 GCA_041946635.1 Methylomirabilales bacterium (SeqCode)
TGGGCGTCGGTCTTCAGGGTACCGAGGGGGATGAAGGCGCCGCGCCGGTCCGAGGTCAGGCGCAGCTCGGCGCCGCGGTCCGTGCGGGCCTGCCACACCGAGGCGATCAGCGTGCGCAGCTCCTCGTCCGACGCGCCCGCGCGGAGCGGGGCGCGGAGGTCGGTGCCCTGGATGGCGTACAGGCAGAGGTACCACATGCCGTCCGCCGTGAGCCGGCTGCGGTCGCAGCGGCGGCAGAACGGCTCGGTGGTGGAGGAGATGACGCCGAAGACCGTGCCGTCGGGGAGCCGGTAGCGGTCGGCGGGCGCGGACGTCTCCTCCCGGATGGGCGCGAGCGGCCCGTAGTGCTCCTGCAGACGCCGGAGCATCTCCCGCCGGGTGACCACGGCCTCCATGGACCAGCGGGTGGCGCCGCCCACGTCCATGTACTCGATGAAGCGGATCTCGGCCCGGCGGTTCCTGGCGAATTCCACCAGGTCCACCAGCTCGTCCTCGTTGACCCCCCGCATCACCACCGTATCGAGCTTCAGGCCCCCGAAGTGCGTGGCCGCCGCGTCGATCCCGCGGAGAACCGCGGGCAGCTCATCCGAGCGCGTGAGGGCCTTGAACCGAGCCGGCCGGAGCGTATCCAGGCTCACGGTGATGCGGTGCAGCCCGGCCGCGCGGAGCCCGGCGGCCTGCCCGGCGAGGCGCACGCCGTTCGTCGTCATGGCGAGATCGCGGATGCGCGGATTGCCGGCCAGCCGCTGGATCAGCCCGGGCAGGTCCCGGCGGAGCAGCGGCTCCCCGCCCGTGATCCGCACGCGGTCCACGCCCAGCTCCGTGAAGACCTCCGCCAGTCGCTCCATCTCCTCGAAGCGCAGGATGTCCTCGCGCGGCAGCCAGGTGTAGTGCTCCTCGGGCATGCAGTACTGGCAGCGCAGGTTGCAGCGATCGGTGACCGAGATCCTGAGGCTCCGGGCGGGCCGATCCAGGCGGTCGAGTACCATGCCTCTTATCCGATAGGCGGCGGTTGGCCGCTCACGGGTCACGACGAGCAGCAGGGACCAATAGGGCTAGTCTAGCGCCCTTAGCGGCTGCTGTGAGCATAAAACGAAGCCGAGCCCGCGTGCCGGCGCCGGGCCTCACGAGATCGTCAGGAGCGGGAGCCGCGTGAAGGCGAGCGTGCTGACGCGGGCGGCCACGGCGCCCGCCAGGCCGCGGAAGGCTTCGGCCTGGGCCGACTCCGGTGCGCGCATCACGATGGGCAGGCCGTCATCGCCCGCCCGCCGGGTCTCCGGGTCCAGCGGGATCTGGCCGAGCAGGCTCACCCGGTACTCGTCGGCCAGGCGCCGGCCCCCGCCCTCGCCGAAGATGTTGACGCGCTCCCCGTGCGGGCAGACGTAGTAGCTCATGTTCTCGACCACGCCCAGGATCGGCACGCGCAGGTGCTTGAACATGTCGATGCCCTTGCGGACATCCAGGAGGGAGACCTCCTGCGGCGTCGTGACCATGAGCGCGCCCGTGAGCGGAATGGCCTGGGAGAGGGTGAGCTGCGCGTCGCCCGTCCCCGGCGGCAGGTCGATGACCAGGTAGTCCAGCGCTCCCCACTCCACGTCGAAGAGGAACTGCTTGATGCTGGACGAGAGCATGGGCCCCCGCAGGATGGCGGCCTCGCCCTGCTGCAGGAAAAAGGCGAAGGAGATGAGGCGCACCCCGTGGCTCACCACCGGGATGATCCGGCTCTGGAACATTCCGGGGCGGCCCTGCGCGCCCATCATGAGCGGGATGTTGGGGCCCGTGATGTCCGCGTCGAGCAGGCCCACGGCGCAGCCCGCCTGGTGGAGGGCGAGCGCCAGGTTCACCGCCACGGTGGACTTGCCCACGCCGCCCTTCCCCGAGGAGACGGCGATCGTGTTCTTGATCAGCGGGCTCTCGCCGTCCTGCGCGGCCGCCGCGCGCACCCGGGCGGTCATGCGCACGTGGACGTCCCGCACCCCGGGAACCTTGAGGACCTCATCCCTGGCCTGCCGCTCCAGCAGGCCCTTCGCGGGGCAGGCGGGCGTGGTGAGCTCGAGGGTGAAGCTCACGCGCGCATCCTGGATGACGAGGTCCCGGATGAAGCCCAGGCTGACCACGTTCATCTGCAGGTCGGGGTCCTTCACGTTTCGCAGCGCGCCGAGGACGGCTTCCTCCGTCACCTGGGGCATGGGAGCCTCGCAGCGGTCAGCG
>JBHGAX010000504.1:0-2210 GCA_041946635.1 Methylomirabilales bacterium (SeqCode)
GTACTGCCCCAGCCCGAAGCTCGTCCCCTTCCCCACGTGCAGCACCTCGCCCAGCCGGAGCAGTGCCCACCATGGACCGAGGTTGCCCTCGAAGCTGATGCGTCCCACGAAACCGCCCAGGGCCATGCGGGCGCCCTGGCGCGCCGAGTAGCGCTCCCAGTCGTGCCAGCGGAGGTCGCCGCTCACCACCCGGACAGCGGCGGCCGGCGCGAGGATGGCCCGAGCGTCAAGGCCCGGCCGGGTGCCGCAGTGCACCTCCGCCAGGACCGAGAGCCGGCGAAGCAGCGCCGTGGCCAGCGTGGCGAACTCCGGCCGGACGACCAGGTCCGCGTCCTGCCGCAGGCGCGTGGGGGTGAGGAACTCGAGCATCACGCGCCCGGGCGCCGGACGGGGGGCGGAACCCAGGTGGTGCGCCGACCAGGAGGGCACGGCCGGCGCGAGGAGGTCCCCGGCCGCCTCGTACACCACCCGGCCGCCGGGATCCTCGGGGTCCTCGGCCACGGCCCGCTCCAGGCGGCACCGGCCGCGGCCGCGGCCGAGCCCCTGCGCGGCCATCTCGCGGCAGGCCGCCAGGAAGTACGGGGCCAACAGGATCGCACGGCCGATCAGCGTCAGGCCCAGCTCCAGCGCCTCCCCCGGCTCCACCTCCGTCCCCGGCGGCGGCTCCAGGACGAAGGGGTGCGCGATCGCGGCGCCGCGCCCCAGGCGCGACCCCCCGTCCTGCCCCGGCGTCTCGAAGACGTACGCGTAGACGCAGACAGCGCGGTGGGCGCAGCCCTCGCACTGCCGCCGCAGGGGGCAGGCCACGCGCTTGAAAGCGTGGCCGAAGGCCCCCCGGAAGGTGGAGCCGGCGTAGGGCGGCAGCGCGAGCGTCTCCTCGGCCCGGAGGACGAGCCGGAGGCGCGCCCAGCGAAGGGCGCCCAGGAGCCCATCCAGACCGTCCGCCAAGCCGCGGGGCGGTGCGCGGTCGTCGCCACGCGGTGCAGGCTGCCCTGAAGCGTCCATGCCACCTCCTCGCCGGCGCGCGCCGGCACCACGGCCGTTCTATCGCGTCGGGCCGCGTGACAGAAGGATGACAACCTTGCCGGCAAGGTTGCCGGCTAGGCGACGACCATGCGGCCCGGGTCCAGGGGGATGAAGTACCGGGACGGCGCGCCGGGGTCGCGGCGCGAAGCGATCCGGTAGACCGCAACCCACCGGCCGGGGCCGAGGGCGTCGCGGAGCTTGCGGTTGATGCGGCTGCGGACCTCGAGGAACCGCTCGTCGCCGCCCCGCACCCAGCCGCCCAGCCGCTCCAGCCGGTCGTCGCGTACGCCCAGCGGGCGCAGCGCCGCCAGGATCTGCTGGTGCACGGGCGGATCGAGGAACGCCTTGGCCTCCAGCGAGCACCGGGCGCAGCCCGGACAGGCCTGGCGCCCGCAGGCCGTCCGGTGGCGGGCCAGCAGCGCGTAGATGCCGAACTCCAGGGGCGTGAAGCGCACCGAGCGTGATTCGATCCGGAGCGAGCGCGAGCGCTCGTCCAGCACCGCCGGCGGCGGCGCGGCCTCCCGATCCAGCTCCTGCTGCGCCTCCCGGATCAGCGCCGTGTAATCCCGCCGGTCCAGCGCGACGGTCGGGAGCTTCTCGCGGAGCAGCAGAACCGGGATCTCGGCCAGCTCCACCCGGACCTCGCGGCTGGACACGGTCCGCCCGGCCGCCCGGTACGCCGCCCTCCGGGGCGGCGGGTAGTAGAAGTCGGGGTGGCCCTCCAGCTCCGGCGGAGCGATCAGCACGTGGGAGAGGCGGTCCTGCGGGCGCGCGAAGAGCGAGAAGGCGATCCCGAGGAAGAGGCCCAGCGTCTTCCGCCCGCCGGCCACCGAGGCGTGCAGCGCCCGCGCGGGATCGGCGGTGAGCTCGCGCACCGCCTGCAGGACGCAGTCGGCCACGAGCAGGTTCTCCGCCGGCGTGCGTACGTCCTGGATGGGCCGGCCCGCGGCATCGCGCGGCACGCGGATGCCGTCGGGCCCGAAGCGGATGCGCCGGGCGGGGATGCCGTAGTCGCGACAGAAGCGGTGGAACCGGCCGGTGCGGGGCGCGAGCAGCGCCTCCCGCACCCGGCGCTCGCCCACCGCGGTGGTGATCACCTGGACCTCGCAGACCGGCACCGGGTCGTGCCGCGCGATCAGGAGGGCATACAGGGTTTCCGTGACAACCTGCGGGCTGAGGCCGGC
>JBHGAX010000505.1:0-2186 GCA_041946635.1 Methylomirabilales bacterium (SeqCode)
CTCAACAAGCAGGTGCTGCTGGAGCCGCACGGCAAGGATCGGCGGGGCCGCCTCCTGGCGGTGGTCTACCTGGGCGAGATCAACGTGAACCTGACCCTGGTGAAGGAGGGGCTCGCCTGGGTCAGCCCGGGGAGCGTGCTGCCGAAGGTCCGCGTCCCGCTGGAGGTGGCGGAGCGGCAGGCCCAGGTGGCCAAGTACGGGCTGTGGTCCCTGCCCGATCCCGAGCCGCCCTGGCAGTTCCGCAAGCGCACCCGCCGGCCCGGCGACTGACGTGGCCGACGAGCGCGCGCCCACCCCGCGGGTGGACGAGGCGAGTGCACCGGCCCCGGCGCCGGCACCGGCCGCCCGGTCCGCGGATGACGGGTTCCTGGAGGCCTTCCGCCGCCGCTACGCCTTCCCCCTC
The DNA here is from genome assembly GCA_041946635.1 of Methylomirabilales bacterium (SeqCode). Taxonomy (GTDB): domain Bacteria; phylum Methylomirabilota; class Methylomirabilia; order Methylomirabilales; family 2-02-FULL-66-22; genus 2-02-FULL-66-22. The sequence goes on from JBHGAX010000505.1 coordinate 404, forward strand.
GACCCCTTCCAGGAAGAGGCGATCCGGCTCATCCAGGCCGGCGAGTCGGTCCTGGTGTCCGCGCCCACCGGCGCGGGCAAGACCCTCATCGCCGAGTTCGCCATCTACCGGGCGCTGGCCGCGCAGCGCCGGGTGGTCTACACCACGCCCCTCAAGGCGCTCTCCAACCAGAAGTTCGCCGACTTCACCCGGCAGTACGGCACGGACCAGGTGGGCATCCTGACGGGCGACGTGAAGGTGAACCCGGGGGCGCCCATCCTGGTCATGACCACGGAGATCCTCCGGAACATCCTGTTCACCGAGGCGCCGCCGGACCTGGCCACCGCGGTCCTGGACGAGTGCCACTACCTGGGGGACGAGGGACGCGGGACCGTCTGGGAGGAGATCGTCATCAACTGCCCGCCCGCCGTCCAGCTGGTGGCCCTCTCGGCCACCGTGCGCAACGTGGGCGAGATCGCCCAGTGGGTGGGCCAGGTGCACCGGCCCATCCACCCCATCGCCCACGTCGTCCGCCCCGTGCCCCTGGAGTACCTGCTCTGCCATCCCGACGCCGAGATCGCGCCGCTGGCCGGCCCCCGCCGAACCGTGCGCGCGGCCCTGCCGCCCCGGCCGCGCGGCATGCGCTTTTCCCGCCGGGGCGAGGAGCAGCGGCGCCGGCGCCTGCCGCCCAGCCCCAACCGGGTCATCCCCCAGCTGGCCGAGCGCCGCTGGCTCCCCGCCATCTACTTCATCTTCAGCCGGCTGGGCTGCGAGCGGGCGCTGGAGCGGTTCCTGCGCTACGGGGAGGACCTCCTGCCCGCGGAGCGGCGGGCGGAGGTGGAGGAGGCGATCGGCCGCACGCTGGAGGAGTACCCGAACATCGTGGCCGACACGGAGACCAACGCCCTCCTGCTGGCCGGCCTCCGCCGCGGCGCGGGGGTGCACCACGCGGGCATCCTGCCCGCGCTGAAGCGGCTGACCGAGACCCTGTTCGAGCGGGGGCTGGTGCAGGTGGTCTTCGCCACCGAGACCATGAGCCTCGGGATCCACATGCCCGCCAAGAGCGTGGTGGTCCAGGGCATCCGCAAGCGCAGCGAGAGCGGCTTCCGCCGCCTGAGCCACAACGAGCTGACGCAGATGGCGGGGCGCGCCGGCCGGCGCGGGATCGACCCCGAGGGCAAGTGCCTCCTGGCCCTGGACGCCCCGGAGGCGGAAGACGAGGTACGCCAGCTCCTGGCCGGCGAGCCGGAGCCGATCCAGAGCCGGTTCCGCGTGGGCTACAGCTCGGCCGCGCTGCTGGTCTCCCTGTACCGCGAGCCGGCCGCCGTCCGGCGCATGATCGAGTCCAGCTTCGGCCAGTTCCAGAACCGCCTGCGCATCGCCCGGCTGGAGGCCGAGCGGCAGGAGCTGCTCGCGCGCCTGGGCCGGGCGGAGGGCCTGCACTCGCCCTGCTGCACCCTGGCCGAGCTGGTGGCCTACCGGGAGCAGCGCGGGACGCTGGAGGCCGAGCGCGAGCGCGTGCGGCGCCTGGGCGCCGGGGGGCGCAAGGCGCGGGCCGCGGCGGTGCCGTGGGCGGAGGGCCTGCACGAGGGCCGGCAGCGCCTGGAGCAGATGGCCCTGGAGCTGTCCAAGCTCCCCTGCCATCGCTGCCCGCACCGGGCCGAGCAGGAGCGGCGGCTCAAGCGCTCGGACCGCATCCGGCAGGCCATCGAGGAGCGGGGCCAGAGCCTGCGGGTCCTGCGCGAGTCGTACTGGGAGCAGTTCCTCCGCGTCCTGAGCGTCTTGCAGCACTACGAGTGCCTGG
>JBHGAX010000506.1:0-2181 GCA_041946635.1 Methylomirabilales bacterium (SeqCode)
AGCGCGCCGCGGGCGTCTCCTCCCGGAAGTAGCGCATGTAGATCTCCTCCAGCGTGTACCGCTCCTGCTCCACGCCGAGGCTCCGGCGCGCCAGCTCCTGGATGGGGCCGACGGCGACCAGCCGGCCCTTCAGCATGATGCCGACCCGGTCGCTCACCCGCTGCACCTGGTCCAGCAGGTGCGAGGAGAAGAAGACCGTGATGCCGCGGTCCCGGCCCAGCGACTGGATCAGCTCCAGCATGCGCTGCGTGCCGTCCGGGTCCAGCCCCAGCGTGGGCTCGTCGAGGAACACCACTTCGGGCGTCTTGAGGAGCACCTCGGCGATGCCCAGCCGCTGGCGCATGCCGCGGGAGTAGGCCCCCACCCGCTTGCGGCCCTCGGCGCGCAGGCCCACCTGCTCCAGCGCCTCCTCGATCCGCTCCGTGAGGCCGGGCCCGTCGTTCAGGCCGTTGAGGTGCCCCACGTAGCGCAGGTTCTGGATGGCGGTCATGTCCTCGTAAAAGCCGACGTTCTCCGGCAGGTAGCCCACCCGGCGCTTGACCTCCAGCGGCTGGCGCGTCGGGTCGAAGCCGCACACGCGCGCCGACCCCGCGGTCGGCTCGCTGAGGCCGAGGAGCATGAGGATGGTGGTCGTCTTGCCCGCCCCGTTGGGGCCGAGGAAGCCGAAGATCTCCCCGCGCGCCACGCTCAGGCTCAGGTCGTTCACGGCGAGCTGGGCGCCGTACCGCTTGGTCAGCCCCGTCGTCTCGATCACCGGCTCCATGATGCTCGCCTCACCGCCGCCCGAGCCAGACGAAGAGGCCGCCCATGCCGCCGATGACCACGGCGATCAGGCCCACGCCGATCCAGCCCCAGGCGGTCGGCGCGCGCACCGTGACCCGCATCTCGACGGTCTTGTTGGCCTTCTCCCCGTCCACGGACAGCCCCACCGAGTAATCGCCCACCAGCGACTGCGCGGCCGGGGTGATGGTGGCCTCCACCTGCTTCATGGCCCCGGGCTCCAGGGCCTCCAGCTTCTCGGGCTTGAACTCGACCTTCCAGTTCTCGGGCTTGAAGGAGCTGAAGGAGATGTTCCGGTTCACGGCGGAACCGGTGTTCTTCACGAGGAGCGACACCGTGGTGGGCTTGCCGGTCACCGCCTCCGCGGACATGATCCCGGTGGGCGTCCCCGCCTCCAGCTTGTAGATGCCCGTGAGCACCACCTTGAGCGGCACCTCGGTCCGGGCCTCGCCCGAGCTGACCCGCACCAGCACCGGGTACTCGCCCGCCTTCGCCTCCTTCTGGGGCGTCACCTGCACGGCCACCGTCTGGTTGGAGCCGGCCTTGATGCGGAGGCTGGAGATCTGCTTGGACTCGTAGCCCGGCTTGAAGGTCACCTCCCACTTCTCGGGGAACTGGGCGGCCAGGTCGAAGGTGCGATCCATGTCTCCCTTGTTCTGCACGTCCAGCGAGAACTCGAACTGCGCGTCGCTCGGCCCGCGCAGCACGGGGTAGGAGGTCGTGATCGCCAGCTCGGCCGTCTCCTTCCCGCGCTCGCGCGTCGTCACCGTGATGTCCTGCGTGGCCTTCAGCGCGCCGTCGGCCGTGACGCCCTCCAGGACGAAGTGGTAGCTCCCCGCGGCCAGCCCCTTGTCCGGCTCGGCGGTGAAGGTGAGCGTCCGCGTCTTGCCGTCGGGCACGGCCACGCCGGTGACGGCGAAGCCCCCGCCCTTCAGGCTGGCCTTCCAGCCCTTCGGCACCTGGGCGAACTTCAGGGCCACGGTCTCGTCGCGCCGGCCCTTGTTCTCCACGGTGAGCTCCATGCGGACGCTCTCGCCCTTCGGCACGACGACCCCGGAGTATTCCGTGTAGACGCCGATCCCGCGCTCGGGCCGGTTGTCCCGCCTGGCCGGCTCCTCCGCCGCCCACGAGGCGCCGGCCGCCGCCAGGAGCGCCACCACGAGCCCGGCGATCCGCCCCACACGCTGTCCCATCATCCGCCTCATCCTCATGCCTCCTTGCTGGTGGCGGGGGCCCCGCGCCCGCGGGGCCCCCGCGCGGGTCTCAGTAATCCTCGGGCGGGGCCGGCGGCCCGGCCTTCTTTTCCTTCTCGGGGATCTCGGTCACCAGGCACTCGGTGGTGACCATGAGCCCCGCGATGCTGGCGGCGTTCTCCAGCGCGGTCCGGGCGACCTTGGTGGG
>JBHGAX010000507.1:0-2169 GCA_041946635.1 Methylomirabilales bacterium (SeqCode)
ATGAAAAAGATACTGGTTGTAGACGACGCCGCCTTCATGCGCATGCGCTGCAGCAAGCTCCTGACTGACAGCGGTTACGAGGTGGCCGAGGCCGCCAACGGCGCGGAGGCGGTGGACAAGTACCGCGAGTACAAGCCGGACGGGGTGCTGCTCGACATCACCATGCCCAAGATGGACGGCATCATGACCCTGCAGGAGATCATGAAGATCGACCCCGCCGCGCGCGTGGCCATGGTCACGGCCATGGGCCAGAAGAGCATGGTCATCAGCGCCCTCAAGGAGGGGGCGCGGGACTTCGTGGTGAAGCCCTTCGACGCCGAGCGGGTCATGGAAGCGGTACGCAAGCTCACGGGCAGCTAGACAGGCAGACCTAAATCAAGCTGGAGAGGCAGATGATTAGACTGCTGGTGGTCGACGACTCGGCCTTCGTGCGCTACGCCATCGCCCGCATGGTGGCCACCGACCCGGAGATCGAGGTGGCGGGCGTGGCCCGGAGCGGCGTGGAGGCCATCGCCAAGACGAAGGAGCTCCACCCGGACGTGCTCACGCTCGACGTGGAGATGCCCGAGATGGACGGCCTCACGGCCCTGCGGCACATCATGGCGGAAGCCCCCACCCCCGTGGTCATGGTGAGCAGCCTCACCAGCGAGGGCGCTCAGGCGACCATCCGCGCCCTCGAGCTGGGGGCGGTGGACTTCTTCCTGAAGTCCACCAGCTCCAACCCCCTGGGGTCGGGCAACTCGCCGGGCGAGCTTATCTCGAAAATCAGGATTGCGGCTGCCCTGGGCAAGACGGGGCTGGGAAGGCTCCAGCTCCCCTACCGGGCGAGCGCCCGGCACAAGGGCGCCAAACCCGCCAGCGGCGGGAGTCCCCGGCGGCTGGTGGTCATCGCCAGCTCCACGGGCGGGCCGCGCACCCTGCACCAGGTCGTGCCCGCGCTCCCGGCCGGCCTGCCGGCGGCCGTGCTCATCGTGCAGCACATGCCGGCCGGCTTCACCAAAACGCTGGCCGAGCGGCTGGACGAGCTCTCGGAGATAAACGTGCGGGAGGCCGCGCCGGGCGTCCCGCTCGCGGAGGGGACGGCCTTCCTCGCCCCGGGCGGCTACCACATGGTGGTGGACGCCCACGGCGTGGTGGACCTGAACCGCGACCCGGCCGTGCTGGGCCTGCGCCCCGCCGCCGATGTGACCATGCTCTCGGTAGCCCCCTTCTTCGGGCGCATGACCGTCGCCGCCGTGCTCACGGGCATGGGCTCGGACGGCACCAAGGGCTGCGCCGCCATCAAGGCGGCCGGGGGCCGGGTCCTGGCCCAGGACGAGGCCACCTCCGTCGTCTATGGTATGCCCCGCAGCGTCGTGGAGGCCGGGCTGGCCGACAAGGTCGTGCCCCTGCCGGACGTCGCCGGTGAAATCGCCGCCCTGTGCGCGCTTGAGGAGAGATGATGACTGACCAGGAATACCAGTATCTGAAGCAGCGGATATTTAAACTGACCGGCCTCAACCTGGAGGCCTATAAGGACACGCAGATGCGCCGCCGCCTGGAGGCTTATGTCAACCACCACCAGCCCAGCGGCGCGCTCGACTTCTGCCGCAGCCTGGAGACACAGCCCCAGCTCTTGCACGACCTCAGCAACTATATTACCATCAACGTCTCGGAGTTCTACCGGGACCTGCCCTCCTTCGAGTACCTGCAGCACGCCGTGCTGCCGAATCTCTTGCGGGGACGTCCGTCCCTCAACGTCTGGAGCGCGGGCTGCTCGGCGGGGCAGGAGCCCTACTCGCTCGCCATCATGCTGAACACGGTAGTCAGGGGCCTCCCCACCCGCATCCTCGCCACCGACATCGACGAGGAGGCCCTGCGCCTGGCGCGCGCCGGCGGCCCCTACAGCACGGAGGCCGTGAGGAGCCTCAGCGCGGCCCAGGTCGCCCGCTACTTCGTGAAGAGCGGGGCGGGCTTCATGGTGGCGGACGAGGTCCGCCGCGCGGTGGAGTTCCGCCGCCAGAACCTCCTGGACAGCGAGTTCGAGGGCGGCTTCGACCTCATCGTCTGCCGCAACGTGACCATCTATTTCACCGACCGCGTGAAGGCGGAGCTCAACCGCAAGTTCTTCCGGGCCCTCACCGAGGGGGGCGTGCTCTTCATCGGCGGCACCGAGGTCATGCTGGACGC
>JBHGAX010000508.1:0-2145 GCA_041946635.1 Methylomirabilales bacterium (SeqCode)
GTCCAGCTCGTGTGCGGGTGGACAGTGTAGGCCGGAGGGCGGCCCTGTTCTTGCTCGGCACTCGGCACCAGGCACTCGGCACGCCTGGCTACCGCACGCCCGGCGAGAGGTCCGGCGCCGCCTCCACGCGCGTCTCGGGAGCGAGCGGCTCCGGGGTGAAGAGGCCCAGGCCAACGTCCGGATCCATCCGCCGCACGAGGCGCACGTTGGCGACCTCGGCCACGATCGCGTCCAGGGTTGCCAGGACGGGATTCTGCCCCGCCACCACGTGACCCGCGTACACCTTGCCGCGCTGGTCGGAGAAGGTCCCGTGGATGTGCAGCAGCAGTTCCCCCTGCTCCGACTCGAAGATGACCCCCTGCAGCGACAGCACCTCGACCGGCCCCGCCACCACCTGCGGCTCGGTGTAGCCGGCGCCGAGCTTCGTGTCCGGCTTCGGGATGAGGACCTGGTACGTCATCGTCCGCAGGCTGCCGATGCCCGCCAGGATCGCCCCGGACCGGATGCCGCGCTGCTCGCAGACCTCCCGGATGCCCTCGGTGATGTCCGTCCCCGTCTTGAGCCGCAGGGGGACCGCCTGCCCGAACTTCCCGCTCGCGTGAAACGCCGTCATCGCACCCATCTTTCGACCTCCGTGGTTTGCCGTGCGCGGCCCACCTTCAACCGGGGAGCATATCACAGGCGAGGAGGGCCGGCCCGCCGCATTGACCCCGCTCCCCTGCGCTGGTACCATGCGGCCCGTTCGTCGAGATGTCCGCACCCGACCCGCACACCAGAGGGGAGCTCATGGACGAGCCGCTCTGCCCGCAGAAATCGCCCTACCGTATCGAGCTTGCGCCCGGGGAGTACTACTGGTGCGCCTGCGGCCGGTCGCAATCCCAGCCATTCTGCGACGGCTCGCACAAGGGCACGGGCTATTCCCCCGTGAAGGTCACGATCGCCGAGACCCGGAAGGTCTCGCTCTGCGGCTGCAAGCGCACCAAGCAGCCGCCCTTCTGCGACGGCAGCCACAAGACCTTCTGAGCATGGCCCCGTTGGCCCCGTGAGCTCCAAGGCCCGGCGCCACACCGCGCCGGGCCTTGGCCTTCGTCTCACTCCACCGCGCCCACCCTCAGCAGTCCAAGATCTTGTCCTTCAAGGCTCGGAATGACGGCGAGCGGTGAGCCAACCGCTCGAGATCGACGTGCCGAGCGATGTCTCGGCATACCGCGGGATGGTACGGCAATCGAGCCTCCGACAGCTTCACGCGCCGCGCAGCGTGGGATCCAGCACGTCGCGGAGCCAGTCGCCCACCCGGCTCACGACCAGGGCGGTCAGCATGAGGATCAGCCCGGGGAACGCGGAGATCCACCAGGCGGAGTCCAGGTAGCCGCGGCCCTCGTTCAGCATGCCGCCCCAGCTGGGCGTGGGGGGCTGGATCCCCAGGCCGAGAAAGCTCAGCGTGGACTCCAGGAGGATGGTGCGGGCCAGCTCCAGCGTGGTCACGACCAGGAAGGGCGCCAGGGTGTTCGGGAGGATGTGGCTTCGCAGGATGCGCCAGGTGGAACCGCCCAGGCCCCGGATGGCGAGGACGTACTCCCGTTCCTTGATGGTGAGCACCTGCGCGCGGACCAGGCGGGCGTACGTGACCCAGCCGCTCAGGCCCACGATGACGATGAGGTTGCCGAAGCTGGGACCCAGCACCGCGATGATCCCGATCGCCAGGAGGATGAACGGAAACGCGAGCTGCGCGTCCACCAGCAGCATGATGATCTCGTCCAGAATGCCGCCCGCGTACCCGGACAGCAGTCCGAGGACTCCGCCGATCGCGCCGCCGATGACCACGGCCGCGAATCCCACGACCAGCGACACGCGCGAGCCGTAGATGATCCGGCTCAGCACGTCCCGCCCGAGCTGGTCGGTGCCCAGCAGGTGGCGCGGCCGGCCCTCCCCGGGGAACCAGGTCGGGCCCTTCAGCCGTTCGCGCAGGGACTGCTTGACCGGGTCGTAGGGGCTCACCAGGGGCGCCGCGATGGCGGCGATCACGACCGCGAGCATGAGTGCCGCGGACGCCCAGACGAACAGCGGCACGCGGCGCCAGGCCGCGCGTCGGCCGGCCCGCGCCTTACCGGCGACGGATGCGTGGATCCAGGATGCCATAGGTGA
>JBHGAX010000509.1:0-2111 GCA_041946635.1 Methylomirabilales bacterium (SeqCode)
GTCGTCTCGGCGTACCGATTTCGCTCTGATCGTTTCCCGCGCGGCGACCGGCTGACACCTCGAGACGGTCCCGCTACGCGTTGTGCCAGCTCGCAGGCCCGGTGCAGCTGGTTTCATTCGGCCTTTCGAGGGAGACTCCGACCCCGACGGCGATGGGGGGCGCGCCGGCGAAAGCGGGGCCGCGCGAGCGCCGTGGCCCGGCGGCGCGGGAGCGGCTGCTGGCCGAAGGCGCATGAGGCGGAAGGCGCGGGAAGGAGGCCAGGATGACGTGGGGTCGCGGACAGGTCCGTCCAGGATGGCTTCCCACGATGGCGGCGCTCCCCCTGGTCGCCGGGTTGTGGCTGGCGGCCCTCCCGGAGGTCGCACGAGCGGGCTCACCCGGCGAGGCGCTCCTGGAAGCGCTGGAGCGCGGCCCGGGGCCGAGCAAGGGGAGCGCGGGCGCGCCGGTGACGATCGTGGAGTTCTCGGATTTCCAGTGCAGCTACTGCCGGAAATTCTGGCGCGAGACGCTGCCGCGGCTCGACGAGAAATACCTGCAGACGGGCAAGGCCCGCTTCGTGTACCGGCACCTGGCCATCCTCGGGCCGCCTTCCGTGCGGGCGGCGATGGCATCGGAGTGCGCCCACGACCAGGGGAAATTCTGGCCGTATCACGATCGGCTGTTCGGTACCGCCGGGCCCCTGGGCTTCAGCGCGGACCGGTTGAAGCGGTCGGCGCAGGAGCTGGGCCTCGACACGGGGCGCTTCAATGCCTGCCTGGATGGCGGGCAGCACCGGGAGAAGGTTGAGCGGGAAACGCTGGTGGGCCGGGCCATCGGAATCACGGGCACGCCGGGGTTCCTGATCCGCGGTGGATTGCTCATCGGCGCGCAGCCCTACGAGGTCTTCGAGCGGATCCTCGAGCCGATCTTGAAAGACGGGGGGTCGGACAAACCCCCAGCGCGCTGAGGCGAGGAGGGTGAGGCGCACATGGCGATACGGACTCTGATTCCTGGCATGGCATGGAGCCTCGTCCTTCTCGCCCTCGCCGGCACAGCGGCGATGGCCGGGATGCCGAAACGGGCGGCGCAGGCCACCGCTCCCGGGTACACCAACCTCACGCCCGCCACGTTGAAGTCCATGCTCGAACGCAAGGACTTCACATTCGTGAACGTGCACGTCCCCTACGAAGGGGAGATCCCGCAAACCGATGCCTTCATTCCGTTCAACGAGATCGAGCAACAGGCCGGGAAGCTTCCGGCCGCCAAGGACGCGAAGATCGTCCTCTACTGCATGAGCGATCGCATGAGCACCATCGCGGCGGAGAAGCTGGTACGCCTCGGCTACACGCACGTGTGGAATCTGCGGGGCGGCATGGCGGCATGGCGCAATCAGGGCCATTCGCTGCTGGAAAAGCGCTGAGCCGGCCGGTGCCGCGGGCAGGCTGGGTCTCGGACCACACACCCCAGGGGAGGAGGGCGTCATTGCCTCTGGTCTCCGACGAGGAGTCCTCGCCCTCGTCGCTGGGCTCATCCTGTTTGCCGTGGCCGCCTGCGCCGGCTATCCCGCGGGCACGGACCCGTCTCCCGGCGGCGCCCGGGGGAACGTGCGCGGCAAGACCATGCTGCCGCCGCCCTCCTGGCGCTGACGGCGCTGTTCGCAGGGACGGAGGTGCTTCGCTCGGGCCGCCAGACCGACCGAGCGGGGCCGCGTCTCACGCGGTCTGGCGAGACCACCTGTCCTTGCAAGTCGCAATGACTTGATGGAGGATTTCATGGCGCATACGGCAACTCACACCGGCACAAGAATGCAGCAGTGTATCGACGAGTGCCTGGCCTGCCATCGCATCTGCCTGGAGACCATCCAGCACTGCCTGCGCACGGGCGGCAAGCACGCCGAGGCGGGGCACATCCGCCTGCTGCAGGACTGCGCCCAGATCTGTGCGACGAGCGCGGATTTCATGCTGCGGGGGTCGGACCTCCACGCCCGCACCTGCGGGGTCTGCGCCGAGGTGTGCGAGCAGTGTGCCGCGAGCTGTGCCCAGCTCGGGGGCGACACGCAGATGAAGGCCTGTGAGGACGCCTGCCGCCGCTGCGCGGCCTCCTGCCGGGAAATGGCCGGCATGGCGTAGGA
>JBHGAX010000051.1:0-15862 GCA_041946635.1 Methylomirabilales bacterium (SeqCode)
GCGGGGCGCCTTGCCGGCGGCCGGCGGCCGGCGCAGGTTCTGCAGGACCATCAGCTCCCCTTCCAGCATGGCCGTCCGCGCGGCCACCGCCCCCACCGGGGCGCCGCCCTCCAGCAGCGAGGCGGCGACCGCCAGGCGGGCGGCCGGGACCTCCGGGCGGGGCGCCGGGGGCGGGGCCTGCCGCTCGGCGGCCCCGACGACCTGCTGGCCCAGCCGGCACAGATCGCCGGCCAGGCTTTCCAGCCGCTCCTCCCGCTCCCGGGCGGCGCGGGCGCCCGCCTCCCGGGCCCGGAACAGGACCAGGACGGCCGCGATGAGCAGCGCGTTCACCAGGAGCTGGACCAGCGCGAAGACGCTCAGCATGCTCTCGCTCCTTCCCGCCCGTGCGCCCGGTAGAGCGCCCGGACGGCCTCCACGGGCACCTGCAGTGCCGCCGCTGCCTCAGCCGCGGACTCCCCTTGGAGCATCCGTCGCACCGCCCCCAGCCGCTCGGCCAGGCCGAGCGGGGCAGGCGGCTCAGCCGGGATCCCGGCGGCGGGCGCCGGGGCGGGCGCGGGTGCCGGCTCGGCGGCGGCCCGGGCCGCCTCGAGCGTCCGGGCGAAGCTCGCCGGCGCCGGGACGGCGCGCGCCCCGCGCCACAGCCGCAGCAGGGCCCCCGCGGCGGCGACCAGGCACAGCAGATTCAGCACCACGAGCCAGCCCTGCATGGCGCTCCTCTCCGGGGTCCGAGGACACGCTTTCCGGTGCGAGGCTCGAGGTGGTGGCTCGGCACTCGGCACTTTGAACGGTCCACGGTCCACGGTGCATGGTCCCAATCCCCGTACGCCCCGGCGCCTCTGCGCCCCGGCGTCAGTTCGGCGCCACGTGCTCCAGGACTGGCCACTCCGCCAGGCGGTCCACGGCCGCGGCCGGCAGGAGCGGCTGCGGCCCGCCGGTCAGCCGCCGGACCAGCTCCTCCGCCGCCCGTCGCGTGGCGGCGGCCACCGCGTGGCCGGGGAATCCCGACAGCTCCGGGTCGTGGCGCCCCTGCCAGAGCACCCGGCCCTCGGGAAGCTGCACCAGGCGCGCCTCCAGCCCCACCCGGGTTGCCTTGGCCTTCCGCCCCCAGTACTGCTCGGCGCGCCGGAGGTCCACCAGCAGCACCATGCCCACGCCGTGCCGGACCCACAGCGCCTGCGCCACGGCGGGATCGGCCGCCCGGCCCGCCAGCAGGTCCGCAGCCATCCCGCGGAGCGCCGACGCCAGGCCGGGGCTGGCTTGCAGGATGAAGGCGGTCTCGACGAGGTTGAACCAGCGCCGGGCCGCCTCGGCCGCCACCAGCGCAGCGGCCTCCTCGGCCTGCGCCGCGTTCTCCAGATCGCGGGGCGCGGCCAGGACCAGGATGTAGCTGCGGGCGCGCTCCTGGCGAAGCTCGGGGTCCGCCGCCACGACGGCCGCCTTGTGGCCGCAGCCGGCGAGCAGCGCCAGCGCGGCCAGGGCGACCAGGCTAGCCCGCACAGGCCACCCCCCGGCCGGCATCCAGGCCGCGCGGCACCTGCAGGTCCTCGGGACCCACGTGGCGACGGCGCAGGCGTGTGCGGAGCCGCAGCAGGGCCGCCGCGTGGATCTGGGACACGCGCGACTCGGACACCTCCAGCACTGCCCCCACCTCCTTCATGGTCAGCTCCTCGGCGTAGTACAGGCTGAGGACCAGCTTCTCAATCGCGGGCAGCTCCTCGATCAGGCCGCCCAGGAGCGCCCGGCGCTCCTTGAGCGCGAGCGCCATCCACGGGTCGGGCGACCGCTCCTCCAGCGGCAGGCCGGCGGCGGCCTCCTCCCCCCCGTCCCCCGCCCCGCCCGTCTCCAGCGAGACGTGCAGCCCGCCCCGCAGCTCGTGCAGCGTCTGGTGGTAGGCCGCGACGGACAGCTCCAGGAAGTCCGCCACCTCCTCGTCGCTGGGCGGCCGCAGCAGGCGCTGCTCCAGGACGGCCACGGCCCGCTCGATCCGGCGCGCCTTCACGCGCAGGGAGCGCGGCAGGGGATCCAGGCTCCGCAGCTCGTCCAGGATGGCTCCTTGGATGCGGGGCTGCGCGTACGCCGAGAACTCCACCTCCTTTTCGGGGTCGTAGCTCTCCACCGCGGCCATCAGCCCGGGGATCCCGGCCGCCTCCAGGTCCGCCAGCTCGAGGTGCGCGGGCAGGCGCATGGCCAGCCGGCCGGCCACCCGGCGCACCAGCCAGACCGTCTCCCGGATCAGGGTGTCCCGGATGGCCGGGTCCTTCGTGGCGCGAAACCGGCGCCAGAGCGGCAGGAGATCGGCGCTCATTCCAGCCTCCCTGCGTGGACGCGGCCGGGCGCGGCCGCCTCCTCCACGGGTTCGAGCAGGCGGCCCCAGAAGCCGGGCCCGGCCGGCGGCGTGCCGCGGTCCACCTGCCGCGCCAGCGCCCGGATGGACTCCGTGGCCCGCGCGTGGGGGAAGTACAGGGCCAGCGGCCGCTGGACGCGCACGGCGCGCTCCACACAGCCGTCCCGCGGGACCCATCCGAGCAGCGGCAGGTCGCGGCCCAGGAAGCGGCCCGCGATGCGCGCCAGCTGGGCGTGCACCTCGCGGGCCTGGCCGCCCTCCTCCGCCATGTTGACGACCAGCGCCACCGGCAGGGCCGGTCGCCGCTGGCTCAGCACCTTCAGCATGGCGTAGGCGTCCGTGATGGCCGTCGGCTCCGGCGTGGTGACCAGCGCGGCCTGGTCCGCGGCCAGCACCAGCCGCAGCACGGTGGCCGAGATGCCGGCCCCGGTGTCCAGGATGGTCACGTCGGCCAGCCAGCCAGCCTCCACCAGCGCCCCGCCCAGCGCGCGCCGGGCGGCCGGGGCCAGGGTGGCGAGCGCCTCCACGCCCGAGGCGGCAGGGATGACCTGCAGCCCGGCCGGCCCCGGTGTCACCACCTCCGCCAGGCGGCGGCCGTCCAGCAGGACGTCGCGGAGCGACCCGTGCGGCCGCAGGTTCAGGAGCACGTCCACGTTGGCCAGCCCTAGGTCCCCGTCGAAGAGGCAGGTGCGCCGGCCGGCCTGGGACAGCACCAGCGCCAGGTTCACGGCCAGGCAGGTCTTGCCCACGCCGCCCTTGCCCGAGGTGACGGCCAGCGTGAAGCCGGCGGGCGACGCCGGCCGCGCCCGCAGGCCGGCCGCCTGGTCGCGCGGGGCCGCCGCGGCGCTCATGCCGCGCCTCCGCCGCCGAGCAGGAGCCGGGCCAGCCGCCGGGGCGTGGCGGGCTCCAGGTCATCCGGGACCTCCTGGCCGGCGGCCAGGTAGGAGACGGGGATGGCGCGATCCAGCGCCAGGCCCAACAGGGGTCCGGGCGAGCGGGCCTCGTCCAGCTTGGTGGCCAGCAGCTGCCCGTAGCCCAGGGGGCGGAAGCGCCGCAGGCTGTCCTCCAGATCCGCCGCCTTGGTCGTGGCGCTGAGCACCAGGTGCACCTCCAGATCCGGGATGGCGGCCAGGAGCCGCTGCGCGGCCCGGATGCCCTCCCGCTGGCGCGGGCTCCGCCCGGTGGTGTCCACCAGCAGCAGCTCGGCCTCGCGCTCGGCGGCGACCGCCGCCTGCGCCTCCTGCGGCGTCCGGACCACGTGCAGGCCGGCCCCCAGCAGCTCGGCGTAGATCTGAAGCTGGGCCACGGCGCCGATCCGGTAGGTGTCGAGCGTCAGGAAGGCCACCCGGCCGCCGCCCGCGCGCTGGAACTGCCCGGCCAGCTTGGCCATGGTGGTCGTCTTGCCCACGCCCGTGGGCCCCACCAGCGCCACGCGGCGCTGCCCGCCGCCCGGCGCCAGGTGCCCCGCCACGCGAAAGGCGCGGGCCGCCGCGCCAGGCAGGGCGTCCAGGGCGCTGCCCGCCTCCGCCCGCCGCCCGGCCGACGCCAGCAGGCGCTTGGCCACCGGCGCGGGGATCTCGCGCTGGCAGAGGTGCCGGTAGGCGGGGCGCAGCCGCGCGGGCACCGGCGCCGGCGCATCGCTGGCCGCCAGCTCCAGGAGCAGCCGGTGGATCTCGTCGAGACGCTCGTCGGGCAGCGGTCCGGGGTTCGAGGTCCAAGGTCCGGGGTCGGGCGTGCGGCCGGTTGCCCTGTTCGAGGTTCGAGGTGCGAGGTTCGCCGTTCGCTGCCCGAGGTCCGAGGTCCAAGGTCCAGCGTCTGGCAGGGCCAGACCTGTCCCGCTGCTCGGCACTCGGCCCTCCCGGCTGGGCGCTCGCTCGGCGCTCGGCGCTCGGCTCTCGGCTCTCGGGCAGCGCTCGGCGCTCGACTCGGGCTCGTCCACCGCGGCGGTGACCTCGACGCCGCGGCCGGCATCCTCGCGCGTGCGGGTGTGCAGGATCACCGCGGCATCGCCCAGGTCGGCCCGGACCTGCGCCAGCGCCTGGGCCACCGTGGCCGCCTCAAATCGCCGCAGCCGCATGGGGCATCTCCACCATCTGCAGGGCCTTCAGCGTGACCTCGGGTCCGATCTCGTTGTAGGAGAGGACGGCCAGGTGGGGCAGGTAGCGCTCCGTGAGCCGACGCAGGTGCGGCCGGATGGCGGGCGCGCACAGGACCACCGGCGTGTCCACGGCGACCTTCGCGATGGCGTCGGCCAGCGCCTCGATGGCGCGCTGCGCGGCCCGGGGCTCCAGCGCCAGGTAGCGGCCCTGGTCGCCGTCGTTCAGCGCGTCCAGAAGCAGCTGCTCGAACCCGGGGCTGAGCGTGAGCACCTTGAGCACGGGCTCGGCGCCCATCAGGTTGCGGCAGATCAGCCGGCCCAGCGCCTGGCGGGCGTACTCGGTCAGCAGCAGCGGGTCCTTGGTGGAAGCCGCGGCATCCGCCAGCGCCTCCAGGATGGCGACCAGGTCGCGGATGGAGACCCCCTCCGCCAGGAGGTTCTGCAGCACCTTCTGGACGCTGCCCAGCGGCAGGAGCGCGGGCACCAGCCCCTCCACCACGCTGGGGTGGGTCGGCTTGAGGCTGTCCAGCAGCGCCTGCACCTCCTGCCGGCCCAGCAGCTCCCGGGCGTGGCGCCGGATCGTCTCGGTGAGGTGCGTGGTGATGACGGAGGCCGGATCCACGACGGTGTAGCCCAGGATCTGCGCCCGCTCGCGCACCTCGGGCGCGATCCACTGCGCCGGCAGGCCGAACGTCGGCTCGGTGGTCGGCACGCCCGGGATCGGCTCGGCGGCCGTGCCCGGGTTCATGGCCAGGCTGTGGCCCGGCACGATCTCCCCCGTCGCCACGGTCAGCCCGCGGACCTTGATGGCGTAGGCCGCGGGCCGGAGCTGCAGGTTGTCCCGGATGCGGACCGCCGGCACCACGAAGCCAAGGTCGGTGGCGAACTGCCGCCGCATCAGCCGCACCCGGTCCAGCAGGTCGCCGCCCTGGGCCGCGTCCACCAGCGGGATCAGGCTGTAGCCCACCTCCAGCTCCAGCGGGTCGAGCGCCAGGAGCTTCTCCACCTTCTCGGGCGCCGCCGCGGCCGCGGCCGCCGCCGGCTCCGGCGCGGCCGGCGCGGCCGGCAGCCGCAGGCCGCTGTAGGCCACGCCGCCCGTCACCGCCGCCATCAGCAAGAAGGGCAGCTTGGGCAGCCCCGGGATGAGCCCCAGCAGGAGCAGCGTGCCGGCCGTGATGGCCAGCGCCTTGTGGTGGCCCGAGAACTGGCCGGTCACGGCGGCGGCCAGGTCCGTCTCGGAGGCCGCCCGGGTGACCACGATGCCGGCGGCCGTGGAGACGATGAGCGCCGGGATCTGGGTGACCAGCCCGTCGCCGATGGTGAGCAGCGTGTAGGTCGCCAGCGCCTCGCGCACGTCCAGGCCGAGCTGCAGCACGCCCACGATCAGGCCGCCGGTGATGTTCACGGCTGTGATCAGGATCCCCGCCACCGCGTCGCCGCGGACAAACTTGCTGGCGCCGTCCATGGCACCGTAGAAGTCGGCCTCGCGCGCGACCTCCCGGCGGCGGGTCCGGGCCTCGGTGTCCGTGAGCAACCCGGCGTTCAGGTCCGCGTCGATGGCCATCTGCTTGCCCGGCATGGCGTCCAGGGTGAAGCGGGCCGCCACCTCGGCGATGCGGCCCGCGCCCTTGGTGATGACCACGAACTGGATCACCACCAGAATCAGGAAGACCACCACGCCCACCACGTAGCTGCCGCCCACCACGAAGCGGCCGAAGGCGTGGATGACCTCGCCGGCCGCGCCCGGCCCCTCGGCCCCCTTCAGCAGGATCAGCCGGGTAGAGGCCACGTTCAGGGACAGGCGGAACAGCGTGAGCAGCAGCAGGACCGAGGGGAAGATGGAGAAGTCCAGCGGCCGCAGGATGTACATGCCGATGAGCAGCGTGAGGAGCGAGAGCGCCAGGTTGGTGGTGAGGAGCAGGTCCAGGGCCAGCGCCGGCAGGGGCACCAGCATGACCGCCAGGATGCCCAGCACCGCCAAGCCGAGCGCCAGGTCCGCGCGCGCCGCCAGCTGCCGAGCCATCAGGAGCGCCTCCGGTGGGTCGGATCCGTCCGACCCGGCTGACGCCGAGCCGCCCGGCGCGCCGGACCCGTCCGACCGTTCTTCATTGCGCCTTCCGGGCGTACACGTAGGCGAGAATCCGCGCCACCGCCTTGTAGAGGGTGACGGGCACCTCGCCGCCCACCTCCACCAGCTTGAAGAGCGCCCGGGCCAGCGGGACGTCCTGGAGCACCGGCACGCCGGCCCGCCGCGCCGCCGCGACGATCCGCTCGGCCATGTGCAGCCGCCCCTTGGCCACCACCGTGGGGGCGCGCATCCCTTGCCGGTAGAGGAGCGCCACCGCGAGGTGCGTGGGGTTCACCACCACCACGGTGGCCGAGGGCACGGCCTGCATCATGCGGCCCGCGGCCCGCTCCTGCTGCAGCCGCCGCATCCGCTGCCGGAGCTGCGGGCTGGGCTCCTGCTGCCGCGCCTCCTCGCGCACCTCCCGCTTGGTCATGCGCAGCCCGCGCTCGTGCTGCCAGCGCTGGTAGCCGTAGTCCGCCAGCGCCAGGAGCGCGTAGGCCGCCACCACCCGGAGCCCCAGCCGCACGCCCAGCCAGACCTGCCAGCGGAGCAGGTCGGCGAGGGGCATGGTGGCCACCAGCGGCAGGCGGCCCCACTCGGGCCGCAGCGTGAGGTAGGCGGTGCCCGCCAGCACGGCCAGCTTGAGCAGCGCCTTCAGGGTGTCCACGGCGCCCTGCAGCGAGACGAGCCGCCGGAGGCCCCGCCAGGGATCCAGCCGGCCCCACTCCAGCCGCACGGCCTTGGGCGTGACCAGGAAGCCGACCTGCACCAGGTTGGCCAGGAGCCCCGCGGCCGCCCCCGCCAGCGCGATGGGCAGGACCACGCGGAGCACCGTGCCCGCGCAGCCCAGGAAGATCCGCGGCAGGGCCTCGGGCGTCAGCTCGGGTCGGCCCAGCGCCAGCCCGCCCCGCATGGCGGCGAGGAGGCCCTGCGCGGCCGAGGCCGCCCCCAGGGCCAGCGCGCCGAAGGTGGCCAGGAGCAGCAGCGCCGAGGTGACCTCGGGGCTCCGGGCCACCTGCCCCTGCTCCCGCGCCTCCTGGCGCCGCCGCGGGGTCGCGGCCTCGGTTCGCTCGGCGTCCTCAAAGACCACGGCGCATCCCCGCCAGCAGGCCGGTGAGCAGGCCCGGCAGCTCGCCGAAGCCGGCCTGCATGCCGAAGACCAGGACGGGCAGCGCGGCCAGCAGCACCAGCAGGCCCACGCCCATGGTCACCACGAAGCTCACCGAGAAGACGTTCACCTGGGGCGCCATCCGGTTCAGGAGCCCGAGGGTCACCAGGCTGGCCAGGATCGCGGCCGACAGCGGGGCCGCCAGGCGCACGGCCAGGAGCAGGGCCGCCTGGGTGAGGGCCACCAGCGCCTCCAGCGTCCCCCCGCCCAGCCCCACCTGCTGCGGGGGCACGAGCGCCAGGCTCCTGGCCAGCGCCGCCAGCAGGGTGTGGTGCCCGTCCACCGCCAGGAACGTGAGGATGGCCACCTGATCCAGGAGCAGCCCCACGCTGGAGGCCTGCGTGAGCCCGTGCGGGTCCAGGGCGGCCGGCAGCCCGATGCCCATCTGCAGGCTCACCAGCTCGCCCGCCACGCTGACCCCCGCGAAGAGCGCCCGCACCGCGAGCCCCAGCAGCGCGCCCACCAGCAGCTCGCCGGCCACGGCGGCCGCCAGGAGCAGGCCGTCCGCGGGCGGGCGGAGCGCCCCCGCCGCCGGCGTGACGGCCAGGGCCAGGGCGGCGGCCAGGGCCGCCTTCAGCATGGGCGGCAGCGCCGCGCTGCCCAGGACGGGGCCGAAGGCCACCAAGCCGCCGCAGCGGGCCAGGACCAGCATGAAGGCCGGCGCCCAGTGCGCCAGGGCCGTCTCGAGGCTCATCGCGCGAACTGCCCCAGGTCGCCGAAGAGTCCCGCGGCGAACCGCACGGCCCGGTCCGCCATCCAGGGCAGGCAGAGCACCAGGACGAGGAAGATGGCCAGCAGCTTGGGCACGAAGGTGAGGGTGGCCTCCTGGATGGAGGTCACCGCCTGGATCAGGCTGATGGCCAGCCCCGTCACCATGCCGGCCAGGAGCACCGGGCCGGACAGCAGCACGATGAGGGTGAGGGCGGACTGCGCGAGGTCGAGCACCTGCTGAAGGCTCACGCTCATCCCCAATGGTTCAGCGGTTCACAATCCGAGGTCCGAGGTCCAGGTCCGAGGTCCGAGGTCCAACGCCCGAGGTCGGCCGCCTCGCCCCTGCGCCCCTGCGCCTCCGCGTGCCTCACTGGAAGCTCAGGACCAGCGAGCGCACCACCAGGTGCCAGCCGTCGGCCAGGACGAAGAGGAGCAGCTTGAACGGCAGCGCGATCATGGTGGGCGGCAGGAAGAGCATGCCCATGGACAGCAGCACGCTGGACACCACGAAGTCGATCACGATGAAGGGCAGGAACAGCGCAAAGCCCATCTGGAAGCCGCTCTTCAGCTCGCTGACCAGGAACGCCGGGATGAGCACGTGGGTGGGGACGTCGGCCCGGTCCTTGGGCCGGGGCGCCTTGGCCAGGTGCACCATGAGGGCCAGGTCCTGCTCCCGCGTCTGCCGGAACATGAACTGCCGCACCGGCTGCAGGGCCCGCTCCAGCGCGACCTCCTGGGAGATCTGGCGCTGCACGTAGGGGGTGTAGGCGTGCTCCTTCACCTCGCTGGCCACGGGCGTCATCACGAAGGCCGTGAGGAAGAGGGCCAGCCCGATCAGCACCTGGTTGGGCGGCGTCTGCGAGGCGCCGATGGCCTGCCGCAGGAGGCCCAGCACGATCACGATCCGGCTGAAGGCGGTGAGCATGATGAGCAGCGAGGGGGCCAGGGTCAGGACGGTCAGGAGCAGCAGCACCTGGAGCGTGGAGGACAGCTCCTGCGGGCCGCGCGCCTCCTCCACCGCGATGCGCACGGATGGCAGGCCCAGGCCGCCCTGCGCGGCGGCTGCGGCCTCGGCGCTCGCCGCCAGCAGGGCCGCCCCGAGGAGCAGGCCGGCCAGGCCCAGGCGCCGGCGCGCGGTCATCGCCGCCGCTCCGCGCCGGGGAAGCCGGCGCCCCAGGCCAGGTGGACCTCGCGGATGCGGGCCGCCAGCTCGCGAAGGGCGGTGCCGGCCGGCCGGCCGCCGGCGGGCATGGGGGCGGCGGGCGGCGCCGCCGGCCGGACCGCCGTCCCGGCGGCAAGCCGGTGCAGCAGCGTGATGCCGGAGCCCGCCACGCCGAGGACCAGCACGTCCCCGCCCGCGCGCACCAGGCAGACCGACTCCTTGGCGGTGAGCGGCAGCCGGCCCAGCACCTCCAGCTCCCCCGGCGCCAGGCGCGCGCCGCCCGCCCCGGGCCAGCGCTTCAGCGCCTTCACGCTGAGCCCGAACAGGCCGAGCACGGCGCCCAGGGCGACCAGCGCCCGCAGCACGTCCCAGCCCAAGGAGCGCTCCTCCGCCGGGACCGGGCGGTAGTCCGCCACCGGGCCGGCCGGCGGCGCCTCGACGGCCGCAGGCGCTGGGGCCTCGGCCCGCGGCGCAGGCCGCGCCGCCGCAGCGGCCAGGCCCGCATGCACCAGGGCCAGCACGACCGCCAGCAGCGCGAGGCGGCCCTTGACCGCCCGCAGGCCGGGCAAGCCCTCACGCAGCCAAGCGCCGCGAGATTCATCTGTCCCGAATCGCCGAGGGACCTTCACTGCTTGGCGTCCTTGGCGCCTTGGCGGTTCAAGTGCCGGCGGTTGAGGGCCGGTCATCGCAGGTTGGCCACGCGCTCGCTCTGCGCCACGATGCTCGTCAGGCGAACGCCGAAGCTCTCGTCCACCACCACGACCTCGCCGCGCGCGATGGACTTGTCGTTGATCAGGATGTCCACCGGCTCGCCGGCGAGCTTGTCCAGCTCCAGCACGGACCCGGGCGCCAGGTGAAGGATGTCGCGGATCATCATGCGGGCCCGGCCCAGCTCGACCGTGACCGGCAGCGTGACGTCCAGCAAGAGCTCCATGCCGCCGGCCGCCGGCGCCGGCGCAGCCTCGGCCAGGGCCGGCAGCGCGGGCTCGCGCCCGGGCGCGGGCCCGACCAGCGCACGCGCGGCCGCCTGGGGCAGGGCCAGCAGGCCCTCGCCTCCCAGCTCGCCCGCCCGCAGCTGGACCGTGAAGCAGGCCGCGTCCGCCCAGTCCGTCAGGGCCCGGCCGCCCTCCGCCAGCCAGGCGGCCTCCGCGCCCTCGAACCCCACGCCGGCTCCCAGCAGGCTGCCCAGCGCGCTGGAGAGCGCGCCGGCCACCTGGTTGGCCAGCTCCTTGAGCGCGTCCTCCTCCTCGGGGCCCGGGGCCGCCGGGGCGGGCCCGGCCTCGCCCAGCAGCAGCCGGGCCAGGCCGAGGCCCGCGCCGCCCGAGAGCATCAGGCCGGCCTTGCCCGCCGCGCCGCGCGTCAGGCGGCAGGTGAGCGCCGCCAGCGGACCCGGCAGGGCCGCCAGGGCCGCGGCGCCCCGCCCCTCGTCCAGCACCACGGACGCCGGCGCGGCCAGCGGCGAGAGCAGCCCGGTGAGCGCGGCGGCCAGCCGCTCGGCGCTCGCGGCGGGCAGGCTCGGGATCGGCTCAGGCATGGCGATCGCCTCCAACCATCGGGGTGGTGATCTCGACCGCCCGCAGGCGCTGGCGGCGCCCCGCGCGGCCGCGGAAGCAGGGGGTGCCCTCGACCTCCAGCGTGACGGGCAGGTCCGGCCAGCCGCGCAGCGGCAGGACGTCTCCGGGCTTCAGCGCTGACAGGCGGGCGATGGACAGGGTCACCGGGGGCAGCACGGCGCGGAGCCGCAGCGGCGCCGCCCGCAAATGGGCCTCCACGTCCGCCGAGACCTGCCGCTCCCCCTGCGCGGCGCTGCCGGACCAGCGCTGCATGGTGAGCTTGGGCAGGATGGGCTCCAGGAGCGCGAAGGGCAGGCAGAGGTTCATGACCCCGGTGCTCTCCCCGATCCGCACGTCGAAGCCGATGAGCGTGGCGGTGTCGTTGGGCGACGCCAGCATCACGAACTGCGGGTTGGTCTCGAGGTTCAGCAGGCGCGCCTCCCAGCGGCCCAGCTGCTGCCAGGCCGACTGCAGATCGCCCAGGATCTTGCGGTACACGCGGGAGACCAGGGCCCGCTCGATCTCCGTCAGCTCGCGCACCTCCACCGAGGCCTTGCCGGCCCCGCCCAGGATGCGGTCAATCATGGGGAACACCAGGTGAGGGTCCAGGTCCAGGATGGCGCCGCCCTTCAGCGGGGTCATCTCGAACACCCCCAGGGAGCAGGGGGCGGCCAGCGAGAGCATGAACTCCCCGTACCCGAGCTGCTCCACGGAGCTGAGCTGGACCTCCACCAGCGTGCGGAGGTACGCCGACAGCGAGGAGCTGATGCCGCGTGCGAAGCCGTCGTGCAGCATCTGCAGGGCGCGGATCTGCTCCTTGGTGATGCGGTTCGCCCGGCGGAAGTCGTAGGGCAGGACCGCCTCGGTCCGCCGCGTGCGCGCGGACGGCTCCGGCACCCGCGGCAGGTCCCCGCGCGACACGGCGCCCAGCAGCGAGTCAATCTCCTCCTGGGTCAGGATCTGGGGCATGGCTTCAGTCCTGGCACTCGGCAATAGGGCGACGGGGCGATTGGGCACGGGGCGCCGGCCCGGGCCGGCCGAACGCCCCCGAATTGCCGCGTGACCAAGCTGCCCATCATTGCACGACGAACTCCGTGATGAAGACGCGGCGGACCTTCCCGGGGCCCAGCTCCTGGCCGGCGCGCTGCTGCACCTCGTCCCGCAGGCGGCCCAGCGCGTCGGGCGCGGTGACGTCGGCCAGGGATTTCTGCGTGAGGGTGGCGACCAGGAGGTCCAGGAGCTGCGGCTTGCGCTGCTCGACCTCCTTGGCCACCTTCTCCTCGTCCGGGACCTCCAGGTGCACGCTCACCTTCAGGTAGCGGCGCCCCTCGCTCTGGGCCAGGTTGACCACCACGGCATCCAGGGGCACGACCCGCCCGAACGTCTCCGCCTTGGGGGGCGGCGCGCTGGCCGCCGGGGGCGGGAACAGGGGCCGGAGCACGAACAGGGCCACGGCCACCGCGGCCGCCGCCACGCCGGCCAGGATCAGGACCGGCATCAGCCAGCGGCGCGGCGCGCGCGCCGGCGCTGGCGTCTCGGCGGCGGGCTGGGCCGGCGCATCAGGGGATTCCTTGCTCACGGGCGCTCCTTCTCTGTTCGGCGTTGAACGTTCCGCGTTGAACCTCAGAACGGCTGCGTCCGTCGTGCCGCGCTCGGACGTTCAACGCGGAGCGCTGGACGCGCGTCATGCCTGCGCGGCGGCGGGCAGCGCGGCCTCCTGCCGGTACTGGCGGAGTCGGTTGCGGATGGTGCGGACGGAGACGCCCAGGGCGTCGGCCGCCCGGCTGCGGTTGCCGCCGACCCGCTCCAGGGTGGCCAGGATCAGCCGGCGCTCCACCTCCGAGCGGGTGCCAGTCTCCGCCGCCGGCGCCAGCCAGCCCGTCTCGAGCTGCAGGTGCGCGGGCTGGAGGATCGGCGCGGAGCAGAGCAGCAGGCTCCGCTGCACGGTGCTCTCCAGCTCGCGCACGTTGCCCGGCCAGGTGTAGCCCATCAGGCGGGCCAGGGCCGCCTCGCCGATGTCCTGCACCGGCGAGCCGGCCGGCCGGTGCTTCGCCAGGAAGTGGCGGGCCAGCAGGGGGATGTCGGCGGGCCGCTCGCGGAGCGGCGGGATGCGGAGCGGGATGACGTTCAGACGGAAGAAGAGGTCCTGGCGGAAGCGACCGGCCTGCAGCTCCTCGCGGAGCGAGCGGTTCGTCGTGGCGACCACGCGCACGTCCACGCGCACCGGGCAGTCCCGGCCCACGCGGTCCAGCTCCCCCTCCTGCAGAGCGCGGAGCAGCTTGGCCTGGAACTGCGGCGTGGTCTCGCTCACCTCGTCCAGCAGCAGCGTGCCCTGGTGGGCCGCCTCGAACTTGCCCCGGCGCCGCGCCACCGCGCCGGTGAAGGCGCCGCGCTCGTGCCCGAACAGCTCGCTCTCCAGGAGCGCCTCCGGGACGGCGGCGCAGTTCAGGGCGATGAAGGGCTGGTCCCGGCGCGGGCTGCGCAGATGGATCTCGCGCGCGAGCAACTCCTTGCCGGTGCCGCTCTCGCCCTGGATCAGGACGGGGGCGGCGCTGTGCGCCGCGCGGGCCGCCGTCCGGAGCAGCGCCAGCATGCGGGGATCCTGCGTCACGATGCCGGCCAGCGAGGCCCCCTCGCCCGCGGCCCCGCTGTCCAGGGTGGCCGCCAGGATCTCGCCCAGCCGCGCCGCGCTGAACGGCTTCAGCAGGAAATCGCGCGCCCCGTCCTGCATGGCCTGCACGGCGGTCTCCACGCACCCGTGCCCGCTCACCAGCACGACCGGCGTCCCTGCGTAGCGCGCGCGGATCTCGCGCAGGAGCGCGAGCCCGCTCATCCCGGGGAGCTGCACGTCCGCGAACACCAGCCGGCACGGCCGGCTGGCCAGGCGCCGGAGCGCCTCCTCGCCGGAGCCCACGCCGACAGCCGACTCCCCGCGCGCCTGGATCAGCTGCACCAGCGTGCGACAGACCATCGGATCGTCGTCCACCACCAGGATCTCGCCTTTCATGCGCGCCTCCTTCGTGCGCAGCCCCATGAGCAACCTCCGTACCAGCGGGCACCGCGCGGTGGCGGCGGCCCCTCGGGCCCGCGCAGGCATTGCCGCCGCGGCGCGGTCGCGCGTGCGCACCGGACGATTCCTGGACGGCGCATGGCGGCGGCCCGCCGATCAGAAACTGATCGGCCAGCCGGGCGCGGCCCGCGAAGCCCGTGATCCGGGGGCGTCCGCAGCCCCAGCGACCGCCCAGGATGGGGTGGCCAGTTTTCGGCCGGTGGCTGGAATCTGAGCGGCACGCGGGCGCGACGCGGAACACGCTGCCGGCGCGGGGTGCGCGAAGGCGGAAGCGCGATTCGGAGACGACGACGTCCGCACGGACGAGCGGGCCGAACAGGGCGGGCTTCAGGCCGGGACGCGAAGACGCAAAGAAAGACGCGGGGGACTCTCGCTGGCCCCTTCCGCGGCTCTCTTTGCGCCTCGGCGGCTTGGCAGGCGGTGCAGGCGGGGTGTCCGGCGGCTACCGTTTCAGGTTCACGGCCTCCATCATGACCTCATCGCTGGTCGTGATCACGCGCGCGTTCGCCTGGAAGCCGCGCTGGGCCACGATGAGCCGCGTGAACTCCTCGGCCAGGTCCACGTTGGAGCCCTCCAGCGCGCCGGCCGCCAGGGTGCCGCGCCCCGCGGTGCCCGGGTCGCCCACGTTCGCCACGCCCGAGTTCGAGGACTCCCGGTACAGGTTGCTGCCCATCTTCACCAGGCCGGCGGGGTTGCTGAAGGTGGCCAGCCGCAGCGTCCCGAGCGTCTGCACGCGGCCGTTGCTGAAGGTGCCGCTGATGCTGCCGTCCGCGCCGATGGCGAAGGTCTGCAGCGTCCCCGACGCGTAGCCGTCCTGGCTGGCGAGGGCCAGCGTCGAGGGAGAGGCGAACCCGGTGACCGGCGAGGTGTTGCCCGCCGAGGCGAAGTCCAGCGTGATGGCCTGGCCGCTGGACGCGCCGTTGGTGAAGTTGAGCGTCACGCTGCCGGCGGCGCCGGCGGTCAGGGCGCCGCTGCCGCCGAACTGGATCGTCCCGGCGCCGCCGGCGGCGATGCTCATGGCCCCGTCGGCCTCGGTCGCGGCGTAGGTCCACTCGCCCGCGGCGGCGGTCTTGGTGAAGGTCAGCGTCAGGTTGTGCACCCCGCCCAGCGAGTCGTAGACCGCCACGGTGGCCGTGTAGGTGCCGCCGGTGGCCGTGGTGCCGTCCAGGTTGCCCGTGAAGGTGGCGGTGCTGGTCCCGGCCGGCGCGGCCGTCGCCGTGGGCGAGATCACGATGTCGCCGGCCGCGCCCTGCACGCGGTAGCCCGTCACCGAGTCCACCAGGTTGCCGGCGGCGTCCACCTCGAAGGCGCCGGCCCGCGTGTAGTAGTCCGAGGTCCCGTCGTTCACCACGAAGAAGCCCTCGCCCTGGATGGCGAGGTCCGTCGGCTTGTTGGTGGTCAGGATGCCGCCCTGCGTGAACAGGTTCGTCACCGCGCCGGTGCGCACGCCCAGGCCCACCTGCTGCGGGTCCACGCCGCCGCGGCTGGTGCCGGGGGCCGTCGCGCCGGCCAGGGTCTGGCTGAGCACGTCGGAGAAGGTCGCGCGGCCCGCCTTGAATCCCGGCGTGTTCACGTTCGCGATGTTGTTGCCGGACACGTCGAGCATGAGCTGGTGCGCGCGCAGGCCCGACACCGCGCTGTTCATCGAGCTGCCCATGGGCTCCTCCGTTCAACGTCCAAGGTCCAAG
>JBHGAX010000510.1:0-2102 GCA_041946635.1 Methylomirabilales bacterium (SeqCode)
CGGCGGGAAGCGCTGGCTGCAGGCCGCGTGCGTGGGTCGCGAACGGGGGCGTCACGGCTCCCAGAGGCGCGTCCCGGGGTGGAAGCCCCTCCAGGCGAACCAGTAGCCCAGCGTGGAGGGGAGCTGATCGAGGCGGGCGCCCGCCAGCCGGCCGCGAATGGCCAAGCCGGCCAGGGCGCGCCAGGTGGTGCCCGTCTCCCGGTCGTCCATGAGGAGGTCGCCCTGCTCTCGGCGGAGGTTCTCGAAGGTGAGCGTTCGCCCGGCGGCCTTCCGCGAGAAGATGGCGCCCGTGGCGCCCTCCCGAGAGAAGACGACCACCACGGGCCGGCCGGCGACCAGGTCGTTCACCAGCGGCTGCCGGCTCAGGTGGCGGAAGGGGTACGCCACGGCCGTCTGCTCCAGCCGCACGCCGACCACGAACTCCTTGCCCGGGAGGCGCGGATCAGGGTTCCGGGTCCCGAAGATGCCCAACTGGCTGTCGTCCGCGAAGTATCCCTCGTACACGTTCTGGGAAGGGCCGGCCTTGCTCAGGATCTGGCTCGCCGGGTAGAGCTGCTTCCACTCGGCCCACGTCAGGTGGAGGGCGGGAATCATCTTGAGGGTCGTGCCCTTCAGCTTCCCGGTGATGGCGCTCCCGGTAACGTGGCTCCACAGGCTCCCGGTCTCCCGGTCGTACATGACCAGGGCATCCTTCCAGAGCTTGCCCGAGACGCCGAAGCTCAGGAGCTTCCCCTCCACTGTCGGTCGGACATACACGATGCCCGTGAAGCAGAGGGGTCACCAGGTGACCGCGACGGGCAGGTCCCCGAGGGCGTCGTTGACGATCTCGTGGTGGTTGAGCTGCCAGGTCGAGTAGGCCTTGGCCGTCTTGCCATCGGTGAGGTCGTGCTCCCCACGCGCCGGATCTCGCGCTCCTGCAGCACGCGGAGCAGCTTGATCTGCGTCGCGGCGGAGGTGTCGCCGATCTCGTCCAGGAAGAGCGTCCCGCCGTCCGCCTCCTCCGGCATCTTGAGATCGCTGATGACGAGATTCACCAGCTCCGCGCTCAGCTGGCTGATGGCGGCCCGACCGTCCGAGGCCTCCAGCACCTGGTATCCCTTGCCCTTCAGGAGCAAGGCCAGCGTCATGCGGACCGAAGGCTCGTTGTCTACCACCAGGATCAATGCCATTGGGACGGACCGGCTTCCTGCGCGTTCGCGGCGGGCCGAGGATCAGTCCAACTCTACCACGCTGACCGGGCGCGCGCGGCCCTCCATGCCGATCGGTGCCAGGCTGGACCACGTTTCGCGGCACGCCGAGCCTACGAGGACCTCGAGCAACCCGGATGCCATCTCGCCCGGGACGTCCCTCGTCCAGGAAACTACGGCCAAACGCGCACAAGAGCCCGGCCCTCGATGACGTTCCTGCGCTCGGTGTTCCAGAACCGAACAGAGCGCTCCAACACGGGACAGAGAGGCGCGCCTCCTTGTGAGTGGATGTGCCGAAGGCCCGCACGCCTCCGGCGGCACCGTGCGCCACCGTTGCCGAGGGTGACGGCGGCGAGCGGCGATGCCCGGATCACCCTGGAACACCCCGTTTCAAAGGCGAACGGCGGTCGCCTCCGAGGGCAGGCGGCCGGCCACGCCCTCTCTCAAGCCTTTCGCGGAGTTGGCCTTCAGAGGTCGTGCTGGCATCGCGGTTGCTCCAGTGATCGGCCGTGTTCCGCAATCGGTGTTCCCCCATCGGCGCATCACGCTCCAAGGAGGAAGCGGCCATGAAGCGGTGGATCACAATCGGCATCCTTTCGGCAGTGCTCGGGATCGCCAGTGCCGCCGCCTACGCGGCGGACGTGCCGCCCCCGGTGGTGCCGCCCAAGGGCATCGAGGGGCCGGACATCCGCACCAAGGTGGAGCCCAAGGGCATCGAAGGCCCCGATGTCCGGCACCGCAGCAGGGAAGTGCCCATGGGCACCGAGGGCTCCGAGAGCCGTTGATAGGCGGGCGCTCGAGAACGAGCACGGATGCGAGACGAACCATGGCCCGCCCGGATCCGGGCGGGCCGCCCGTCTCCCTGCCGCGTGTCCGCGCAGATGCGAGGTGCGTCGGTGAGCCTGTACGTCGCGG
>JBHGAX010000511.1:0-2097 GCA_041946635.1 Methylomirabilales bacterium (SeqCode)
GACGTACGGAGAGCCGAGATGGACTGGAGCGCGGCCGAGGAGATCCTGAAGGGCAAGGGCTCGCAGCCCTACGACGTCATGGAGGTCCTCCAGGACATCCAGGCGACCTACCACTACCTGCCCGAGCCGGTCCTCCGCCGGGTCTCGGAGGCCCTCGGCGTCCCGCTCATCGAAGTCTTCCGCCTGGCCAATTTCTACAAGGCCTTCAGCCTGACGGCGCGCGGGCGCCACCTGATCACCGTGTGCATGGGGACCGCCTGCCACGTGCGGGAATCGCCCCGCTTCCTCGACGAGGTGCGCCGGCAGCTCCAGGTGGGGCCGGGCGGCACGACGGCGGACGGCGAGTTCACGCTGGAGACGGTGAACTGCCTGGGCGCCTGTGCGCTGGCCCCGGTGGTCGTGATGGACGGCCGCTACTACGAGCACATGACGCCCGCGAAGCTCTCGGGCCTGCTGGGGGCGGCGCGGGCGCAGGACGGAAAGCAGCTCGCCCATGCCTAAGCTCCACAGCCCCGCGGCGCTCGACGCCCTCCGGAAGCGGCTGATCGCCGCCCGGGCGTTCTGGCCGGTCCGCCTCACGCTCTCCTCCGGCACCTGCGGCCAGGCCTCCGGCTCGCTGGCCGTCCTGCAGGCGCTCCGGCGGCGCCTGAACCAGCCGGACCTGCGCGATGCCGTCCACCTCCGGGTCACCGGCTGCCACGGCTTCTGCGAGGAGGAGCCGCTGCTGATCCTGGATCCGCTGGACGCGGTCTACTGCCGGGTGAAGCCGGAGGACGTCGCGGAGATCGTGGCCGAGTCGGTGATCGAGGGGCGGGTCGTGGAGCGGCTGCTCCACCGGGACCCGGTGACGGGCGCCCGGTACCGGCGCGAGGCGGACCTCCCGTTCTTCGCCAAGCAGGACCGGGCGCTCATCGGCCAGAACCGCTGGGTGGACCCGTGCAACCTGGGCGACTACATCGCGGTGGGCGGCTACGGCGCGCTGGCGGCGGTGCTCTCCGGCTTCACGCCGGAGCGGGTGATCGGGGAGATCACCGCCTCGGGCCTGCGCGGGCGCGGGGGCGGCGGCTACCCGACCGGCCGGAAGTGGGAGCAGTGCCGGCGCGCGCCCGGGCGGGAGCGCTACGTCATCTGCAACGCCGACGAGGGCGATCCCGGCGCCTACATGGACCGCGGCCTGCTGGAGGGCAACCCGCACCTCATCCTGGAGGGCATGCTCATCGGCGCCTACGCGGTGGGCGCGGCGCAGGGCTTCGTGTACGTCCGCAACGAGTACCCGCTGGCGGTGCAGCACGTGCGCGAGGCCATCGCGCAGGCGCGGGACATGGGCCTCCTGGGGCGCAACATCCTGGGGAGCCCCTTCAGCTTCGACGTGAAGGTGGCGCGGGGCGGCGGCGCCTTCGTCTGCGGGGAGTCGACCGCGCTCATGGCGTCCCTGGAGGGCAAGGTCGGCGAGCCCCGCCCCAAGGACGTCCACACGGTGGAGCGCGGGTACCTGGGGCAGCCCAGCCTGCTGAACAACGTGGAGACCTGGGCCAACGTGCCGGAGATCATCCGCCGCGGGCCGGCCTGGTTCGCCTCGCGCGGCACGGCCGCCAGCAAGGGATCGAAGATCTTCGCCCTCACCGGCCAGGTGAAGCACACCGGGCTGGTGGAGGTGCGCATGGGCACCTCCCTCCGCGACATCATCTTCGACATCGGCGGCGGGCCGCGGGACGGCAAGCCCATCAAGGCGGTGCAGACCGGCGGCCCGTCGGGCGGGTGCCTCCCGGTCTCGCGCTTCGACCTGCCCGTGGACTTCGAGGCGCTCACCGAGGCGGGGTCCATGATGGGCTCGGGCGGCATGGTGGTGGTGGACACCTCCGTCTGCATGGTGGACTTCGCCCGCTACTTCCTCAACTTCCTGCAGGACGAGTCGTGCGGCAAGTGCGTGCCCTGCCGGGTGGGCATCGGGCGCATGCTGGAGATCCTGGAGGACCTCACCCACGGCCGCGGCCGGGCGGCCCAGCTCGCCCTGCTGGAAGACCTCGCCTGGACCGTGCAGCGGGCCTCCCTGTGCGCGCTCGGCAAGAGCGCGCCGAACCCCGTGCTCTCGACGCT
>JBHGAX010000512.1:0-2091 GCA_041946635.1 Methylomirabilales bacterium (SeqCode)
GCGCTGCCCGAGCTGCGCGCCGGGCGGATCGGGATCGTGCTCTCCACGATCATGTGCCGGGTGCAGCCCGACGCGGCGCACGGCGCGCGGACCCGCGAGGCGTGCTATGCGGTCGCGCGCTCGCACCTGGCGTACTACCAGGCGCTGGTGGGGCAGGGGGAGCTGGCCTGGGTGCGCAACGTCGCCGAGCTGGATGCCTGCCTGCGGGCCTGGGAGCGCCCGTCGCCTCGCACCCCCGTGGGGCTGATCCTCGCCATGGAGAGCGCGGATCCCATCCTGGCGCCCGACCAGGTGGCCGAGTGGCACCGGGCGGGACTCCGCTCCGTCTCGCTCACCCACTTCGGCGTCAACGTGTACGGCCACGGGACCGGGACGCGGGGCGGGCTCTTCCCGCCGGCGTACCCCTTGATGGACGCCCTCCACGCGGCCGGGATCGTCCTGGACCTCACCCATGCCGCGGAGCTGGCCTTCTGGCAGATCCTGGAGTACTGGCCGGGGCCGGTGCACGCCAGCCACTGCAATTGCCGGGCGCTGGTGCCTGGGCAGCGCCACCTGAGCGACGACATGATCAAGGCCATCGCCGCCCGCGGCGGGGTGATCGGCCTGGTCTTCGCGGAGGCGATGCTGAACCGCGCCTGGGTCTGGGAGGACCGGGCCACCCACCGGCCGGCCGCCACGCGGAGCCTGTCCGCCGTCATCGAGCACCTGGATCACGTCTGCCAGCTCCTCGGGACGGCGGATCACGTGGCCCTGGGCACGGACCTGGACGGCGGCTTCGGGCGCGAGCTGGCCCCGACCGACCTGGACACCATCGCGGATCTCCAGCAGTTCTTCCCGCTCCTCCGCGCGCGCGGCTACTCGGAGGAGGACGCCCGCAAGATCGCGCACGGTAACCTCGTCCGCTTCTTCCGTCAGGCCTGGGGGCGCACGTCATGAACACGCCGCTCTTGCTCGTGGACAGCCACCTCGACCTCGCCTTCGACGCCATCCAGCTCAAGCGCGACCTCACCGCCTCGGTGGCGAGCGTCCGCGCGCACGACGGGGAGCCGCTCATCCGCAACTTCGGCACCTGCACGGTGACGTTCCCCGAGCTGCGGAAGGCCGGCGCGGGCATCGTCTTCGGCACCGTGATGACCCGCATCGACCCGAACGACCTCTGGACGGCCACCGGCATGTACGCGCAGAGCCAGTGCTACGGCATCGGCGTCGGCCACCTCGCCTACTACCAGGCCATGGAGCGCGCGGGGGTGCTGCGGTTCCTGCGCACGAGCGAGGAGCTGGACCGCCACGTGGCCGAGTGGGAGCGGCAGCCGGACACCACGCCCATCGGCCTGGTGCTGGCCATGGAGAGCGCCGACTCGATCCTCGGCCCGGAGCAGGTCCCCGAGTGGCACGCGGCCGGCCTGCGCATGGTCAGCATCTCCCACTACGGCGTGAGCTCCTACGCGCACGGGACCGGGACGGAGGGCGGCCTGCTGCCCCGGGCCAAGCCGCTCCTGGCCGCGCTCAGGGCCCATCGCATCATCCTGGACATGACGCACTTCGCCGACCAGGCGTTCTGGGAGGCCCTGGAGGCGTTCGACGGCCGGGTTGCCGCTTCCCACCACAACTGCCGCGCCTTGATCCCGGGGCAGCGGCAGCTGAGCGACGAGATGATCCGGGCCATCGTGGAGCGGGGCGGGGTGATCGGCGTCGCGCTGGACGCCTGGATGCTGGACCCCGAGTGGCAGCGCGAGCTGCCAGCCTGCGACCAGACGGCGCACGTCACGCTGGATGCCGTGGCGGACCACGTGGACCACATCAGCCAGCTCGCCGGCAGCGCGCGGCACTGCGGGATCGGCAGCGACCTGGACGGGGCGTACGGGCAGGAGCAGGCGCCGCGCGACCTGAACACCATCGCGGACCTGCAGCGGCTGGCCGGCATCCTGGCCAAGCGCGGCTACAGCCAGGCGGACGTCCGCGGCATCTTCTCCGGCAACTGGATCCGCCTGCTCAAGGAGACCTGGACGGGGTGACGCGCCGACCCGGCGGGAGAAAACATCTCAAGTGATATCTGACGTGTTCGTGGTACTCTACCTGTGTAACGCGGAG
>JBHGAX010000513.1:0-2085 GCA_041946635.1 Methylomirabilales bacterium (SeqCode)
GGGCTGGGCGATCTGCCGGGCGGCCGCTTCTCCAGCCAGGCCCTGGGCGTCTCCGCCGACGGCGGCGTCGTAGCGGGGCGCAGCCTGTCGGCGCTCGCGGCGGAGGCGTTTCGCTGGACGGCCGCGACCGGGCTCCAGGGCCTCGGCACGCTGGGCGCCGAGGGGTTCGAGAGCCGCGCCATGGCCGTGTCGGCCGACGGCTCGGTGATCGTCGGCTGGAGCCACACCCCGCGCGGCCAGGAGGCGTTTCGCTGGACGGTCGCCACGCAGATGGAAAGCCTGGGGGATCTGCCGGGGGGACCGGTGTTCGCGCGGGCCACCGCGGTCTCGCCGGACGGCTCCGTGGTGGTCGGGCAGGGCAGCTCGCAGGCCGGGTTCGAAGCGTTCCGCTGGACGTGGGCGACCGGGATGCTGCCGCTGGGGGATCTGCCCGGTGGGCCCGTGGACGGCCAAGCCCTCGGTGTCTCGGCCGACGGCAGCGTGATCGTCGGGCGCAGCGCCACGGCCGCGGGGTATCAAGCGTTCGTCTGGACAGCGGCCGACGGGATGCAGAGCCTTCGCGACGTCCTTGCCCGCTCGCACGGCCTGGCCGACGCCGTCCGCGACTGGGTGCTGAGCCAGGCGACGGGAATCTCCGCCGACGGGCGCACCATCGTGGGCTTCGGCATCAATCCCCGCGGCGAGATGGAAGCCTGGCTTGCGGACCTCAGCTAGCGTAGCCCCGAGCCCCCCGATCCCCCGATTCCCCTGCCACATCCTTACGTACACTGCTGCGCCATATCCCGCAGGTTGACCCGCGGAGCGCAACGAGCGTCTGCAGCGTTACGGCTGTAAGCGCGGCCCGGGGGCGAGGAGCGCGGGTCGCGCGAGGAGGCGTCAGTCTGCGGACCGTCAGGCTGGGTGGCGGGGCGGCCGGCCGGGGCGGCGTGGCGAATCCGCAGGGTTGTGGGCGTGGCCGGTGGCGAGGGTCAGGAGCGCGGGCTGCCCAGGAAGATCATGAGGAGCATGCCGAAGAGGAAGCCCGAGGAGAACGTGGCGAGCATGATCGGGATCAACATCGATGTCCTCCCTCCCAGGTTGACCGCGTCCGCGTCTCGGGCTGCACGATTGATACCAGGCGAAGACGCTCTGCGTCGTCGGAAAAGCCAGCAGCCTCGCCAGCCGTCAAGCAGTCGCCGTGGTGGACGCCGTGTTCACCCCCGGCCCCCGAGCGGGCCATTCCGGCCCTCGGGCGCGCTCCGGACGGCCGGAATGGCTAGTTTTTCCTTGACACTTCGGGCCTTTGAGGTTTCTAATACCCCGCACTTGCCGACTCCCGCAGCCGGCAGCCCGGAGGCACGTAGCTCAGGGGGAGAGCGCTTGCTTGACACGCAAGAGGTCGGCGGTTCGAGACCGCCCGTGCCTACCAACTGTCCGTTCGTGACAGCCTAGCGTCCTGGGGGAAGCATCACGATGCGGGTGGTATCGTGGTGCTTTTTTATTGCGTGAGGCCATGGCCGATTCCGAGCTGATCCTGCCCGACGGGCGCCGCGTCGCCATCCCGGCGGATACCTCCGTCCTGGAGAGCCTCGGCCGCCCGCCGGAGGCCGCCGTGGCCCTGCGGCAGGACGGCCGGGTCCTCGACTTCATGACGCCCGTGCCGGCCGGCGCCGGCCTGGCCCTGGTGCCGGGTGACTCGCCCGAGGGCCTGCACGTCGTGCGGCACAGCGCGGCCCACCTCATGGCGGCGGCGGTCCAGGCCCTGTTCCCCGAGGCCCGGTTCGCCATCGGCCCGGCCATCGCGGACGGCTTCTACTACGACATGGAGCTGCCGCGCGCGCTCACGCCCGAGGACCTGCCCGTCATCGAGGCCAAGATGCGCGAGCTGGCCTCCCGGCGGCTGCCGTACGAGCGGCGCGAGATGCCGATCGCCGAGGCCATCGCCTGGGCCAAGGAGCACGGGCAAACGTACAAGGTCGAGATCCTGGAGGCGCTCCAGGCCACGGGCTCCGCCCGCCCCGAGGCCGAGGCGGAGGAGCTGACGGGCGAGGCCGCGCCGGGCGCCGAGCGGGTGACGTTCTACCGGACCGGCGAGTTCCTGGACCT
>JBHGAX010000514.1:0-2079 GCA_041946635.1 Methylomirabilales bacterium (SeqCode)
CCGCCCCGGGCGAGGCCCGCCGCACCCGCCGCCTCGGCCGCCAGGGCTTCCACCTGGGCCACCAGGGACTTCAGCTCCTCGAAGCCCCGCTGCCAGAAGGCCGCGTCCCGGAAGTCCACCCCGAGCGGCGCCAGCAGCCGCTCGGGCGCGTCCGACCCGCCCGCCTCCAGCAGCCGGAGGTACTTGGGCACGAAGGCCCGCCCCTCCTCCTTGTACTGGCGGTAGAGCGAGAGCACCAGCAGCTCGCCGAAGACGTAGGCGTAGCAGTAGAAGCGCGAGTGGATGAAGTGCGGGATGTAGGCCCAGCCCCAGCGGTAGGCCTCGGGCAGCTCCAGCGCGTCCCCGTAGTAGGCCCGGTTCGCGCCGAGCCAGTCCTGGCACACGGCGTCGGCGGTCAGCCGCCCGGCCCCGCGGCGGCGGAAGGCGGCCTGCTCGAAGCGCGTGAGCACGGTCTGGCGGAAGACGGTGGCGCAGGTGTCCTCGATCTTGCCCGCGAGCAGCGCCAGCCGGACGCCGGGGTCCGTCTCCCGCGCCAGCAGGTGGTCGAAGACCAGGAACTCGGCGAAGACCGAGGCCGTCTCGGCCAGGGTGAGCGGGGTGTCGTAGTTGAAGAGGGTCTGGGCGCGTGCCAGCCAGCCGTGCAGGCCGTGCCCCAGCTCGTGGGCCAGCGTCATGACATCCCGCAGGTTGTCGGTGTGGTTGCAGAGGACGTAGGGGTGCAGCGCCGGCGACGGCGACGCGCAGAAGGCGCCCCCCTGCTTGCCCGGCCGCACCTCGGCGTCGATCCAGCGACGGGTGAAGAACCGCTCGGCGATCTCGCGCACGCCCGGCTCGAAGGCCCCGAAGGCCTCCAGCACCATGGCCCGCGCCCGCTCGAAGCTGCAGGGGGGCAGCGACGTCCCGACCGGGGCGTACTGGTCGTGGAGCGCCAGGCGCGGCAGGCCGAGCAGCGCCGCCTTCCGGCGGAAGTAGCGCTGCGCCACCCCGTAGTTCGCCTCGGTCACGGCGAGCATCTGCTCCACCGCAGCCTCGTCGATCTCGTTGCCGAGGTTCCGCTCCGCCATGGGGTGCGGATACCGCCGCAGGCGGTCCGCCACCAGCTGGTCCTGGATCAGGGTGTCGTAGACGAAGGTGAGCACCAGGCTCTGCCCGGACAGGACGTCGAACAGGCTCTCGTAGGCCCGCCGGCGCAGGTCCCGGTCCTCGTCGTGGACCAGGGCGAGCAGCTCGCTCATGGTGAGCCGCTCTTCCCGCCCGTCGCGCGTCAGGGGGAAGCTCAGGCTGGTGGTCAGCTCCGTGAACAGGCGGCCGAAGGCCCGGCGGCCGGTGTTGTCGCGCTCGTTCAGGAGCCGCTCCTCGGCCTCGGACAGGGTGTGGGCGCGGAAGCGGCGGAGCTGCGCGAGGTGGTGCCGGTAGGATGCGAGCACCGGGTCCGCCATGAGCCGCTCGGCCACCGGGTCGGGGACCTCCATCCACTCCAGGTCAAAGAACAGGACGAGGTTGCCGATCTCCGTGCCCGCCAGCTCCACCCGCTCGCGGAGATCCCGGTAGACGGGGTTGGCGGTGTCCGAGGCATACAGCAGGCCGGCGTAGGTGCCCGCCCGCCCCAGGGTCTCCTGCAGCGCCTCCAGCTCCTGGAGCGCCGCGAGGACCCGCGAGGGGTCCGGACCGTCCGGCGCGCGGAGGCTGCCGCGGTAGGCGGCGGCGAAAGCCTGGGCCCGCGCGCGGCACGCCGCCAGGCTGGCGGTGATGCCCGGATCCTCCGGCGAGGCGAACAGGTCGCTGAGATCCCAGCGGACTCCGGCGGCGCTCGAGGACTCGGTACTCATGGCGCTCCTTCTCGATAGGCGCGGGTGGCGGGCAAGCTGGTGGATGACCGGCGGCTGGCCGTGGCCATTCTATGAGGCCAACGTCGGAATGGCAAACGCGGTCGAGAGGTTCGAGGTCCGAGGTCCGAGGTCCGAGGTCCGAGGTCCCCGTCTCCCCGTGTCCCCGTTTCCCCATCTCCCCGTGTCTCCCCGCCCCGCTCCGCCTCTGGTCCCTGGTCCCCCGTCTGTGCTATCCTGGCGCGCCGTGAGG
>JBHGAX010000515.1:0-2076 GCA_041946635.1 Methylomirabilales bacterium (SeqCode)
GGGCTGCGGCTGGCGGGGCGGCCCCGTCGCCGGGCACCGCGCTGGCGGATCTCTGGCGCGAGATCGACGAAAGCGAGCCGCCGCTCGGCGCTTGGGATCTGGACCTGGATGATATGGCGGAGAGCGACGGCGGTGAATTGGAGTCCAAGAGCCCCGTGGAGCGTCTGCCGGCGCGCCTGACACCGTTTCTTGAAAACCGGCTCCAGCGCCGGCCGCTTGATGCAGAACAGCGTGCGCGCTGCATGAAGGCGGCGTGGGATGTGACGCAAGGCCGGGTCCGAGCGATACTGGAGCAGAAGCGGCGCCGTGCCTACGAGCGGGCGGCCGAGCTGGTCGTGGGCGTGGCCGAGGCGCGGCTGATGGCCGGGGAGGCCGCACGCGGCCAGGCCTTCCTGGAGGACGTGCGGCGGCAGCACTCTCGCTACTCCGCCTTCACCCGGGAACTCGACAAGATCGCACGCCGCTCACCCCTCTTGAAGAGCTGGAGCGCTGGCGCAGCGAGGAGATGAGGTCGGTCGTCGGGGGCCTTCCGGGGTGCGCGAGCGCGGTTCGACCCAACCATCACCGAAAGGGGGCGGTAGCCATGGCAGAGAAGCCCGTCGCACCGAGACTCTCGGAGAAGAATACCAAGCAGGAGATGCTGGACGCGTATCGCGCCGTGGTCCGCCAGCTCGAGGAGAAGCGCGCGGCCGAGCTGAACCCGGAGAAGCGGCTGCAGGAGAAGAAGGCCGAGGAGGCCGTGGCGACTGCCGCCCCGTTGGCCCCGGACGGTGTGGAACGGGCCCTGGGAAACCTCAAGGCCGACATTGGCCGCAGCTTGGCGGAGATTGCCGAGCGCATGGCCGCGGAAGTGACGCGGTTCAAGGCCGTGCAGCAGGCGGTCGAGAGCAAAGAGCAGGAGCTGCAGGAGCTATACGGCATCGAGAAGGCGGCGACAAGCCTGGCGGCGCTGATCGAGGCCCAGAACGAGAAGCGCCGGGAATTCGAGGTGGAGCTGAGCCGGCAGAAGGAGGCGCTGACCCGGGAGATCGAGACCACCCGCAGCGACTGGGAGAAGGAGAAGAAGAGCCACGAGGCCGAGCTCCGCGAGCGCGAGGCCCTCGAAAAGAAGAGCCGCGAGCGCGAGAAGGAGGAGTTCGGCTACCTCTTCAAGCGCGAGCAGCAAGCCGCGCGCGACAAGCTGAACGACGAGAAGGCCGCGCTCGAGAAGGAGATCCTCGCGAAGCGGGAGTCGCTGGCGAAGGAGCTGGCCGAGCGGGAGCGAGCGGTCGCCGCGCAGGAGAAGGAGCTGGCGGACCTGCGCCAGCGGGCGGCGGCGTTTCCCAAGGAGCTGGAATCGGCGGTGGAGAAGGCCGTCAAGGAGGCGACCGAGCGCCTGAGGCTGGACGCCAAGAGCCGCGAGGACTTGCTCCGGAAGGAGTTCGAGGGCGAGCGCAATGTCGCCGCGGCGCGCAGCGAGGCCCTGGAGAAGATGAACAAGGACCTGACCGGCCAGAACGCGAAGCTCGCCGGGCAGCTCGAGGCGGCCTACCAGAAGGTCCAGGAGATCGCCGAGAAGGCCATCGAGGGCTCCTCGCAGGCCAAGTCGCTGGCGGACCTGCAGAAGCTCCTGGCGGAGCAAGGCCGCAAGGCCCCGGCGGAGAAGGGGTAGGGCGACGGTCGCAGCATGCGCCACTTCAAGCTCACCCTGGAATACGACGGCACGGCCTACCA
Source organism: Methylomirabilales bacterium (SeqCode) (assembly GCA_041946635.1). Taxonomy (GTDB): domain Bacteria; phylum Methylomirabilota; class Methylomirabilia; order Methylomirabilales; family 2-02-FULL-66-22; genus 2-02-FULL-66-22. The sequence continues at coordinate 1,714 of JBHGAX010000515.1, forward strand.
CGGCTGGCAGGTGCAGCCGGTGGGGCCGACGGTGCAGGGCGTCCTGCAGGACGTGCTCTCCCGGATGGCGGGGACGGCCGTGCACGTGATGGGCGCGGGCCGCACGGACGCGGGGGTGCACGCGGCCGGGCAGGTGGCCAGCTTCTCGGCCGACCTCCGGCTGGACGGCGCCACGCTGCGGCGCGCACTCAATGCGACGCTGCCGGGCGACATCGTGGTGCGCGAGGCGGAGGAGGTGGGGCCGGAGTTCGACGCCCGGCGCTCCGCCACCCGCCGGACGTACCGCTACACGGTGCTCCCGCGCGCCTACCCATCCGCCCTGCACGGCCGCTACAGCGTCTGGCTGCCGTTCCCCCTGGCGCT
>JBHGAX010000516.1:0-2064 GCA_041946635.1 Methylomirabilales bacterium (SeqCode)
CTAGCTGATGCAGACCAGCGCGCTACACGAGCATGGGGTCGCCTCGGCGTGCTCGTGCAGCGCCACGGAAACCCAGTAGCCCACGCGCAGATCGTCCAGCGTGCCCCCCATGGTGCCCATGGTGCAGGGCTCGTGGACCTCGATGTTGGCGTGCGGCGGAAACGTGACGGTGACCTCGCGTCCGTCCTCGAGCGCAATGACGGCGAGGCGCGCGGCAGGATCGAGCCGGCGAATCTGACCTTGGACCAACAGCCTCACCCCCTCCCGTTGAGCCTGTGGCCGTGCAGATGCCCACTTCTCCGATGATTGTTGTGCTGTTCGACTGATCGCCCGCTAACTACCGCATGTCAAGGGGAAAACCGGAATGCGGCCCAAAAAACCCGCGCGCGGCGCGTCATCTGGCGGGCGCCGGCGGCGGGATCGGATCGCCACCCGGCGCATCGGCCCAGTCCAGCAGGGGGCCGCGCCACTCTCCCCTCCCGGCGGCCGCCTGCCTGGCCTCCTCGAGGGACCGCACCGCGCCCTGCTCCTTGAAGAGGTCTCGCTCCAGTTCGAGGAACGCGCGGAGGAGCTTCGCAACCGCCCGGTAGAAGGAGGCGCCCGGGGCCTGCTCCAGGTCCGCGGCGGCGGCCGGCGCCCAGACGAGCAGGTGCCGGACCACGAACTCGGCCTGCCGGCCGATCCACTCGGCCTCCGCCTCGGGGTCGGCGGCGGTGGCCTGGCGCCGGATCAAGCGGCGCATCACCTCGAGCTCGAAGGCCAGGAAGTCCTCGGGCTCCGCGTACCCCTCCTCCTTCCGGATGCCGACCTCCGCGAGGAACGCTCGGACCGCCACCAGGGGTCGGTCCAGCAGGCGGCCGGTCAGGTAGAAGGACTCGTAGAGATTCACCTCGGGGGGCTGCGGGCCGACGAAGAGGCGCGTGTACTCGTCGGCCACCGCTTCGGCCACCTGCTGAGCTGCGCTGCCGGTCAGGAGCCGCTGCATCTCCTCCCATCCCTCGGCGAGCAGCGGGTGCAGGCCTTGCGACCCCCGGATGCGCTCCGCCATCCCGTCCGCCAGGCCGCGCAGCAGCGCCGGCGAGGGCTCCTGCCCCAGGAGGGACACGAAGAGGTCGTAGTATCCCTGGCGAAACGCGAGCAGGTCCTTGTCCCCGAGCATCAGAGCGACTCCAGCTCCCCGGCCTGCCGGAGCAGGCCTTCCACGATGCCGTCCACGAAGCCCTTGTACTCGGGATCCTCCTCCAGGGGGCGATCGCCCCGGACGCTGCGCTGATCCTCTTCTGCGCGGAGCGCCGCCGCCATCGCGGCCTCGATGGCCGCGAACAGGCGCCCCGGATCGGCATCGGCGGCGGCGGGGAGCACCGCCTGCCGCCACTCGCGGACCCACAGCGCCGCATACGCCCCGCGCGAGGGGAAGACCCCCGCCTCCTGGGCGGCCGCCCGCCAGTCCAGGCCCAGGGTCTCCCGCATGTCCTGGAGGTCGCGCCACCGGTCGAGGGCCAGGTGCCGCACGAAGCCGTCGCGCGTGACATCCATGAGGGATTGCCCCTGGACGCGCTCTCCCCGCCGGTCGTCCCTGCGCCGCCGCTGCTTCTCCATCAGCCCACCACTGCCGAGCGCCGAGAGCCTAGTGCCGGGGACGAGCCCCCAGGCTATCCCCGCCCTCTCCGTTTCCTTGCCCCGATGCCCCGTTTCTCCGTTTCCCGAGGTCCTTTCTACTTACGGCACCCACCCTTTCTGCATCTCCATGGTGGCGGCCACCGCCCGGCAGTTGGGGCACATGCGGAGCAGCTCCCGGCGGCCGCCGGCGAAGGCATCCAGGATGGATTCGAGGGAGAGGACCTTCGCCTCGATGGCCTCCAGGGCCTTGCGGTTGATGAAGGGGCGATCGCACTTCACGCAGTTGACCATGGTGTCCTGGAGCACGGTGTGCCACTCGAGGGCGGTGCGCTCGAGGTACAGCTCCGGCTTCACGGCGATCACGTGCTCCGGGCAGGCCTTGACGCACAGGCCGCAGTCGATGCAGGCAATCTGCCTGAGCTCCAGCGCCTGCCGCTCCTCGTC
>JBHGAX010000517.1:0-2035 GCA_041946635.1 Methylomirabilales bacterium (SeqCode)
TTCCAGGCGGAGGACGAGATCGCGGGGGTCTGCTCCGCGCTGGGGGCCGCCTTCGGCGGGGCGATCGGCGTCACCACGAGCAGCGGGCCGGGCATCGCCTTGAAGCAGGAGGCGATCAACCTGGCCGTGATGACCGAGCTGCCGCTGGTGATCTGCGACGTGCAGCGGGGCGGCCCGAGCACCGGGCTCCCGACCAAGACCGAGCAGGCCGATCTCCTGCAGGCGATCTTCGGGCGAAACAGCGACTCCCCGCTGCCCGTGCTGGCGGCCGCCACGCCCGCCGACTGCTTCGCCATGGCCTACGAGGCCGTGCGCATCGCCATCAAGTACATGACGCCCGTGATCCTGCTGACGGACGGGTACCTCGCCAACGGGGCCGAGCCGTGGCTCATCCCCCGCGTGGACGAGCTGCCCGCCATCCCGGTCAGCTTCCGCACGGAGCCCGAGGGGTTCTTCCCGTACCTGCGCGACCCGGAGACGCTGGCGCGGCCCTGGGTGCGGCCGGGCACCCCGGGCCTGGAGCACCGCATCGGCGGCATCGAGAAGGAAGACGTGACCGGCAACATCAGCTACTCGCCGGCGAACCACGAGCTGATGACCCGCGCGCGGGCCGCCAAGGTGGCCGCCGTGGCCGCGGACATCCCGCCCACCCGGATCCGGGGCAGCCAGGAGGGCGAGGTCCTGGTGGTCGGGTGGGGGAGCACCTACGGCTCCATCGCGGCCGCCGTGGACGAGCTGCAGGGGCAGGGCAAGGCGGTGTCCCAGGTGCACCTCCGCCACCTGAACCCGCTGCCGCCCGACCTCGAGAAGATCCTGGCCGGCTTCCGGAAGGTCCTGGTGCCCGAGATGAACATGGGGCAGCTCCGCACGATCCTCCGCGCGACCTACCTGGTGGACGCGGTGGGCCTGAACAAGGTGCAGGGGCAGCCCTTCAAGGTGGCCGAGGTCGTGGGCGGCATCCGGCGCCTGCTGGAGGAGTAGCATGAGCGACACGATCGTGGCCGCGCCCAAGCTGACGCGGAAGGACTTCGTCTCGGACCAGGACGTCCGGTGGTGCCCGGGGTGCGGGGACTACTCGATCCTGGCCCAGGTCCAGCGGCTCATGCCCGAGCTGGGCGTGCCGCGCGAGAAGTTCGTGTTCATCTCCGGCATCGGCTGCTCCAGCCGGTTCCCGTACTACATGAACACCTACGGCTTCCACAGCATCCACGGCCGCGCCCCCGCCATCGCCACCGGCCTGAAGGTCGCGCGCCCGGACCTGCAGGTCTGGGTCGTGACCGGGGACGGGGACGGCCTGAGCATCGGCGGCAACCACCTGATCCACGCGCTGCGCCGCAACGTCTCGCTCCGGATCCTGCTGTTCAACAACCGGATCTACGGGCTGACCAAGGGGCAGTACTCGCCGACCTCGGAGCTGGGCAAGATCACGAAGTCCACGCCGGCGGGCTCGGTGGACTATCCCTTCAACCCGATCAGCGTGGCCATGGGCGTGGACGCGAGCTTCGTCGCCCGCACGATCGACGTGGAGGCCAAGCACATGCAGGACGTCCTGCGCCGCGCCCACGAGCACCCGGGCGGCGCCTTCGTCGAGATCCTGCAGAACTGCAACATCTTCAACGACGGCGCGTGGGAGCCCCTGACCGACAAGGCCGTCAAGGCGGACAACGTCCTGCTCCTGGAGCACGGCAAGCCGCTCCTCTTCGGCAAGAACCGCGACAAGGGCATCCGCCTCGGCGCGAAGGGCCGGCTGGAGGTCGTGGCGCTGGGTGAGGGCGTGCGCGAGGAGGACATCCTCGTCCACGACGAGACCAACCGGGCGCTGGCCTACATGCTGGCGCACCTGGAGCAGCCGAAGCCCATCGGCATCTTCCACGCCACGACGCGGCCCAAGTACGAGGACGCCATGGCGCAGCAGGCGGAGGCGGCCCGCGCCAAGCACGGATCCCCGGACCTGCAGGCGCTGCTGGGCAAGGGGGAGACCTGGGTCATCGAGTAGCGGCCGAGAACCGTCTCACGCAGAGACGCCAAGGCGCAG
>JBHGAX010000518.1:0-2034 GCA_041946635.1 Methylomirabilales bacterium (SeqCode)
GAGCCGGAGCGCTCTCGCTGGTCTTCAGGCCTGCTCGCCGCCCTCGATCACCACCGGCGGGGCGGGCTCGTTGACTCAAGTCGCACGTCCGGCTCGATAGGCAAGCCGCCGCCGGGGCGGCTTTCTCGTTGCCGCCCGGCCATCCGCATGCTATTCAGGCCGACATGAACGCCGGATGGATGTCCCGTCGCCCCGCATGCCGGACGCTCGGCGCGGCAGCCGCCCTGTTTCTCGCCGGGTGCGCCCTCGTGTCCCCGCCGCGGACGGCCGACCGGCAAGCGGTCATCGATCGCATCGTCTCCGTGACCGCCAAGGTGATCGTGGAGCGCGACGGCAAGCGCGTGGGCTCCGGCTCGGGGGTGGTGGTGGCCTCCACGCCGGCGGGCCCCGACGGCCCGGCGGCCACCTACATCCTCACGGCGCAGCACGTCCTCGACGGCAAGGAACGGGCGGCGCTCTTCGCGCGCTTCGTCGGCCCCCAGGCGGCCTCCGGCAGGCTCCCCGCGACGCTCTTCCGCGCCGGGAATGCGGAGACGCTCGACCTGGCGATCCTCCGGGTGACGGGCCTGGCGGTGCCGCCCGCGGTGCTCGCCACCGCGGATGCGCGGCTCGGCCAGGCAATCCTCATCGCGGGCTATCCGTGGGGCAAGCGCTTCGGCCTGTTCAGCGGCATCGTGAGCCAGCTGCCGGCCGGGGCGGCGGAGACCGGGCAGCCGGACGACGCGGGCGCCGAGGCGACGCTCGTGGTGGACGCGGCATCGGCGAACGGGGTGAGCGGGGGCGGGGTATTCCAGGAGGCCACGGGGGAGCTGCTGGGCGTGGTGGAGGGCTACCAGACGGCGTCCATCGCCGTGGAGAGCCGGGCGCGCGCCTACTCGCTGAAGGTCCCGGTGGCCGGGGAGACCTTCGTGGTGCCCGGCGCCCGCATCCGGCAGTTCCTGGACGCGGCCGGCCTGGGTCCCGCCAGGCTCTCGTCCTCGGATCGGCGATAGCGGCGGGGACCGGGCTGCACGCCCGGTCCCCGATCCGATCTACTGCTCCACCTCGATCTTGCTCGCGACGTTCTTGCCGTCCTTCTCCTCGTAGCTGGCCTTGACCTTGGAGCCGGCCTTCAGGTCTTCGAGCTTGCCCTCCTTGCCCTCCATGGTAATCGTGGTCGCATCGTCGAGGACGAGTTTCTGACCGTTGTCCAGGGCGACTTCCTTGCCGGCCACGTCCACCGCCTGGACGGTGCCCTCCAGCTCCGCGGCGAGTGCCGCGCCCGTGCAGGCCAGCGTGAGCGCCAACGCCATCCCCAGGATCCGCTTCATGGCTGCCTCCTCCTTGCCCCGTCGACGCGCGACGGGCACCTACCGGGTTGAACGAGCGCGCCGCCGCGCAATGGACGCCCGCAGGGCCTTGGCCAGCGTCGCTCCGTGGATGGGCTTGGGGAAGATGTCCGAGGCGCCCAGGCCGCGCGCCTTCGCCCAGAGCGAGGCGTCCGGAAAGGCCGACACCAGGATGACCGGCGTCTCGGCGTCGTGAGCCTTCAACCGGGCCAGCAGGCCGATCCCGTCCAGGCCGGGCATGCGGACGTCCGCCACCACCGCGTCCGGGAGGACGTGCCGGCGCCGGATGGCCGACCAGGCCGCCTCGCCGTCCAGGAACGGGACGGTGCCGAAGCCCTCGGCGGCCAGCAGCTCGCAGAGCGCGTGGCAGTTTTCCTCGTCATCATCCACCACGACCACCTGTGCTCGCATGCATGCCCGTCCGCTCTGTGCGCACGGTCGGGAAGCCAAGCAGGCGGTGTGCCAGGCGCTTGGAAAGCTGGCGGGGCCGGAAACGCAGGCAGCGCGGGACCCGGGGGGGCGGCGCGGCAAGGCGGGAGGGGGAGGCGTGGCAGAATGCCACGGTGCCGGGCGGGCGCGCTGTGGCGGCCTGGCACCCGGTGCCGAAGAGCGGCTCACACGGAGGCACAGAGACACAGAGAACGATCTGATATCGAAGCCAGGAAATGTCAGAAGAAAGTCCGGGCGGCGGGGCGGTCGGGGCGCT